>NZ_JBGCCT010000003.1:327231-654462 GCF_041260665.1 Catenulispora sp. GP43 | reverse complement strand
GGTGTCAGAAGAGTCACCTGGCAAGTAGACCGAACATCCCGACGGGGGTCGGGAGTCGTCTACCAACCATGTGTTCAAGACACTCGGACCATCGCTCACAAGGAGCGCAGGACCGAGGTCGCATGGCATCGAAATTAATCGGCACACTGTTGAGTTCTCAAGAAACAGACGCCCGAACCACTCGTCCCGGAACCTTCGTTCCGATCGGCTGCGACCCGGCGTTGTCAGGTCTTGCTGTTTTTCTTTTATCTTGCTTCGCTTTAGATCTTAGCAGATCCTCCGCGGCTTTCGCAATTTCTTGCGATTTTCACTTCCGGCTGGTTTCCCCGCCTTTCGCATTTCCGATCTTAGCAGATCGTTTCCGCGTCTTGCGCTTCCACCTGGCCTTCAGTCCGCTTCGGAACTTGCGTTCCGCTGCGGTGCTCCAGAACTGTATCGGTACTTGTTTCCCCCTCCAAATCGGCCGTTCGCCGGCCGTTTGGCTGAGATATCCAATATCCCGACACCAGGAGACCACGACGATGCCGACGCCCGAAGGGCGACGACTTGATGTTCGAATGGGCTCCTGCTGAAGATCACCCCGGGTGATCGCCCGCTCGCGCGGCGCGTCCCGAAGGGGCAACGTCGTGAAAACTTAGTCTGCGCCCGGGCCCATGTCAAGCTCCCTGATCCCGGGCGGGCTAATCCGGTCGGTTCAGTCCTCGTAGTGCGGCGGCCGGTCCGCCAGCAGCTCCATCAGCCGGGCGGTGTCGCCGCCGGCGCCGGAGGTCGAAGACGGGTCTCGATCGCCGAGATCGTCCATGGTCTGCTCGGGCAGCACGTCCCCGAACAGCTCGTCCCAGTCCACGACGCGCTCGTCGGCGTCCCAGCCCGAGTTCTCGCTCATGCCCTCCAGTGTAAGGCAGGGGAGGGCCGAAGGGGTCTGATGCGGACACTTGACAGTTGCGTCAGGCACCTGTCAGTCTCGGCTTACAGGTGATAGCGAACGAGGAGGACACCCTGAACACCGAGGAACTGCTCGCGAAGCTGGGCGCTGTGGGCCACGCCCAGCGGCTGCGCATCGTCGCGGAGCTGTACCGCTCGGCTCAAGCAGGGGAACGCCTCCACGTCAGCGAACTGGCCCGCCGGCTGGGACTGTCCCGGGCACTGCTCTACATGCATCTGGAGCGGCTCGAGACGGCCGGCATGGTGACCGGCCAACTGGAGCTGTCCGACGACGGCAAGGCCATGAAGTACTTCGAGCTCATGCCGTTCGCGCTGACGCTCGACGCGGAGACGATCGCCGAGACGGTGGCCCGGGACGCGGAACCCGCGCCCGACGCGAACACGAAGGGTGGAAAGGGATGAATACGGGAGTCGTGCTCGCCAGCGGGGGCGGAGGTTCCAACGGGGGGATCATCGCGGTGGTGATCATCGCGATCATCTTCACGGCGATCGCGGTCAGCATCGTGTCGTTCTTCCAGTTGCAGAAGCACCGCGCCGACGCTGTCGCGTTCGCCGCCTACCGCAAGCTCGCGGAAGAGGCGGTGGAGAAGCAGGACCAGTTGCTCACCGAACTGCAGGCCCTGGATCTGAAGGTCGGCGAGATCGAGCGGATGCTCAGGAGCGTCGAATGAACACCGAAGACATGGCGTCTCTCTACGGGACTCCTATATGGAAGCGCCTGCGGATGTACCGCAACCCGCTCCGCATGTTGTTCTCCGGCGGTGTCTGGGCGTCGGCCTGGTATCTGCTGAGCTCGCTCGTCGTCTGTCTGGCTTTGTTCTGCGTGATCACCACCATCACGGTGACGTCCGCGGCGCTGGTGATCATCTGGGCCGGCCTGCCGTTGCTCATCGGCAGCGCCTACTTCATCCGCGGCTGTGTCGTCCTGGAGCGCGGCCGGGCCCGTGCGGTGATCCCCGAAGGGCTCCCCGCGCTGCCGCCGGTGGAGACCGCGGAGGGCTTCTTCCCGACGCTCAAGGCGGTGTGGAGGGACCGGATCACCCAGCGGGGGCTCTCATACTTCACTCTCCTGGCCCTCCCCCTGTTCATCCTGGACACCGTCGTCTGGACGATCTGGATGGCGTTCCTGGGAGGCGTCACCGTCCCGATCTGGTACCGCTACATCCCGCGCGGCTTCAACGGCCGTCATTATCACGGCCTCGAGTACGGCTACTTCCCGAACGGCCCTCACGGCAAGGACGCCATCGGCTTCTGGATCGGCAGTGACCTGTCCGCGACTGTTGCAGCAGTCGCCTCCCTGGTCCTGCTGCTGGCCTGGAACTACGTCCTGGTGGCGACCGCGCGGGTGCACGCGAACACCGTGCGGGCCGTGGTCACCAAACGCGACCCGATGGCCGCGGCGCGGCGGGTTCTGGAAGCCCCCGGCCCCTTGAGCACGTCAGCAGGCGGCTGAGCCGAAAAAACGGGCCGGGCAGATGTTGCAGCATCCGCCCGGCCTGGCAGGACCCCGCACCACCAAGTCACGTCAGCTCTCACACATCGATGGCTCAGCCATGGAGGGGATCTCTCATGCCCACGCTAACAGCACGCCCGCCTGTGGTGGAACGGGTGGCGGGCTGGAGTGCCCGCCACCGCAAGACCACCGTCTTCGGCTGGCTCATCCTGATCATCGCCGCGGTAGTGATCGGCGGAATGGCCTCCGGCGCCAAGAAGACCACCTACGACCCCGGCGAGGCCGGCCGCGCGGAGCGCGCTCTCGACGTCTCCGGGATCTCCCAGCAGACGGAGAGCGTGCTCGTGCAGAGCCGGTCGGGTACGGCTTTCGCCTCCGACGCGGACTTCCGTCGCGGCGTCGCGGACGTCGCCGCGGCGCTGCGCGCGATCCCGGGCTCCGCGATCCAGGTCCGCTCCCCGCTGGACAACGCCGCGGAGACCAAGGCACTGGTCTCCAAGGACGGACGCTCCGCGCTGGTCACCTTCGTGGTCGCCGGGAACAAGGACGACGCCGACAAGACCGTGGCCAAGCCTTTGGCGACTGTCGCGCAGATCCAGGCGTCGCATCCCGGACTCCGCGTCGAGGAAGCCGGCTCGGCATCGGTCAACAAGACGATCAACGACATCATCTCCACCGGCCTGCAGCGCGCGGAGTACAGCTCGGTCCCGGTCACCCTGATCCTGCTGCTGATCGTGTTCGGCGCACTGGTCGCCGCCTCGATCCCGCTACTCCTGGCGCTGACCGCGGTGGTCGCGGGCATCTCGCTGATGGCGATCCCCGGCCACTGGGTGCCGATCAGCGACAGCACGTCCTCGGTGGTGCTCCTGATCGGCATGGCCGTCGGCGTCGACTACTCGCTCTTCTACATCCGCCGCGAACGCGAGGAACGCGCCCTGGGCCGCTCGCCGCGCGAGGCGCTGCGGATCGCGGCGCGCACCTCGGGCCGGTCCATCGTGGTCTCCGGCCTGACCGTGATGGCCTGCCTCGGCGGTCTGTTCCTCACCGGGATGGACGCCTTCTCCGGATGGTCCGTGGGCACGATCCTGGTCGTCGGCATGGCGATGCTGGGCTCGGTCACCGTGGTCCCGGCGATGCTGTCCTGGCTCGGCGACAAGATCGACAAGGGCCGGATGCCGCTGCTGGGCAAGCGCCGCACGGTGGCGAGCGAGTCGCGGTTCTGGAACTTCCTGGTGCGGCACGTCGTGAAGCGTCCGCTGCTGTGGGGCGTTCCGGCCCTGCTGGCCCTGCTCGCCCTGGCGATCCCCGGCACCGGGCTGAAGGCCAAGGACCCGGGCGGCGTCGAGCTGACCCACGGCAAGCCGATCAGCCAGACGCTGGAGCGCATGCAGACGGCGTTCCCGGGCGGACCCGCGCCGGCGCAGCTGCTGGTGCACGGCGACCCGAGCGTACTGAAGGGCCCCGCGTTCACCGGCGAGGTCGCCGCGATGGAGCGGATGCTCCCCAACGGCTCCCAGGTGACCACCCAGACCAGCGCCGACGGCAGCTACCAGGCCATCTCGATCCCGCTGGCCGGCGACGGCGCGGACAGCGCCTCCGCGGCCGCGCTGAAGAACCTGCGCAGCCAGGTGCTGCCCGCGACCCTCGGCCACGTCCCCGGCATCGAATACAACGTCGGCGGCCAGTCGGCCGGCCAGACCGACTTCGGCGACCGGCTGCACAGCACCACCCCGATCGTCATCGGCTTCGTGCTGCTGCTCGCCTTCGTGCTGATGGTCGCGGCCTTCCGCTCCCTGGCGATCCCGCTGACCGCCATCGCGGTGAACCTGCTGTCGGTCGGCGCCTCGTACGGCGTGGTGAAGTGGATCTTCCAGGACGGGCACCTGGAGAAGCAGCTCGGCTTCCAGTCCTACGGCGCGGTGATCTCCTGGCTGCCGCTGTTCATGTTCGTGATCTTGTTCGGGCTGTCCATGGACTACCACGTGTTCATCCTCAGCCGGATCCGGGAGCTGCGGCTGCGGGGCGTGCCGACGAAGCAGGCCGTGGTCAAGGGCGTCAGCTCGTCCTCCGGGGTGGTGAGCAGCGCGGCGATGATCATGGTGGCGGTGTTCTCCCTGTTCGCCTTCATGCCGTTCGCGCCGATGAAGATGGTCGGCATCGGCATGGCGGTCGCGGTCGCGATCGACGCCACGCTGGTGCGCGGCCTGCTGGTCCCGGCGATCATGAGCGTGCTGGGCGAGCGGAACTGGAAGCTGCCGCGGGCGCTGCGGTGGGTCCCGGGCCTGGCTCTGGAGAAGTCCGCCGAACCGGCTCCGGCACCGGCGTATGCGCGCCAACGAGTGCCGATCGCTTAAGGGCTCCCTTGGAAGAAGAACGCTAAAGAGGCCGCGGTGCCGGAACCCACAGGGGTCCGGCGCCGCGGCCTATCCGTACCGCTAGACGGCCAGCGTCCGGGCGACCTCCTCGAGCCGCTCGGGGTCGAGGATCACCTGGATCGACACCACCTTGCCGCCGACGACGTCGAAGGACATCAGCGAGATCGGCTTGCCGTCCTTCACGACGAAGGCGCCCGGCGTGCCGTTGATGAGGACGCGCTGGACGTACGGCGCGATGGTGCGCGCCAGCTGCGCCTGCGAGGCGACGGTGTGCGCTCCGGACAGCGTCACGGACTGGCCGGCCCGCAGCACGCCGCCGTCGGCGCGGAGCACCACGTCCGGGTGCAGGACGGCGACCAGCGCCTCGAAATCACCGTTGCGCGCGGCGGCGAAGAACGCGTCGACGGCCGCGCGCTGCACCGCGAGGTCGGGGTCGGGGACCGGCGCGCGCCCCTCGACCCGCCGCCGGGCCCGGCTGGCGAGCTGGCGGACCGCCGCCGGCGTCTTCTCCAGGTCCTCGGCGATGTCCTCGAACGGCACCGCGAACATGTCATGCAGCACGAAGGCGAAGCGCTCCGCGGGGGTGAGGGTGTCCAGCACGATCATCATCGCCAGCCCGACCGAGTCCGCGGTCAGGGCGGCGGTCTCCGGGTCGGAGTCGTCCTCGGCCCGCACCACCGGATCCGGGATGTGGATCTCCAGGGAGTCCTCGCGACGCTGCTGCCGCGAGCGCAGCATGTTCAGGCACACGCGTCCCACGATCGTGGTCAGCCAGGCCTCGAAATTGCGCACCTCGCCGGTGTCGGCGCCGCCGGCCCGCAGCCAGGCCTCCTGCAGCGCGTCGTCGGACTCGCTCAGGGAGCCGAGCATGCGATAGGCCACCGCGCGCAACCTCGGACGATGCTCCTGGAACCGCTCGGCGAGGAGGTTCTCGTCGGCCATCTGTCACACATCCCTCGGTCCGGGTGTCTTCACGATGTAGCCCGCTCCACGGGCCGACACCGTCATACCAAGGAGTGATCGTGAACGTGCAGATCTTCGTCACCGGCGGCGCCGGCGGCACCGGCACCCTCGGCTCGCACACCGTGCCGCTGCTGCGCGCAGCGGGTACGACCTGCGGATCGCTCAAGGCGGTGCGCGCCATGGCGAAGCTGCCGGTGGTCCCGAACCCGGGCGGCCTGCGGTTCCGGCCGGGCTGGCGCCCGACATCGCGGGGCCGGGGCCTGGGCGGACTTCCTGGCCGCGCACGTCGGCTGACGATGGCGGATAATCGTCAGCCCGCTCGGAATCCGGCCGGGGATCATGCGGCGTCGGCCGGAGCGTTGGCAGGATGGGTTCCGTCCGCCGAAAGGGGTCCCCTTGTCCGCCGACCGACTCCGCGCCCTCGCGCCGCGACTGCTGCGCGATCCCGCGTTCTGGTACGCGGTGTCGCTGGCGGTCGCGGCTGTAGTCGAGGACACGATCTCCACCGACCGGCTGCGGCGGCTCATGGACTGGTGCTCGACGAACCTGGCGAACATCCGGCCGGACGGGCATCCCGTGGAGGCGTTCGTCACGTCGGCCTTCATACCCCAGGAGTCCGCGGGGGTGTGGCCCTTCTTCGCCCTGTCGCTGTTCAGCGTGGTCGCCGTACTGGGTGCGCGGAAGACGGTGCTGCTCCTGGGCGGCGTGCACATAGGCGTCAGCCTGGTCACCGAGGGACTGGTCTGGTGGCGGATCCACCACGACACGCTGCCCGCGTCGGACGCGCACATGTGGGACACCGGTCCGTCGTACCTGGTGGTCACCGCGCTGACCGTCGCGATCGCCACCGCGAGACCGCTGTGGCTGCGGGTGGTGTGGGCCGTCTGTCTGGCCGGCGCGACGCCGAGCCTGTTGCAGGGCATCGATCACGCTGACTACACCGCTATAGGGCATGTGTTGTCGTTCTCTGTAGGGCTCGTGGTGGTGCTGCGTATGCGGCACGCGCTTAGCGATGTACGCCTGGAGGCGGTACCAGAGCCCACAGCCGTGCCAGCCACTCCTCAATAGGGCTTACGTGCATACCCCACTATGGGAGGGGGTCGAATAGACCTTCGGTGGTTACCGACAGGGGTGCCCGGCCGGGACCCTGAATATATGACCACGATGGTTCTGTCCGCCCCGGAATGCCACAGCCAAAGCGGCACCATTGACGTCGCCGATCTCTATGCCCGGTACCGGCTGCCGCTGACCCGGCTGGCGGTGCTGCTGCTCGGTGACACGGCGAGCGCCGAAGACGCCGTCCAAGAGGTGTTCGTCAAACTCTGGTCCCGCCCCGACCTGCTCAAAGGCGTCGCGGCCCCGTCCTCGTACCTGCGCACCGCCGTGGTGAACCGCGCGCGGTCGGTTCAGCGCAGGCGCAAGCTCGAACGCGAATACGCCGTGCTCGACACGATGGACGTGGAGCCCGCCGAGGCGACGGCGCTGCTGCCGCTGGAGCACCGCGAAGTCCTGGAGGCCGTGAAGGCGCTCCCCACTAGGCAGCGAGAAGTACTGGTGCTGCGCTATTGGGGAGATCTCTCGGAAACCGAGATCGCCCGGACACTGGGCGTCACACGCGGAACGGTGAAGTCCACGGCGAGTCGCGGGATGCACGCGGTCACCGCACGGCTAAGGGCCGGCAACGCATAGCGTCACCGGCCCTATAGCGGTCAAGCGTATTAGCGTCAGGCCTCGACGGAGTCGCCCTCGGGGTTCTCACCGCGGCCCTTGGCCAGGTCGGCCGAGGGGACGACCAGCACCGGACGCTTGGCGTGCCGCAGTACCTTCGCCGACACGCTGCCCACGAGCAGCGAGTGCAGGCCGGTCAGGCCGCGGGAGCCGGTCACGATCAGGTCGGCGTCGAGCTCGTCGGCCACGCGCTCGATGGTCTGCCACACCGACTGCGCGCCCTCGGACTCCCAGCGCGCGGTCGCCTTCAGGCCGGCCTCGGTGGCCAGCGCGGCGCCGTCCTTGGCGACCTGCTCGGCGCTCTGCTCGACGACCTTCTCCTCGTCCTCGGTGGCCACCGCCCCGACGAAGGCCTCGGCGACGCCCAGCTGGCTCATCAGCGGCTCCCACACGGTGAGCAGGACGGCCTGCCGGCCGGGGAACGTCCGGGCCGTGTACTCCAGGGCTGTCTTGGCGTCAGCGGAACCGTCGTACGCGATGAGAAGGGTGTCGGCCATGGTGGTACTCCTTCGGTGAGACCTCGTCGTCGTGTCGTCGTTAACAACACTGACTCGCGTTAGATCATTCCACTGCCGGGCCTCGGAAGACGGGGCCGTCGACAGCGGCGGGAGCACCGGATCCCCGCCGAAACGGGAGGACAGGATGAGGATTCGCCGTCGGAGGACCGCCACTGTGGCCCTCGCCACATTCGCGGCCACAGTCACCGCGGGCGTCGCCGTCGCACCGGCCGCCGCCGCCACGGCCGCCGCCGCGGACCCCCACGCCGCGACCGGCCGGGTCTGCATGTTCGACGCCCCCAAGGGCGCGCTGTCCCTCGGGCACGTCGCCTGGGCCTACCGCTGGTCCGACGGCAGCGACACCTGGGACTACGGCGCCACGCTGGCCGACCACAACTGGGAGAAGCACGCTCCGGAGCAGCAGATGCTCCAGGACTTCGCGACGCTGAACGAGTCCGGCGGCTACAAGAGCTACCGCTGCAAGGACACGGCCGCCGACGACCAGAGCGCGGCCGAGGCGGCGGTGGCGGCGGGCTTCGCACGGCCCTACAACCTGGCCGAGGACAACTGTCTGACCCGGTCGGTGCAGATCTTCAAGGCGTACGACGGGTCCGGCGGGCTCAACGGGATGCCCGACGGGAAGTTCGTCTTCCCGAACGCGTACTTCAACTACGACCTGTCCGGGTGGGAGGACGCGAAATCGCTATAGCGCGCCGCTCAGGCGACGAAGCCGCGCACGGTGGAGTCGTAGCCGATGAAGACGTTCCGGTCATCGGCTACGACAGACCAGTCGTCGTTCGGGCTGGCGCCGGGATCGTGGTACTGCCAGTTGGTCTCGCCTGTCTTGGCGTCCAGGCAGACCAGGGTTCCGCTGTAGTGGTCGACGATGTAGAGGTTCCCGCCGCCGAGCGCCAGTTCGCACTCCAGGCTCGGGTTGTGGAAGTTCTTCGGCCAGGTCGTCAGCCAGAGGGGGGCACCATCGGAGGCCTTGTAGGCGGCGACGTAACTCTCTTCCTCCAGTGAACCGAGCGACGCCGCGTAGACGGTGGTGTCGTCGGCAATGACCGCGTGGAAGGCTCCGTCGGTGCCCGCTGCGGTGGCGCCCACCGGCCACAGGGGGCGGCCGTTCGTGCCGAAGGCGTACAGGCGGTTGGCCGCCCAGTAGATGCTCGTACCGTGGCTGGCGATCGCGGTGGCGAACGCGGGGTCGTCATTCGGAGTGGTGTCCTTGGCGGTCCAGGCGAGCTGACCGGTCTTGGCGTTGTAGGCCGTCAGCTGGTGGCTGTTCGGCTGGGACAACAGGATCAGCCCGGTCTCGGCGCTGAAGTAGGGCGAGCCCTCGAAGACGCCGATCTTCGTGTTCCACAGCAGCCGGCGCGACGTCGGGTCGACGCCCCACAGGCCGTCGCTGTCGGGCTGGGCCGTGTCGATGTAGGACCAGACCACGACGACGTCCGCGGACGCTCCGACCAAGCCGCGGGTGGTCCAGGAAGCGGGCCCGGGGACGCTCCAGGCCTGGGCGCCGGTCCCCACCTCGACGGCGATCAGGTCGCCGCCGGTGGGCGCCCCCTCGTACACCACGTCCGCGGTGGCGGGCAGGACGCCGTCGTAGAGCTGGCTGAAGGTGTCGTTGGGGGCGGCCCAGTTCCGGGTGCCGGTGGACGCGGCGAAGGCCGACAGGGTGGTGCCCTTGACCAGGAGTGACGTTCCGGACAGCGCGAGGTAGTCGGCGTTGGTGATGGTGTTGGACCACGCAGGGCTCTTCGCGGGGCCGCCGATGGCACCGGGGACCTTGACGGTGGGGAGCTCGGTCGCGCTCTTGGGGGCGCTGTCATCGGTCTCGGCGCCGGTGGTCTTGGAATCACCGTGAGGCATGTCGGCGACGCTCACGCCGAAGGCGGCGACCGCAGCGCTGGCCAGGCCGAAGAAGAGGAACTTGCGGCGGGTCGGGATGGGCTGCGGCGTCGGACGCGACGGCTTCTTGGCGTTCTTGGCGTTCTTAGCGTTGCCGGCGTTCTTAGTAGAGCGCATGAGCGTCGTCGGCGTCACCGCGATCTCAGCGTTCTGGGTACTCGACGAGCCGCCTCTGAGCAGATCGTCCAGCTCCGGCGTCTTAGCGCGGTCCTTGGTACGGGTCTTGGCGGCGCTCTTGGTCCGCGCCGCCTTCTTCGTTTCCTTGAGGCTGGCGTTCCCGCTCAGGAGTTCCAGCAAAGCGTTCGTAGAAGGGCGCTCTGCGGGAACAGCATCCAGGCAGCGGGCCACGACATCGCGCAGTCCCTCGGGCACCGCCGAGATGTCCCGGTCGCCGGCCGCCTGGCGGAGCAGCACCCCCGGCGTCGGACCGTCGCCGAAAGGCCCGTGGCCGGTCGCCGCGAAGGTGAGCACGGCGCCCAGCGAGTAGACGTCGGCCGCCGCGGTCGCCTCCCCGCCGGCCGCCTGCTCCGGCGCCATGTAGCCGGCGCTGCCGAGGACGTAGCCGGTCTCGGTGAGGCCCTCGCCGTCCTCCGCGCGGATGATGCCGAAGTCGATCAGCCGCGGCCCGTCCGCCGCCAGCAGCACGTTCCCGGGCTTCAGGTCGCGGTGCACGAGCCCGGCCCGGTGGATGTCGCGCAGCGCCTCCGCCAGCCCGGCGCCCAGGGTTCTGGCCTCCCGCGCGTCCATGGGTCCCCCGTCGGAGACCCGGGCGAGCAGCGACGGCCCGTCGATGTAGGCGGTGGCCAGCCACGGCCGCTCGGCATCGGGATCGGCGTCCAGCACCGCGGCCGTGTAGGCGCCGCTCACCGACCGTGCGGCGGCCACCTCCCGGCGGAACCGCTCCCGGAACCGCGGATCGTCGGCGAGCAGGTCCCGCACCACTTTGACGGCCGCCATGCGCCCGCTGGGAGAGCGTCCCAGGAACACGTCGCCCATCCCACCGCCGCCGATCCGGCCGGTCAGTTCGTAGTCGCCGATACGGGTGGGGTCCGTGGAACGCAATGGACGCGTCATGCGATGAGCATACTTACTTGAGGGTTCAGCGGGCCGGGAGCCGGTCGCTCAGCGTGAAAACCCCAGGCGAACCGCCTGTCCCGCGTTCCCCATGTCACTGCGAGTGCCCCCGGTTGGATTCGAACCAACGGCCCCCCGCTTAGGAGGCGGGTGCTCTATCCCCTGAGCTACGAGGGCGCGTAGCGCTGACAGCTTACCCGGTGTCGCGGGTCCCGGGACGCGTGTTATCCGTGTGGTGCGGGGCGCGGTGGTCGTGGGAGGCTGGCCAGGACAGCTCTTCCGTCACATCGCACAGCATCAGGAGGCCGGTATGGACACCACCGCGGCGGGATCGCAGTCGGAGCCCGGCGAGCCGGGGGGTGGGCCGGAGGCTGCTTCGGACGCCGACGAGCAGAAGCGGCGTTTCCTGGAGGCACTGGAGGCCAAGCGGGGCAACGGGGCTCGCGGGGCCGGGGGCGGGCCCTCGGACTCGAAGATCCACTCCGCTCACGGGAAGGCCGGGGCCAAGCGGCAGTTCCGTCGCAAGAGCGGCGGGTGACAGACCGGCTCCATATGTCGCTCGGCACGTATGCGGATCGCATATGGACAGTGCCGTGCAAAGCTGCTGAGGGACGTGACCGAGGGACTGCGGTCACGTCCTTCAGCCTTGTTGGGGCGGCAGGCCCGGTTCCTGCTCCCCCGCGGCGTCCCGGCGGAAGCGGAAGACCAGTTCCTTGGTGCCGCGCATGCGGGTGAAGACGCGGGCCAGCTCACCGCCGAGGTTCACGCCGGCGCCGATGGCCAGGCCCAGGGAGATCGCGGTCTCCAGGGAGGCAATGCCGCGGCGGCTGTCGCCGCTGGTGATCTCCAACATGGCGAAGTACACGGCGGAGCCCGGGAGCAGGGGCCCTACGGCGGGAATCACATAGGGCAGCGCCGATGTGCGGTAGTGCAGGGCGACCAGGTAGCCGATCAGGCCGACGACCATCGCGGCCAGGCCGGTCGCGATCACCGGGGACAGGCCCCACTCGACCGGGTACGTGCCCGCCGCCCAGCTGAACGCCGCGCCGACGGCGGCGAAGGGCAGTATGCGCCGCGGGGTGTGCACCGCCACCGCGAACGACACCCCCAGGGCCGCCGCCACCAGGGCGATCAGCGGCTCGGCGCGGACCGGCGCCAGGTGTTCGTCCACGATGAAGCTCGCGCCGACCTGGCGGCCCACCTTCAGGACCAGGGTGATGCCGCTGACCAGGGCGCCGACCAGGAACACCACCTCCAGCAGGCGGGCCGAGGCGGTGATGTAGAAACCTGTCAGGCCGTCCTGGATCGCCGCCACCAGCGCGCGCCCCGGCAGCACCGTGAACACGCCGCCGACCACGACCGCCGAGCTGTTGATGTGGATGCCGAGGCGGTCCAGGACGATCGCGGCGATCGCCCCGGGGACCGCGGCCACCGCCAGCAGGTAGAACGACGGTAGTCCGGTCTTGGCGAGCTGCCGGTACAGCCAGTCGCCGAGGATGGCGCAGCCGAACGCCAGCAGGCTGGCCGCGTAGCCGCCGCCGACCAGCAGGGCCGCCGTCGCGGCGATCGCTCCGAGGCTGACGATGATCACCCAGGGCGGATACGGGTACTTGTTCCGGCGGATCGCGGCCAGGCGTCCGTACGCCTCCTCCAGCGTCATCCCGCCCGCGCTGATGTCCACGGCCAGCCGGTGCAGGTCGGCCAGGCTGGTGTAGTCCACGGTCCGGCGCCGCACCACGCGCTCCAGGGAGAGCGGCGTGTCGATCAGGCTCGGCTGGTAGGACAGCGTGACCACGGTGAAGGTGACGTTGGTCTCGCAGCCGGCCAGGCCGTACGCCTCGGTGATCCCGACCATGGCGACCTCGACGTCCTCGCTACCTTCCCCGCTGGCCAGCAGCAGCTCGCCGATCCGGAGCCCGAGGTCGATGACGCGCGCCGCCGAGGACGGCTCGACGGTCCGCTCCTCCAGGCCGGGGGCGCCCGGCGCGCCGGCGCGGATCCGGGTGCGGTGGTCATGGGATTGCACGGTCGAAAGATACCGAAAGGAAGCGTGTCCACCCGATCACCCGTTGTGAACCCCTGATTCACCTCGGCGCACTGACCAGGCTGGTTATGGAACCGGCGGGTCGACAGTGAATGATTGTCCGATGATTCGCCCGTTCTTGTCCCAGTTCAAGCAGCCCCTCACCGTCGTCGCCGTCCTCGGTGCGGTCGGAGTGACGGCCACAGCGTGCGCGAGCAACGGGTCCAGCGGGCGGAACGCGTCCCCGACGAACGCGAGACCTTCCGCGACGCGGACGGATTCGGGTCCCGACGGCCAGAGCGGGACGCCCGGTTCCTCGGGGAGCAGCGGAACCAGCGGCACCGCTGGCACCAGCACCGGAACGGGGCCTGACACCGGCACCGGCACCGGCACCAGCACCAGCCCTGGGTCCTCGACCACCTCGAGCACCGCCCCGAGCACCGCCCCGAACCCCGGCACCACCACCCCCGGCTACCGCCCGCCGCCGACCCCGCGCACCAACGCGGACGTCGACTGCTCGGTGGCCAAGTGCATCGCCCTCACCTTCGACGACGGCCCGGGCCCGGACACCGGCCGCCTGCTGGACCTGCTGAAGGCGCAGAACGTCCCGGCCACCTTCTTCGTGCTCGGGGAGCAGGCGGTCAAGTACCCGTCCGTGGTCAACCGCGAGTACGCCGAGGGCAACGAGGTCGGCAACCACACCTGGGACCACAAGGACCTCTCCAAGCTGCCCGCCGCCGCGGTCCAGGACGAGATCAACCGTGCCGCCGACGCGATAGCCGCGACCGGCATACCCCGCCCGACGCTGGTCCGGCCGCCGTACGGCGCGGTCAACGACACGGTGCGCAGCGTCGGCGGCTTCCCCTTCATCATGTGGCGCGTCGACCCCGAGGACTGGAAGTACCCGGACCCGGCCCGCGTCGCGGACCAGATCGTCGGCCACGCCAAGCCCGGCCGCATCGTGCTCTCCCACGACACGCACAAGACCACGGTCGACGCGATGCCCGCGGTGGTCGAGCGGCTCAAGCAGCAGGGGTACACGTTCGTCACTGTCAGCACCCTGCTGAAGGGGGTCCCTCTGCAGAACGGGACGTCGTACTTCAACCGGCCGGTACCGGCGGAAAGCACCCGGTGAGAACACCAGGCCCGCCGGAAGAATCCGGCGGGCCTGGTGCAGTTCAGGCTATTCAGTTGTCAGATCCCTCGGCGGGTTCTTAGAACTTGCCGATGGTGGAGACCTTCACCAGGGCGGCGATCTCCTTGGCGACCTTCGGCGAGATCGCCGCGTCGCCACCGAAGATGTTGATCTCCTGGGTGTTGAACCCGGCGATGGCGTCCGCGGTGTAGGCGGGCAGCACGTGCGGGTCGGTCAGCAGCAGCGGGCCGTCGACGGTGGCCATGTAGGCGCCACCGGTCAGAGCGTCCGGGTAAACCAGGCCGGTGGCGACGCCGATCTGGTCGGTCTTGCCGTTGGGCAGGAAGTGCGCGGCCACCTTCTCGGCGGTCTCGTAGCGGTCGTGGCCCACAGCGGTGCTGTAGGTGCCGGCCGAGCCCTTGATGGTTGTCATCGCCGCGGCGGCCTGCCCGCCGATGGCGGCCACGTTCTGCTGGCCGGCCTTCAGCTTGCTGTTCACGTAGGCCGCGGTGCCGGCGTCGAAGGTGTTGAAGTTGCTCAGGACCACCGCCGAGCCGCCGTCGCCGGCCCCGAACACGTTGGCCGCGTACGGGCCGGCCGCCAGGGCGTCGGCGAAGCCGTCGTGGTTCTGACCCTCGTCGCCGCGCGCCACGATGACGTGCGACGGGTTGTTCATGCCGTACTGGCTCTCGGCGACCTGCAGCGCGGTCTGGAAGCGGTCCTCGCCGGCCAGGCGGTGGGTGGTGTAGCCCAGGCCGTCCAGCTCGTTCTCGATGCCCACGTTGAGCGCGGCGTTGCCGCCCAGCAGCAGGACGGTCGAGCCCTTCGGCAGGATCCGCTTGATCTCGGTCAGCACCTTGTCGTTGACTGTGGTCGCGGTGCCGTCGGTGAGCAGCAGCGGGCCCTGGGCCTTCTTGGCCAGCGGCACGGCGACCAGCGCGTCGGCGAAGTCGTTGCCGGTGGCCAGCACGACCGACTTGGCCTGGGTGCGGTTGTCGGTGGTGACACCGGCGTCCGCCCACTGGTGCTGCGAGATCTGGACACCGGTCTCGTAGCGGGTCGCGCCGGCGGCCTGCAGGACCTCGACACCGGTCTCGCTGACCTTCACGGTGAAGGACTGGGTGGCCGTCGTGGGCTTGGCGGCGCCATCGCTCAGCGTCACCGTGACCGTGTAGGTCTTGTCGGCGGCGTAGGAGTGCGACAGCTTCGCGTCGCCGGCCTTGATCAGCGACGGGTCGCCGGGGAAGGTCGTGGTGACGTTGTCGCCCCAGTTGACCGTGGTCACGGCGGTCTTGACCGACTGGTCGACCGAAGAGCCGGCCAGCGACAGGGTCACCGGGCTGTTCTTCTTGGTGCTGGTCGCGGACAGCGACGCGGCGAGGTTCACGTCGGTGACGGTGATCGTCTGCGTCACCGGCGCCGGCGGCGTCTTGGAGCCGTCGTTCAGGGTCACCGTGACGGTGTACTTGCCGGGCGCCGCGTAGGGGTGGGCCACGTTGGCCGTGGCCGCGGACAGGGTGCCGTCCGCCGCGAAGTTGATCGTCTGCGTGTCCTTGGCGCCATCCCAGTTGATGGTGACCGAGGAGGTGCTCGCGATGCTCGGGTCGACCGTGGTGCCGGTCAGGTTGACGTTGCCGGACAGGCTGGTCGCGCCGGTGCCCGCGGTGACCGAGGCCTTGAACACGCTGGCCGCGGTCTGCTGACCGTCCTGCGAGTGCGCCTGCGGCGTGCCGGTCGCGGCGTTCGCCGCACCGGTGCCGACGACACCGACGCCGACGGCGGCCAGCGTGGTCGTGATGGCCAGCGTCGAAAGACGCTTACGAGCTACAGAGTGGTTCTGGCTTGCCATTTTCGGGGGGACCTCCGGAATGGGCCGGGTGCCTGGGACTGGCTGCTCCGGCGTTTCATTTCTGCTGTGTTCAGTTGTGTGGGTGCCCCGGTCGCCTCTCGGCGGCGGGGCTGGTCGCGGGTCGGGGCGGGCCTCGTGGGTCCGGCCCGGCCGCGGCCAAGCTGGGGGGTGGCCGGTCAGGCCATGGGGCTGGGTGCTGTGTCGACGATTTCCTCGGCCGGGCTGTCGACGACCTCGGTCTCGACGCTTTGCGGGCCGACCGGGGGATATGTGTGGAAGACCGGGGTCCGCAGGACTCGCGCGGTCGGGTTCTTGAGGTCGGTGCTCGATCCGTCACCCCAGTTGAGGCGGACCGAAGGTGCCGCCTTTCCCATGCTGACAGCAGACTCGGCCATGGCGGCGACAGCCGGCCGGGCCTTTGTCATGGCATGCATGGGGATTCCTCCGTGGGTGGGACGTGGGCGGCGATATTCAACCGCCCACGCAACCCTCCCCAGAGGCGAGAAACTGCGCATCCTGCGATGTGCGTAGAAAGCGATGGGCCTACGTACGTAGCACCTGATGGTTGCCCCGCCGCAGGTAAAGTCTTCGAAACAGCTTTGTGACAATCACCGGATCAGCTGTTGGTCCGGCATCGCCGGGGGCTTATTCGGGCCAGTTCCCCGTGGCGAGCGCCACACGCAACTGCTCGCTGTACGGTGCCAGATCGAGCCCTTGCTCAGCCAGCCACGCGTCAGATTTGTACGTGTTCCGATACCGCTCGCCGCCGTCGCACAGCAGCGTCACGATGGAGCCCCGGGCCCCGACCGCACGCAGCTCGCACATCAGCTTCACCACGCCCCAGAAGTTGGTCCCGGTGGATCCGCCGGCGTCGCGGCCGGACATCTCGGAGACCAGACGCATCGCGGCGATGGACGCGGCATCCGGGACCCGGATCATACGGTCCACGACGTCCGGCTGGAACGAGGGTTCCACGCGCGGCCGGCCGATCCCCTCGATGCGCGAGCCCTTGCCGGTCACGTACGACAGGTCGTGGCTGCGCCAGCCCTCGAAGAACGCCGAGTTCTCCGGGTCCACGACGCACAGCTGCGTGCCGTACCGCTGGTAGCGCAGGTACCGGCCGATCGTCGCGGACGTGCCGCCGGTCCCGGCGCCGACCACGATCCAGCGCGGGCAGGGGTGCCGCTCCTGCCCCATCTGCTCGAAGATCGATTCCGCGATGTTGTTGTTGCCCCGCCAGTCGGTGGCCCGTTCGGCGTAGGTGAACTGGTCCATGTAGTGGCCGCCGCCGGATTCGGCCGGAGCCGCGGCGGCGACCCGCCGCGCCTCCTCGTACAGCGCGCCGGGATCGTCCACGAAGTGGCACTGGCCGCCCTGGAACTCGATGAGCTCGCACTTCTCCTTGGACGTCGAGCGCGGCATCACCGCTACGAACGGCAGGCCCAGCATCCGCGCGAAGTAGGCCTCGGACACCGCGGTGGACCCGCTGGAGGCCTCCACGATCGTCGTGCCCTCGCGGATCCAGCCGTTGCACAGCCCGTAAAGGAACAGCGAGCGCGCCAGCCGGTGCTTGAGCGAGCCGGTGGGATGCGTCGACTCGTCCTTGAGGTACACGTCGATCCCCCACTCCGGCCACGGGTCGGGGAGCCGGAGCGGGATCAGGTGCGTGTCGGCGGAGCGGTTGGCGTCCGCCGAGACGCGCCGGATCGCCTCGTCCACCCAGGCGCGGCCGGACTGACAGAGCGGGTCGGAGACATCCGTGCTTTGCTGCATGGGCTCATGCTAGATCGTCGCGCTGACAGGAATCCCCCCAAATGGGATATATCTCCAGCGCAAAGAGATCGGAAAGGCGGGGTCGCGGCAGCCCTGATCTGCCACGACCCCGCCGCTTGAGGGGTGGTGCTCAGCCGGCGCCGCCCGCACCGCCCTTGCGCGCCGCCGCGAGCTCGGCCGCGTAGACGGCGGCCGGCGACACCGCCAGGTAGTCCAGCGCCGACTGCGTCGAGCCGCGGCGCGACGGGTGGTACGACGGCTTGAGATACCTGGGCACCTCGACGGCCAGGCTGCCCAGCGAGGGCAGCCGCCCGCGCCGCGCGGCGTCGCGGAACCGTCCCAGGAACTCGCGCTCGGTCATCCGGCTCGGGCGGCCGGGACGCAGCCCGTGCGGGTCGTTGGTGACCATGTACTTCGCGCCGCGGCCCCAGATCCAGGCGAACGCCACGGAGGTCACCAGCATCGCGCGGCTGCGCCGGGCGTAGGAGCCGTCCAAGTGCATGAACACGTCGTAGGCCACCGACCGGTGCTCGACCTCCTCGGCGCCGTGCCAGCGCAGCAGGTCCAGCATCACCGGGTCGGCGCCGGCGGCGTCCAGGCCGCGGGAGTCCACGATCCACTTGCCGAGCACCGCCGTGAAGTGCTCGATCGCCGCGATGATCGCCAGCCGCTCGCGCAGCCACTTCTTGCGGGCGAAGGGCGGCATCGTGCTGTCTCCGAGCAGCTGCTCGAAGAGCCACTCGATCTGCTCCACGAACGGGTCCGGGTCCAGGCCCTGCACCTTCATGTGGTGCAGCACGTTCTGGTGCGCGACCGCGTGCGTGCCCTCCTGGCCCATGAAGCCCTTGACCTCGGCCTTGAGCCGCTCGTCGCGGATGTACGGCAGGATCTGCTTGTAGACGTGCACGAACCAGCGCTCGCCGGCCGGCAGCAGCAGGTGCAGCACGTTGATGATGTGGGTCGCGTACGGATCCTCGGGGATCCAGTGCAGCGGCGTGTTCTCCCAGTCGAACTTCACCCGCCGCGGTTTGAGGTCCGGGTGCCGTTCGATGTCCGAGGTGGTCGCCGGGTCCGTCTCGGCCGCGGTGTCGGCGACCGCCGGGGTGTCAGCCATGTCGGTTCAGCTCCTCAGCCGGTCGGGTCGATCTTCGCCATCCGGCGGGCCAGCGCCGGGGACAGCCGCGAGATGGCCTTGCTCGCCTTCGCCTCCAGCGCCACCGGCACCACCGGCCTGTCGCGCCGCACGGCGTCCACGATGCGCTCGGCCACCTTGTCGGGGCCGAAGTTCCGCCTCCGGTACAGGCCGGTGATGCGCTGCCGGGTGCGCTCCTGCTGCTCGGCGCTCTGCCCGACGAACTTCGTGGTCCGGGTGATGTTGGTGGCGATGAAGCCCGGGCAGATCGCCGAGACGCCGATGCCGTGGCGGGCGAACTCCGCGCGCAGACACTCGGAGAGCATGAGGACGGCGGCCTTGGAGGTCGAGTACGCGGAGAGCGTGCGCGACGGCGTATATGCGGCCGCCGATGCGAGGTTCACGATGTGCCCGCCCTCGCCGCGCTCCCGCATCATCTCGCCGAAGCACCGCGCGCCGTGGATGACGCCCCACACGTTGACGCCGAGGATCTTCTCCCAGTCCTTCACCTCTGTGGCGAGGAACGGACCGGACATGCCGATGCCCGCGTTGTTGACGACCACGTCCGGGACGCCTGCCGTCGCCTTCACGTCGTTCGCGAACTTCTCCATGGCCTCGCCGGAGGAGACGTCGACCGTATAGAGGTAGCCGCGCGCACCGAGCAGTTCCACCAACTCCACAGTCCGCGCCGCGGCGACACCGTCTATGTCGGCGACGACGATGTCCGCACCCTTCTCGGCGAAAGCCAACGCGGTGGCGCGTCCGATCCCGGAGCCGGCGCCGGTGATGACGACGAGCTTGTCTTCGAACTCGCGCCGGTCTTTAGTGCCTTGCTTTGCCTCGGCACGCAGTAGGGAACGCACAGGCTCGGGTCCTCCCGGAGTCGCGATGCTGGACTGGACGAACTCCCGGATCCGCTCGGCGATCAGCGCCGGTTTCTTCACGACGATCCAGTGGCCGCCGTTGACCTTGCGCACATAGAGCCGCTCCGTCCACGGCACCGGCGCATGCGCGGCCAGAGCCGGGGTGACGAACCGGTCCCCGGTCGGCGTGAGCACCTGGACCGGGACCGTGGTCGGCCGCTCCTCGGGGTGCCGCATCTTGGGCAGCATGTTGGCCCGGTAATAGAGGACGCCGCGCGAACCATCCCTATGCAGAGTCGGCGAGGGGTCGAGTCTGGTGCCCTCTATAGCCTTGATGATCCGTGGCCATTGCTTGGCCAGACCGAGCCGCCACGCCACGCGCGGTCCCACAGGCAGGTGGAACACGACGATGTACCACGACGCGAGCGCCTGCTTCAGCGAACGCGCCGCCGCCTTCGGCGTCGGCTTCCGGATACCGGAGCGCGTCCACATAGCGGCGTGGTCCAGGCAGGGACCGGAGATGGACGTATAGGAAAGGAAACGCTGTGCGGAGTCCGCACGGGTGACCGCTTCCCAGGCCTGGATGGATCCCCAGTCGTGGCCGACCAGATGGATCGGCATATCGGGGGCGACCACGTCTGCGACCGCATAGAGGTCGTCCGCAAGGTGCTCCAACGTATAGCCGTGCTTGAACAGCGGCCCCTTGGAAGCGCCAATGCCGCGGGTGTCGTAGGTGACGACGTGGAAGTCCTCAACGAGTTCGGACACCACGCCGTCCCACACCGCCTGGGTGTCGGGGTAGCCGTGGACCAACAGCACGGTCGGCTTCGAGGGGTCCCCGTAGGTGTGGACGGAGAGTTTGCCGCCCTCGACGGTGACCGCGAGAGTGCGGACGTCCTGGGTCATGAGTGCGCGCCTTCCAGTGTCCGGGCCTGCTCCTGCCACCGCCGGACGTGCGGCAGGTCGTCGTCGAGCCAGAAGGCGTCGTCCTCGGTGACGACCAGCAGCTCCTCGAACTTCACCCCCACGTCGCGGAATCCGATGTGCGGCTCGACCGCCCACAGCCCCGGCGTGGGCGCGTGGCGGGAGGCGCGGCCGCCGGCCCACAGCGGGGAGCGGCCCTTGATGCCCTCGGTGACGATCTCGCGGCCGAGGGTCTCCAGCGTCCGCAGGCCGAAGCCGAACGCGTAGCGG
Organism: Catenulispora sp. GP43; assembly: GCF_041260665.1. Classification (NCBI taxonomy): domain Bacteria; kingdom Bacillati; phylum Actinomycetota; class Actinomycetes; order Catenulisporales; family Catenulisporaceae; genus Catenulispora; species Catenulispora sp. GP43. Next base: position 633,544 of record NZ_JBGCCT010000003.1, on the reverse strand, counting down.
CCCATGTTTCGGCGCTGCGTCATCCGGCCGACCTGGTGGCCGATGACGCGGCCGGGGTAGACCTTGTGCCGGGACTCGTATCCCTGCTGCGCGATGAGAACGTCGACCGCCGCGTAGACCTCGGAGAGGGTGTCCCCGGCCTTGATCCGTTCCAGGATCACCGTCCGGTACTCCGCGAGGTCACGCATGAGCGCGTCGAAGATGCGGTTCGTGCCGGGTCCGCCGAGGACGCCGGCGTAGCCGATGTCGGAGACGTACCCGTCGACCACCGGGGAGCAGTCGAGGATGTACGACATCCCCTCTTCCAGGCGCTTGTTCGTCGGGAAGAAGTGCAGCGGCGTCCACGGGCCCTTCAGCGAGCGGAACGCTGTGCGCTCCCCGAACCAGGCGAAGGGGATGTGGAAGAAGTCCTCGACGCCGTTCTCCCGCAGGAAGGCGCGCATCCGCCGCGCGACCTCCCGCTCGGTGACGCCGGCCTCCAGTCCCGCGCCGACCGTCTCGGCGCAGCGGTAGGCCAGCGCCTGGGCGTCGCGGTGACGCTGCAGGGCTTCGGGGGTGGGGCCGGTTTTATTGGACACGGCGTCTAATGTAAACGCGGAGTGTCCCACCGACAAGACCCCGTTTCCGGAACGGACACCGGCGGCCCGAGGAGCACTGTTCGGCAGATTCGGGAACACCGGAGCAGATTCGGGAACGGTCGCGACACGCTTGCCGATTCGTTCCTGCTGCCGGACGTGGCAGCATGGCGATGTGCAGTCCGAGTCCCGCAGCTCCCAGCCAGTCCGCCCGGCCCCGCGCACGGCGCCCCGCCGGCGGCTGTCCGTCGACCGCCGCCGCGACGAGCTGATCGAGGCGGCCCTGGACCTGCTCGCCAAGCGCGGCCCCGACGAGGTCTCGGTCGACGACGTGGCCCAGGCCGCCGGCGCCTCGCGTGCGCTGGTCTACCACTACTTCGGCACCAAGCAGGAGCTCTACGCCGCCGCGCTGTCCAAGGCCGCCGCCGAGCTGACGCGGCGCCTGGCGCAGGTCGAGCCGGGCGACACCCCGCTTCAGCGGCTGGACCGCGCGGTCCGGGCGTTCGTGGAGTTCGCCGAGGCGCACTCCGCCGGGTTCGTCGCGCTGCTCGGCGGTTCGGCGGCGTACGGCTCCGGTGGGGAGTCGGCCGCTCTGGTGCACTCCGTGGAGGACACCGTCTACGAACTCCTCGTGGAGGGACTCGGCGAGCCCACGCCGGTGGACCCGCTCGTCCGGATGACGCTCAAGTGCTGGGTCGCCGCCGCCGAGACCGCGGTGCTGGACTGGCTCAAGCACCAGGACCTGGCCCGCACCGAGATCGAGCAGCAGCTGATCGTGCAGCTCGGCGCGCTGCTGATGGCGATCGGGCATGAGGTTCCGGTCTAAGCGACCCACTAAGGAACTCACAGGGAACGAAGAAACCCGTCCCCTGTTCCAACCACGCGGACCGTCCTCCGGTCATACCTAACGTGAGGAAACTCAAGAGCCCGCTGGTGCCTGGCGGTTCGGCCGATGCCCGCGAACAGTTCCGTGAGTACGCCGTGGGGGCACAGCCCCACTTGCGCCGTAGCGCGTACCTGTTGTGCGGGGACTGGCACACCGCCGAGGACCTCGTGCAGACGACCTTCGGTCGGCTGTTCCGGTCCTGGCCGAGGGTGAGCCGTGCCGACTCCGTCGACGCGTACGCCCGCACGGTGCTGTACCGCGCCTTCCTGGATCTCAAGCAGAAGGACCGCACGACCGTCGCCCTGGACGACATCCCCGAACCGGCCTCCCCGGCCGACGACGCCGCCCTGCGGCTCGCGGTGCGCAGCGCACTCGACACGCTGCCGCCGCGGGCCCGGGCGGTCGTCCTCCTGCGGTTCTGGGAGGACCTGACCGTCGAGCAGACGGCCGACGCGCTCGGGGTCTCCTCCGGGACGGTCAAGAGCCAGACGTCCCGGGCGATCGCCATTCTGCGGCAGCGGCTCGGTGCGGCCGTCGGCGAGCTCATCCACGACTAGCTGGGAGAAGAACTGTGAACGACATGCGTGAGCTGTTGTCCGGCGCGCTTCCGGCGCCGGAGGACGAGCCACAGCAGCGGGACGTCATCGACGCCGCTATGGACTGGGGCATGCGCCGGCGGCGGCGGGACTGGGCGCTGTCCGGCGCGGCGGCGCTGGCGGTGCTGGCAGTGGGGACGGGGGTCGCGGCCATGAGCGGCGGGTCCGGGAACGGCGCGAGCCCCGCGGGCGGCCCGGGCCTCGCCGCACCCACGACGGCGAGCAGCCCGTCGTTCCCGGAGGGCATGTGGTGGACGCCGTACTGCAACACCCCGGGCACCGTTAAGGGAGACCTGGCACAGTACTGCAATCTGTACAACGCGCAGCAGAACTTCAACGCCGACTTCGCCAAGGGTTCGGCGAAGTACATCCAGGCGGCGCTGCCGGCGGGATACACCGTGAAGGCGACGGATTCCTGGTTCCTCGTCCTCACCGGGCCGAACGGCAAGACGAACTTCATGTTCCCCTCCACGGAGTCGGCATCGACTCTGGACGGGCACCCGCTGAGCTGTGGCGGCCAGGCGCCGGCCGGATGCGTCCAGACCAGCACGGCCGGCGGGACGGTGGTCGTGAACAGCGACCCCTCGGGCGCCCCGAGCGCCGGATACGTCGGGAAGGGAGTGACGGACCCGCGGGTCGACATCCTGCTGGGCACCTCTACCGGCGGCGCCCCGAACGGCGTGGCACCGCCCACGTCGGCGACGCCGCTGCTGAGCAACGCCCAGTTGGCGACGATCCTGAGCGATGCCGGGTTCCTGAACTACGCGAAGGCGCAGCTCCAGCACCTGGAAGACATCACCAAGCAGCTGCAGAGCATGGCTCCGCCGAACTCGAGCGGATACACGCTCCCGACCGCGCCGAGTCTGGGCGGGTACCCGGTCGGGGCGCCGCCGAGTGGCGCGACCGACTCGTGGAGTCCGCCGTCGGGAAGCCTGTCGTCGGGACAGACCCCACCGTCGGGACAGACCCCGCCGTCAGGGAGTCAGTCCTCCGGCTTCAGCCAGCCTTCCGGAAGCGAGTCATCGGGGAACAGCCAGCCACCCGAAACCCAGTCCTCCGGAACCACCCAGTCCTCCGGAACCAGCCAGCCCTCCGGAAGCCAGTCGAGCTCCTGACAAGCCGGGCCCTGGGAAGCGAGCAGCGCTTTCCAGGGCCCCGCACCGTCCGTCCTATGCGAAGACGACCGTGCGGTTCCCGTTCAGCAGCACCCGATGCTCGGCGTGCCACTTCACGGCGCGCGCCAGCACCTGGCACTCCACGTCGCGGCCGACCGCGACCAGCTGCTCGGGGCTGACGCCGTGGCCGACGCGCGCCACCTCCTGCTCGATGATCGGGCCCTCGTCGAGGTCGGCGGTGACGTAGTGGGCGGTGGCCCCGATCAGCTTCACGCCGCGGGCGTGCGCCTGGTGGTAGGGCTTGGCGCCCTTGAAGCTCGGCAGGAAGGAGTGGTGGATGTTGACGATCCGGCCCTCCAGCGCCTTGCACACGTCGTCGCTGAGCACCTGCATGTAGCGGGCCAGCACGACCAGCTCCACGCCCCGGCTCTCGACCACCTCCAGCAGCGCGGCCTCGGCCTCCGCCTTGGCCTCGGTGTCGCCGGCGGCGACCGGCAGGTACACGAAGTCCACGCCGTAGGAGCCGGTCAGCTCCTCGAAGTCCCGGTGGTTCGACACCACGGCGGCGATCCGCACCGGCAGCGCCCCGGTGCTGGCCCGGAACAGCAGGTCGTTCAGGCAGTGCCCGAACTTGCTGACCATCAGCACCACCGGCATGAGGTCGTTGGCGTCGTGGATCCGCCAGGCCATCCGGAAGGTCGCCCCGACCGCCTCGAAGCTGCTGTTCAGCTGCTCCAGCGTCACCGCGTCGTGGACCCGCTCGAAGCTGACGCGCATGAAGAACAGACCGGAGTCCGGGTCGCCGTACTGCTGGCTGTCCAGAATCGTGCAGCCCGTCATGAGGAGGTAGTTCGCGACGCCGTGCACGACACCGGGGGTGTCCGGACACGACAGGGTGAGGACCCACTGCTGCTTCTTCGGCTCGGCCATGCCCGCCATTGTCGCTGATCGCGGGCGTTCGTCCCAGTAACCGTCCGACTGGCGGCCGCTAACCGTCGATGACGTGCGGCACGAACCGCGCGTAGGTGTCCGTCACCAGCCCGTCCGAGCTCCCGGATCCCCAGGCCCGCCGGCTCGCCGTCGACGAGCCACGACCCGAGCACCGCACGGCCGCCCCCGTCGCTGCCGGAGAACTCCGGAAGCGGGGAGAACTCCTGGTAGACGTACCCCTCCCGGCCGTAGTGCCCGGGCTGCTCGAACTCCTCGCCGCCGGTGACGATGCGGATCGAGGCGCCCTCGCGGCCCAGGAGCGGCTTGGCGACGTAGTCCCTCATGCCGCGCGGGCCGTCGAGGTAGGCGGGCAGCAGATTCGGGTGGCCGGGATAGAGCTCCCACAGGATCGCCAGCAGCGCCTTGTTGGACAGCAGCATCTTCCAGATCGGCTCGATCCACTGCGTGCGGTCGGCGGCGGCCAGCGCCAGCGGGCCGAAGTCCTCGGCGACCAGCCACTCCCACGGGTAGAGCTTGAACACCGTACGGATGCGGGTCTGCTCGAGGTCCACGAACCAGCCCGAGGCGGCGTGCCAGCCGATCTTCTCCACCGGCAGCACCACCGGGGTCAGGCCGGCCTGCTGCGCGGTCTCGGCGACGTAGGAGGAGGTCATGTAGTCCTCGCCGCTCTCGTCGCACTCGGCGTAGACGAAGTGCACCGGGCCGTGCGAGAGCCGGACGCGCGTCTTCTGCCAGGCGTCGACCAGGCGCTCGTGGAGCGAGTTCCACTGGTCCAGGTCCGGCCGCGTGTCCTGGAGCCAGTACCACTGGCAGATCGCGGACTCCAGGAGCATCGTCGGGGTGTCCGCGTTGTACTCCAGCAGCTTCGCCGTGCGGCCGTCGTCGCCGTCGTAGCGCAGGTCGAAGCGCGAGTACAGCGACGGCGGCTGCGCCGACCAGGACTCGCGGATCGCGCGGACCACCGCCGGGTCGGTGATGCCCAGGTCGGCGAAGCGGTCGCGGGCGACGACGTGCTCGGCCGCGGCCAGGCACATGGCGTGCAGCTCCGCGGTGGTGTCCTCCAGCGCGTCGACCTCGGCCATGGTCAGCGAGTAGTGCGCGGACTCGTACCAGTAGGGGACGACGCTGCCGTCCTCCAGGTCCGTCACCGGGAAGACCAGGCCCTGCGATTCGACGGCCTCGCGCCAGCGCTCGCGGGGCGGGCTCTGCAGTCTGCGCATCAGCCGCCGTGCCCGCCTTCGCCGCCACCGTGGCCGCCCTCGCCGCCCTCGCCCCCGCTGCCGCCGTGTCCGCCGAAGCCGCCGCGGACCACGCCGTGCTCGCCGACCTCGCCGCCGGAGACGCGCTGGCCCAGCTTGAAGCCGCTGCCGCCGCGGTACCAGTGCGCGTAGGTGAAGTTGGTCGTGGTGTCCTGGCAGTACTGGTCCGGGATCACCGTGTTGTTGCGGGTGTCCACGCAGCGGTCGTGGTCGTCGTGGCTGCACCCCGCGACGCCCCAGCCGATCACCGCCGCCGACATCATGCCGCCGACGATCAGTTTCGCGCGCTGCCGTTTGACCTGTTCGCGCATGGTCTTCCCCCCGATTCCGTGCGCCCCCGACCCCGTTTCACGCAGCCTACTCCGGCCGACATGGCGGGACGAAGACCGAAAGCCCGGCCGAAAGCCCGGCCGAAGACCGAAAGCCCGGCCGAAGGCCGAAACATCGGCGAAGCGATCCGGAAACGTCGGTCCGGCATCGTGGAGGCATCGCGTCGCCGACCGAAGGGATCCCGCTATGACCAGGAAGATCGTCGTGGTCGGCTGGGGCCTGGCGGCCCACCGCCTCGTCACCGGATTGCTGGCCGCGGACGCCGATGTGGACGTCACCGTCTACGCCGGCGAGGGTGGCACAGCGCACGACCGCTCGGCGCTGCCGGGCATGCTGACCGGTGCCGCCGCGGCCGCCCTGCCGACCCCGGCCGACCCGCGCCTGACCGTGCGGGCAGGCGTCCGGGCCGTGGCCGTGGACCGCATGCACCGGCTCGTCCACGGCTCCGACCAGTGGATCCAGCCGTACGACACCCTGGTCCTGGCCACCGGCGCCAATCCGGTGCTGCCGCCGATCAAGGGCCTGCGGACCGACGACGGCCTGGACCTGCTCCCCGGCGTCCACTCCGCGCACACCGCGGCCGACTTCCGCCGCCTGGCCGAGGCCGCGACCGCCGCCACCCACGCCGTCGTCATAGGCGGCAGCACCACCGGCCTGGACGTGGCCGCGGCGCTGCGCCTGATGCGCGCGGACGACCCGCTGCACGTCGAGCTCATCGACCAGACCCCGGCCACGCCGGAGATCACCCCGACCGACGCCTACCTGACGCTGCGCCGCACCGGGGTCATCGCCTACCAGGACTGCCGGGTCCGGGCCCTGACGTCCGGCCCCGGCGGCCGGCTCGAGGGCGTCACGCTCGCCGACGGCCACCGGCTGACCTGCGACCTGGCGGTCCTGGCCTGCGGCACCGCGCCGAACACCGCCCTGGCCTGGACCTCGGGTCTGGCGGTGGCGCGCGGCATCGTCGTGGACGACACGCTGCGCAGCGTCTCCGACCCGCACATCCACGCCCTCGGTGCCTGCGCCGAGCACCGCCGGAGCCTGTCCGGACGGTCCGAGACGGTGCTGGCCCAGGCCGACGTGCTCGCGGCGCGGCTGTCCGGCCTGGACCCGCACGCCACATACCGCGGGCCCGGCGCGCATGCCGTGCCGTCGCCCGCCACGGTTGTCGCCGAAGCCGAAGCGCTCCTCAAGGCCACGGCGGCGTAAGCAAGGGCCGGCCAATGGCGACCGGCCCTGAGATGGCGGTACCGGTACACCCCGCCGGTACCGCCATCTCACCTCGCGGTGCCGGCCGCACGGCCGGCTAGTCCCGGAACCGCGCCACCAGATCCCGCTTGATCACCTTGCCGGTCGGATTCCGCGGCAGCCCGTCCACGATCTCCAGCTGCTCCGGCAGCTTGTGGGTGGTCAGCCCGGCCTGCTTCAGGAACGCGACCATCTCCGCGAACTCCAGCGGCTGCGCCTCCCCGGCGTCCCCTGTCTCCTCCAGGCCGACGACCACCGCGCACACCCGCTCGCCCCGCTCGGCGTCCGGCAGCCCGATCACCGCGGCCTCGGCCACGCGCGGATGCGTGAACAACAGGTCCTCGATCTCCTTGGCGGAGATGTTCTCGCCCTTGCGGATGATGATGTCCTTGAGCCGTCCGGTGATCCGCACGAAGCCCTCGGCGTCCACGGTCCCGAGGTCGCCGGTGCGGAAGTAGCCGTCCGCGTCGAAGGCGTCGGCGTTCAGCGCCTCGTCCACATAGCCGAGCATCAGCTGCGGCGCCTTGGCCCGCAGCTCGCCCTCGTCGCCGGGGCCGGCGGGCTTGCCGTCCAGCGTCACCACCCGCAGCTCGACGCCGGGCATCGGGCGCCCCTCGGAGTCGTCGAGCGCCGACTGCGGGTCGTGCACCGTGGACATGGTCAGGATCGGCGCCTCGGTCAGACCCCAGCCCGCTATCACGCCGAGGCCCCCGACCTCGTCACGGATCTGGGCGTGCAGCGTCGCCGGGCGCGGCGCGCCGCCGCCGTTGCACAGCCGGAAGGTGGGGAACGCCCGCTGTCCCGGGCGGGTCTTTGCGAACTCCCGCTGGGCTTTGAGATAGGCCAGGTGGAACGGCGTCCCCGAACCGCCGAGCGTCACCTTCTCCCGGCCGAACAGCTCCACGGCCGCCGCCGGGTCGAACCGGTCCAGCAAGACGTTCGACAGCCCGGCCATGAGCGAGGACGCGAGCCAGATCGGGCCGGCGACGTGGGTCAGCGGGAACGCCATCCCGTTGATGTCCTCGCCGGTCAGCGCCAGGCAGGTGTGCATGCCGCGGGCCGCGGCCAGGATCGCCGCGTCGGTGTGCCGGGCGCCCTTGGGATCGGCCGTGGTGCCCGAGCTGTAGAAGTACCAGCGCAGTTCGCGCTCGGCAGGAGCCTGATACGGCGGGAGCACGGCCGGGTCGCCCTCGGGCAGGGTGCGGTCGGCGGTGATCTGCCGGGTCGCAGTGCCCTGGGTCAGTCGTGAGATCATCGCGGCGAAGTCGAAGCCGCCGAACTCCGACGGCGTGATCACCAGCTCCGGCGCGATCTGCCGGACGATGAACCCCACCTCGCGGTCGCGGTAGATGGGGATGATCGGGTTCTGGACCGCGCCGAGCCGGCTCAGCGCGGCCATCAGCACGTAGCCGACGTTCCAGGTGGGCAGCTGCCAGGACACCACGGTCCCGGCGCGCACCCCGAGGCCGTGCAGCCCGGCCGCGGTCCGCAGCGCGGCGTCCCGGAAGGCGCCGTTGGTCATCCGCGACCCGCCGGAGTCCACCAGCAGCTCGCGGTCCGGATCAGCCTCGGCGCGCCGCTCGATCAGCTCCCACAGGCTTCCCGCGTCCAGCATCGCGCGCCTCCAGTCGGCACAGATCGGATCGGATCAAATCTGACGGTGAGTCAGTTCCAGGCAGTTCTACTCCACGCCGCGATCAGGCGGAAGAGCCGTGCCCCTTGCGACCGCAAAGCCGATCAGTACGATATCTGACGGTGCGTCAGATGGCGCCGACCGACGACGAGTAGGAGCCCACCGTGGAGTTCGGCCTCTTCAACAGCCTCTACGTACCACAGGACCACCCCGAGATAACGGAGGCCACGCGGCTCCGCGACGAGATCGAGCTGGTCAAGGCCGCCGACCGCGCGGGCTTCAAGTACACCTGGGCCACCGAGCACCATTTCCTCGACGAGTACTCGCACCTGTCCGCGAACGAGGCCTTCCTGGGCTACCTCGCCGCCGCCACCGAGCGCATCCACCTGGGCTCCGGCATCTTCAACATCACCCCGCCGGTCAGCCACCCGGCCCGGGTCGCCGAGAAGGTCGCGGTGCTCGACCACCTGTCCGGCGGCCGGTTCGAGTTCGGCGTCGGCCGCGGCTCCTCGACCACCGAGACCAAGGGCTTCGGCATCGAGGACTCCGACGTGACCCGCGAGATGGTCGACGAGACGCTGCCGCAGATCGTGCGCATGTGGAAGGAGACGGACTACAGCTTCGAAGGCCGCTTCTTCTCGATGCCGCGGCGCAACGTCCTGCCCAAGCCGCTGACCGACCCGCACCCGCCGCTGTGGGTCGCGGCCGGGTCGCCGGGCACCTTCAAGAAGGCGGCCGAGATGGGCATCGGCGTGCTCTGTTTCGCCCAGGCCTCGATGGACGACCTGGGCAAGCTGATCGCCATCTACAAGGAGGAGATCGAGCGCTGCGAGAACCCGGTCGGCGGCTACATCAACAACAACGTCATGGTCACCTCGCAGCTGGTGTGCCTGGAGGACGGCCAGCGGGCCCGCGAGGTGGCCGCCACCATGGGCTCGGGCTACCACCAGACGCTGCTGTGGAAGTACCTGGACACCTTCCCGCGCCCGCAGTGGGTCAACGACCTCGGCGGCCGCATCCCGGAGATGGACCGCGCGACCATCGACGCGGTAATCGAGGCCAAGGCGATGTGCATCGGCACGCCGGAGGAGGTGGCCGGCGCGGTCGAGGCGGTGCGGGCGATCGGGGCGGACCAGCTGGTGTTCGGGATGCTGTCCACGGCGATGCCGATCGACGTGGCGATCGAGTCGGTGGAGACGTTCGGACGCGAGGTGCTGCCCCGGTTCGACACCGATCCGGTGCACTCCACGACGCGGCAGCGGCAGGCGCAGCTCGGAGGCTGAGCCGATCTCACCTTCCCCAGGCAGTCGCCAGATCGGTGCTGGTCGTCAGCACGGCCAGCACCGCGAGGGTGTTCTCGATCATCGCCTCCGCGTACGCCGCCGGCACCCCGGCCACCGCGTCGCGCGGCAGCACCACGTCGAAGCCGGCGTTGACCGCGTCCATCACCAGGTTGGTGATGGCCACGTTGACCGACAGGCCCACCGGGACCACGGTCCGCGCGCCGACGTTGCGCAGCACCGCGGCCAGGCCGGAGTCGTACATCGGCCCGAGACCGTGGTAGCGCGGCAGCTCGATGTCGGTGTCCAGCAGGCCGATCTCGTCGATCACGGCCGCCGCCCGCGAGCCGGGCAGGAGGTCCTCCACGTCGGCGCGGCGGGCCGACTTCAGGGCCGCGGCGAACAGCCGGGCGTTGGTGTTCGCGCCGCGGGCGTCGGGGCGGCGGTAGACCGTGGCGTGGATGACCGGGACGCCGGCCGCACGCGCGGCGTCCACCACCCGCACCATGGCCGGGACGTGCGGCCGCGCCGCGGCGGCGAGGTCGGGGAACAGGGCCGACGGGCCCAGGACGCCGTTCTGCACCTCGGAGGTGACCACGGCGCAGCGGGACGGCTCCAGCATCGCGTTCAGATCGACCGGCATGCCGGGCACGGTAGCTGACGCGGCGTCAGTTGGGGAGCGGGTCTTGTGGCCCGCGATCTCGCGCAATACGCTCACCTGACGGACCGTCAGATACCGACAGGAGCCCGCTGTGCAGCTGCGTGACACCCCGGACCAACAGCGGTTCCGTGAAGAGCTGCGCGCCTGGCTCCGCGCGACCCTGCCGACCCTGGACCCGCAGCCCTCGCAGGACGACTGGCCGGCCCGCCGCGCCCACGACTCGCACTGGCAGGCGCTGCTGCACCAGGCCGGCTACGCCGGGCTGAACTGGCCGGCCGAGTACGGCGGCCGTGGCGCGACCCCGACCGAGCACCTCATCTTCCTGGAGGAGTCGGAGCTGGCCGGCGCGCCCTATGTGGGCGTGAACTTCGTCGGCCTGCTGCACGCCGGCCCCACGCTCATCGCCGAGGCCAGTCCGGAGCAGCGCGAACGCCACATCCCGGCGATCCTGCGGGGCGAGGAGATCTGGTGCCAGGGCTTCTCCGAGCCGGACGCCGGTTCGGACCTGGCGGCGCTGCGGACGCGGGCGGTGCGCGAAGGAGCCGGCGGTGAGCACTATGTCGTCAACGGCCGCAAGACCTGGACCTCGCACGCCGAGGTCGCGGACTACTGCGAGCTGCTGGTGCGCACCGGGCCCCCGGACGGCCCCAAGCACCAGGGCATCACCTGGCTGATCATGCCGATGGACACCCCCGGCGTCGCGCTGCGCCCGCTGATGACCGCCGGCGGCTCGACCGAGTTCTCCGAGATGATCCTGGAGGACGTCCGCATCCCGGTGGCGAACCGGGTCGGCCAGGAGGGCGACGGCTGGCGGATCGCCATGGTCACCTTCGCCTTCGAGCGCGGGACCGGGTTCGTCTCCGAGGTGGTGTGGGCCCGGCGGCGGCTGGTGGAGATCGCGGCCCTGGCCCGGGAGAAGGCGGCTTGGGAGGACTCGCAGACCCGCCGCCGGATCGCCAGGCTCGCGGCCGAGTTCGACGCATTGTGGGCCCTGGTGAAACGGAACGTGTCAGAGGCCGAACACTCCGCCGACGGCGTCCCCGGCCCCGGTTCCTCAGTTTTCAAGTTGAGGTTCTCCGAAGCCCGGCAGCACCTGGACGACCTGCACGCCGAGGTCCGCGGCCGGGACGCGCTGGCCTTCGACGACGAGCTGTGCACCTACGACGGCGAGCCGGGCTATGAGCGCCTGCGGTCCCTGGCGTACACGATCGCCGCGGGCACCTCGCAGGTCCAGCGCAACATCATCGGCGAGCGGATCCTGGGCCTGCCCAAGGAGCCCTCGGCCGCCAAGGGGGGTGCGCGGTAATGGACTTCCGGCCGACACAGGACCAGCTGGCGCTGGCCGGCGCGGTGCGCGACGTACTGGGCAAGCACTCGGCGCCGGGGACGCCGGGGCAGAAGGCGCCCGAGGCCGGCATCGGCGGTGTGGACGTGGCGCTGTGGCGCGACCTGGCCGAGCTCGGGATCTTCGGGGTGCGGGTGCCGGAGGCCGGCGGCGGCCTCGGCCTCGGGCATGCCGAATCAGTGCACGTCTTCGAGGAGCTGGGACGCTGCCTGGCCACCGGCCCCTTCACCGCCACCGCGCTGGCCGCGCCGCTGCTCCCGGAGTACGCGGGCGGCCGGCACCGGGTCGGGTTCGGCGACCTGACCGGCGGCGAGCCGCAGATCCTGGAGCACCTCGACGCGCTGGACGCGCTGCTGGTCGTCGAGACCGTCGAGGGCGAGGCCCCGGGTGCCGTCGGGCACACCCAGGTGCTGCGCGTCGAACCGATCGAGCTGCGCGCCGATGCCGTTCCACACCCTGTGGATCCCTGCGTCCCGCTGCACCGGCTGCGCCAGAAGCCGCTGCGCGGCGAGATCGTCGGCGACGCCGGCACCGCCGACGCGCTGCTGCGCGAAGGCGCCCTGCTGACCGCCGCCTACCAGGTGGGCATCGCCGCGGTGCTGACCGAGCGCGCGGTCGCCTACGCCAAGCAGCGCACGCAGTTCGGCCGGGCCATCGGCTCCTTCCAGGCGGTCAAGCACCTGTGCGCGGACATGTTCGCGCGCGCCGAGCTGGCCCGCGCCGCCGTGCATTCGGCCGCGGTGCTGCTCGACGACGAGGCGGCCGGCCACGACGGCGCCGACCTGCCCGCCGCCGCGGCCGCGGTGTCGGCGGCCAAACTGCTCGCCGACGAGGCCGCGGTGACGAATGCGAGGTCTGCGATCCAGGTGCACGGCGGCATGGGCTGCACGTGGGAGATGGGCCTGCACTTCCATCTCAAGCGGGCCTGGGCCCTGTCGATGGCCTACGGCCGCGCCGCGGAACACACGGACCTGATTTCCGAGTCCCTGTAAGCGAAACCCGGCTCGCCCGCCAACGGTCATCCAGCACGCCACACTCAGGCGTTGATTGATGGCGAATATTGACACCCCGCACTGGGCGCGCCTATACAGGGATGCCTGACGTATGTACGGCGAACTCCCAGCTCAGCCGCTCGCCGATGACTCCGCGGGCCACAGTCGGCCCAGGTGAGGGCGCGCGCGGCCCGCGGTGGCAGAGCTCTGCGACGCCGGTCGCGAAACCCCGACGAATCCACAGGACTACATCGGTCGCGACTGGTTACAACTGAATCAGAGTTCTCATAGCTTTTGAGGAAACGGACACCGTACCACTAAAGAGCATCAGTCCGCGCAATGCCACAAAGCTCCACCGCGCCACCGAACAACCGGGAAAGAGCACAGCCGATGTGGACCCCACCCGCGCCACTCCCCGCCGGCGGCGGCGCCAGCCCGAGCGCGCCGGCCGTCCGACCGATCGCGACCGCCGGCGGCCGCGGTCCGGTCCGGCGTACGCGGGCGTCCGCGCCGATGGGCCCGCCATGGCGATGATCTGCCTGGTGTCGGCCAAGAACTCGCCCGGAGTGACCACCACGGCGGTGGCGCTGGCCGAGTCCTGGCCCAGGCCGGTGCTGCTGGCCGAGTGCGACCCGCGCTACGGCGACATCGTCGCCGGCTACCAGCAGGGCGGCGGGGACGTGGCCAAGGGCCTGCTCGGCCTGGCCGCGATCCACCAGCACACCGACATCCGGCAGGAGGTCGTCCGCTACGTCCAGCCGCTGAGCCCGAGCTCCCCGGCCCGGTTCCTGGCCGGGGTCCAGGTGCCGGCCCAGGCCGCGGCCGTGTCAGTGCTCTGGGAACCGCTGTCCCGGGTGCTGCCGGCGCTGGTCGTGAAGCGGCGGACGGTGGACGTGATCGTGGACTGCGGGCCGCTGCACGCCGCGCACGCGCCGCTGCCGCTGATCCAGCACGCCGACCTGGTGCTGCTGGTCACCGGCGACCACCTGGAGCAGATCCGCGCGGCCCACGACGCGGTCGGGACCATCACCGCGCACATGGCCGCCGCCCGGCCGCGCGCCGACCCGCGCTGGTGCCTGGCCGGCGTCGTGATCCCGCCGGGCGCCCGCCGCCACAACCCCCGGGAGGCGATCGAGCAGGCGCTGGAGATCGACGTGATCGCCGAGGTGCGCCACGACACCAAGGTCGGCGCCGAACTGCTGGGCCGGCGGAACCTGCCGAGCGGCTATTCACGCTCGGGATACATGCGCGACATCCGGGAGTTGCAAGCTGCTATCGACCGTCACTTGAACCGCCCGGCGCCGCCGGCGCGCACCGTCGCCACGAGCCGCCGGCTGACGGTGGTACCCGGGGAGGCCGCCCATGCCGGCTGACAAGAACGATCCGCGGCGCGTCCAAGCCGGCACCAGTGGGACCAGTGGCGCCGCCGGCGGCGCGGGACGGGCTCGCGGCACCGGGCGGAGCGACCAGGTATCAGAGCTGCGCGATGCCATCGCGTTCCTGAACCGGGAGAGCGTCGCACTCCCCGATCCCGCCACGCCGCCTTGGGAAAGCCGGCAGAGTGCCGAACCACCCGCCCCGGCGAGAGGACCGAAGCCACCGCTCGCGCCGGTCCGCGAACTGGGTCCGTCACCGGACCGGCCGCCGGCGCACGCTCTGCCTCCGGGGCCGCCGCCGGTCGTGGGGGGCGCCATGCAGTTCCGTCACGGCACGCCGAGCGCCGGTCGGCGTCAGCTTCCGCCGCCGCCTCAGGCTCCGGTTCCCCCCTCGCCCGCACCCGCGCCCTCGGCGCCGCCGATGGACGACCAGATGGACGACCAGACGAACCGCTCGCGCCACGAACTCGCGCTCCGGTTCGGCGGCGGCTCCGAATACCCGACGGAACCCAAGCCCGCCCAAGGGATCCACGCGTTCTCGGCCGTCGACTGGAACGGCATCGACGCCATCCGCAAACAGGTGCGCGACCGGATCTCCGCCCAGTTCGCGGCCCCCGACTCCGGCACCGAGGAGCAGCGCCGGGCCTTCGGCATGGCCGTCATCGAGGAGGCGGTGAACTCCTGGGCGGCCCGGGCCGCGGCGCGCGGCCAGGCGGTCGACGACATCCGGCAGGACGCGATGCGGCGGGCCGCGGGCGCCTCGGTCTTCGGCATGGGCGGCCTGGCCCCGATGCTGGACCATCCCGACGTCGAGACCATCGAGTACCGGGGCTGCGACGACGGCCACGTGGTCTACACCGACGGCCGCGTGGAGAAGGCGCCGAGGATCGCCTCCTCCGACGAGTCGCTGCTCGCCGACATGCGCACCTGGGCCGCCCGGCGTCACCGGGTCCTGACCCCGGCCGAGCCGCTGCTGGACCTGACCGTGGACGGCGGCGCTCGGCTGACCGGGACCATCGGCGTGTCCAAGCGGCCGACGCTGGTCGTACGCCGGCACCGGGTCGTGAAGGTGACGCTGGACGACCTGGTGGTGCGCGGCATGGTCTCCCCGGCGATCGCGGCCTTCCTGCGCAGCGCGGTGCTGGCCGGCCAGACGATCGTGGTCACCGGACCGCTCGACGCGGGCAAGACGACGCTGCTGCGCGCGCTGGCCGCCGAGATCCCGGTGATGGAGCGCTACGCGACGGTCGAGGCAGAGTTCGAACTCAACCTTGACGAGATCGGACGGCACCCGCGGATGGTCGCGTACCAGTCGTGGCCGGGGACCACGGAGCGCGGCCCGGACGGCCGGCGCGTCGGCGAGGTGACGCTGTCGGACGTCATCGAGGTGGCGCTGCGGATGAACGTGGCGCGGCTGGTCGTCGGCGAGGTGCGCGGCCCGGAGGCGGCCACGCTGCTGGAGGCGGTGTCGACCGGCGGCCGGGCGGCGCTGTGCGCGATCCACTCCGGCTCGGCACGGGAGGCGTTCAACAAGTTCGTCATGCTGTGCATGCGCACCACCATGAGCAGGGACTCCGCGGTGCAGCTCGCGGCCGAGACCCTGCACTACGTGGTGAACATCCGCATGGACACCGATCCGGCCACGGACACGCGGGAGCCGCGCGCCACCGGGCGCTACGTCGACCGGGTGGTGGAGATCAACGGTCTCGGCGACCGGCTGGCCCCGGTCGTCACCGAGGTGTTCGCGCCCGGACCAGACGGCCGCGCGGTGTTCGCACAGCGGCCGGAACGGCTGGCGACACTGCAACGCGCGGGGTTCGACCCCAAGTGGTTCCTCTACGGGAACGACCAGTGGTACGTCGCCCCGGTCCCGGCCGCGCAGAACGTCTCGCGCCCCGCGCCGCACCAGCAGCGCGACGGCGGACGCGGCTTCCAGAACATGACGCCGGTCCCGAAGCCGTCCCTGACCGAGCAGGACGTCTTCGACCGGCAGTACCTGCACGGCAGGCGCATTGACTCCGAGCCCCACTGACTTCTGAGCCCCACTGACTTCTGAGCGCCACTGACTTCTGAGCGCCACTGACTACGGAGGACCAGGGCACATGGCGGACGACGGGGGCGAGGCGGGCCGGCGCGGGCAGACGGGCCGGCAGGCTCCGGAGTATCAGACCTATGTTGTGCGCAAGGGCGATTCGCTGTGGCGCATCGCCGAAGCGCAGCTGGGCGACCCGAACCGGTTCGCCGACATCGCCGAGCTGAACGACGGCCGGCGGATGCCGGACGGGACGGTGTTCAGCTACGTCGAGTTCCTGCAGCCGGGCTGGGTGCTGATCATGCCGCCGGACATGGGCCGGCACAGCCCGGAACTGGCCGCCGCCGAACCGGTGCGGCTGGCGCTGGAGTCCGGTGTCAAAACGCTGGCCCAGGAAACCAAGGCCCTGGCTCAGCGCGAGTCCACGTTCGCGACCACCCGCCACGACTCCGGCAAGACCGTCTCGGCCACCGGCGGCCTGCTGGCGGCCGGCGTGCTGAGCGCCCTGGGCGACCGGCGCCTGCGCAAGGTGATGCGGCGGCGGCCCGGCGAGCTGATCTCGATGCGGCAGCCGGGAATCTGGGAGCTGGAGCTGAGCCGCGTCGACAATCCGACCGGCCAGGTCCTGGTCGACGCCGCCCTCAGGACTCTGAGCGCGAAACTCACGAAGGCCGACCGGGGCCTGCCGGACATCAGCATGACGGTGCTCAAGCGGCACGGCCTGGAGCTGCACCTGGCGCGTCCGCAGCCGCCGGTCGCGCCGTTCTACGCCGATCCGAGGCGCCCCGCGGTGTGGATCTGCCCGCTCGGCGCATCGGTCGGCGCTGCCCCGCGGCACGCCCCGGCGCCGTACCCGGCCCTGGTCTCTCTGGGCTTCGACGAGGACGACGACACAGTCCTGGTCGACCTGGAGGCCACCGGCGGAGTCTCGCTGCTGGCGCCCGAGGCCGAGTCGGTGTCGGTGCTCCGGGCGATGGCCGTGGAACTGGCGACCGGGATGGCGGCGGAGCAGGTCGAGGTGACGCTCGTCGGCTTCGGCGCGGAGCTGCCGCCGCTGTTCGCCCCGGGCACGCTGACGTACGGCGACGATTTGGCGCGGGCCGTGGAGGACCTGGCGCAGTGGTCGGCGAGGGTCGAGGCGGTCCTCGACCGGCGCGGCGTCACGGTCCGCAAGGCCCGGACGCACCCGGACGACGAGCTGGCGCCGATCACCAGGACGCACGTGTTGCTGTCGGCGATCGCGCCGGATGTCCGGCTGGCGCACCGGCTGCGGCATCTGCTGTCGGGACGTCCGCGGACCTCGATCGCGGTGGTGGCGGCGGCCGGGGACCGGGAGCAGGTGCTGTCGCCGTGGACGATCGGCGGTCCGATGGTCCACACCCCCCGATCGCAGGCCGGCGCACCGGGAATCGGACTGCGGGTGCAGGCACTGCGCGCGGAGCGGTACGAGGCGGTGGTACGTGAGCTGGCGACGGCGGACTCCGACCAGGAGAAGCCGGCGCCGCGAAACGGGGCGTTCAACCTGCCGCCATCGGCGCGGCGGGAGGCTTCGGGAGCGAAGACGCCGCTGCCGAAGCGGAAGCCTTCGCACCCGCGGCGGCACGTGGCGGGGCGGTCGGGGGCGGACGCGGCGGCCGGGAGCGACGGCTCCGAGCTGCGCGAGCCGGCGCGCGCCGAACTGATCGCGACACCGGATCCGGTCCAGCCGAACCGGTTCCGCGTTCCCGTCGACGACCTGTTCCGGGTCGACGCGCTGCTGCCGACCGCGTTGCCGACGACCACGGCGCCGCTGCCGCTGCCGGGGGCGGCGAAGGAGGCGCGGCTGGCGCTGAAGCCGGCGAACCTGCCGCAGTTCGATGCGGGAGCGGACGGGGACGAGGAGACACCGCCGCCTCGGGCGGAGGATCGGCTGGCGGGGATGGAGGCGGATTTCGCGGGGGCCAGGTCGAGATCAGACATTGGCTCGGGCGCGGGTGCGGGTGCGGGTGCGGGCGCAGGCTCGGGCTCGGGTGCGAGGCCAGGGCCGGGCCTGAACCCGGCGTCGAGGCTGGGGCCGCCGTCGGGGCCGCGTCCGGATGGGCCGCCCGAGCCGCTCACCTGGAGCGCTCGGCCTGCCCCGTCGTCTCAGAGTGCGCTACCCGCTTCCCTAGCATCGGAGTCGGGGAAGCCGGGACAGTGGCACGGCGCGTACTGGAGTCAGCGCAAAGCGGCCGTGGCGGGAATGCCGAAACTCCGCACCGAGGCGCCCGCCGCCTCCGACCTGACACCCGCGGCCTACGGGATCGACGTACTGGGACCGATCGTGCTGGCCGGCGTGGACTGCCCGGCAGAGCTGGCGGAGGTCGCGGCGTACGCGGTACTGCATCCAGGATGCTCGGTCCAGCAGATGGCCGAGGACCTGTGGCCGGCCCGCACCGGCGCGGTGGACATGGTCGACGCGCAGGTCATCCAGCTGCGCGAGCTGCTCGGCACCGACACCCACGGCGAGCAGCTCCTCCGCGTCACCCCCGAGAGCATAACCCTGGCCCCGACAGTGTCCTGCGACTGGCTGGAGTTCCTGCATCGCACCCAGAACGGCGAACTGGTCGGCGCCCTCAGCCTGGTCCGCGGCCGCCCCCTGGAAGACGCACCGTTGCGCCGCTACGGCTGGGCCGAGACGCTCCGCCACGAGATGGCCGCCCTGATCATCGATACGGCCCACTACGTCGCCGAGGCATGCCTGCGCGAACAGAGCCCCCGCAACGCCCGCAAGGCGGCCCTGCGCGGCCTGGCGGCGGCACCCGAGTCAGAACTCTTGTACCGCGACCTCCTGACCGCCCTGGCCGCCCTCGGCGACCTCCCCGCGGCCCGCCGCCATGCCGACACGCTGCTGGGGTACGCCGAGCGCGAGCGGTTGTCGCTCCAGCCCGAGACCGCCGCGCTGCTGCGGGATGTGGCGCACGCGGGTTCGCGAAGCTGAGGAGGATGGCTCCTACTTCACCGCCACCGGAATCACCGGCGCCCCGACCGCACGCGTGAAGGGCTCCGGCGACGCCGCCAAGAAGAACTCGTACACCCCATCGCCCGCGCAGTCCTCCGCCAGCGCCTCCAAATCCCAGTTCTGCCCCTGCAGCATCCCCATCTCCACCAGGTGCAGCAGGTGCACCGGCAGCTGTGCGTCCTCGCGTTCCGGCGGGTAGACCTCGAACGCCACGTTGTCCGTCGCGACCGCCGCGACGTCGTGCGCGTGGAACCACGGCACGGTCTGCATCGACGGGCCCGATGTCGGATAGCTGTACGCCAGCTTGTCGCCCGCCTTCAGGGCCGTCATGGCGCCGGTGCGGATCAGGACGATGTCGCCCGGGCGGATCTCCACCTTGCCGAACTCCGCCGCCGCGTCCAGGTCGGCCGCCGTCAGCGCGCGGCCGTGCGCGGCACCGCCCAGGCGCGGGACGCCCAGGGCCCGCGCCACGTCCAGCAGCACCCCGCGCCCCACGATCGGCCCCGCCTTGTCGATTCCGCAGTGTGCGGCGCCCTCGGCGGTGATCTCCGACGCGTCGAAGCCGTTGTACAGCCGTCCCTCGTAGGACACGTGCGCCAACGCATCCCAGTGGGTGCACGCCTGGAGTCCCATCTCCACCCGGTCGTCCGAGGTGCGGAACGCGTGATCCGGCCCCATCACCTGCGCGTTCACCATGATCATGGTGCGCTTCGGATTGTCGCGGCCTTCGATCATGCCGATCTGCGGTCCGTCCTCGTCCAGCGGGACCGCCAGGGTGAAGCGGCGGCCGCTGCGGATCAGCGATGCGGCGTGGACGACGCGGTCGGGGGTGATCAGGTTCAGGGTGCCGCGTTCGTCCTCCGGGCCCCAGCGGCCCCAGTTGTTGACGCGACGGGCCAGGTCGGTGAACTGCTCGGGCAGCGGCATGGCGGTGCTCCCAGGGTTCCCAGTGAAATCTGACACAGCGTCAGAAGACGCTGTCCACTGGCGCGAACCTTAGCTAACATGCCGTCAGATTCGTAGGCATCGAGCACGAGGAGCGAGCGACGTGGCCGACTTCCTGGCAGGCAAGGTCGTGGTGGTGACCGGTGCGGGACGCGGCATCGGGCGCGCGGTGGCCCTCGGCTGCGCCGCCGAGGGCGCCTCGGTGGTCGTGAACGACTACGGCGTCGCCGTCGACGGCAGCGCGCCGTCCAGCGAGGTCGCCGACGCGGTGGCCCAGGAGATCCGGGACGCCGGCGGGCAGGCCGTGCCCTGCGCCGACTCCGTCACCACCATGGCCGGCGGGCAGCGCATCGTGCAGACGGCCGTCGACACCTACGGACGCGTGGACGGCGTCGTGTGCGTGGCGGGGATCCTTCGAGAGCGGATGCTGTTCAACATGGCCGAGGACGAGTGGGACCCGGTCATCGAGACCCATCTGAAGGGCACCTTCACCGTCTTCCGCGCGGCCAGCGCCGTGATGCGCAAGGCCGGCGGCGGGGCGCTGGTCGGCTTCACCTCCGGCAACCACGCCGGCAGCGTCTCGCAGGCCAACTACAGCGCGGCCAAGGGCGGCATCGTGAGCCTGGTCCGCAGCGCCGCGCTGGGTCTGGGCAAGTACGGCATCACCGCGAACGCCGTCGCACCGGTCGCGCGCACCCGGATGAGCGCCAACGTCCCCTTCGACATGGCCGAGATGGGCGAGCCGGGGGACGTCGCGCCGCTGGTCGCCTACCTGCTGTCGGAGGCCGCGCGCGACGTCACCGGTCAGATCTACACCGTGGCCGGCCGCCGCATCGCGGTGTGGAACCAGCCGCAGGAGATCCGCTCGATGTACGGCGAGGAGCCCTGGACCGCCGAGTCGATCGCGAAACGGCTGCCGGAGGCGGTCGGCGTCGAGACCATGCCGATGATCGCCAAGCTGGCCGCCTACACGAAGGCGACCGAGGAGCGGAAGGCGTCGGAGACCGGGCAGGACGGGGCGGCGTCGTGAGGGCCGCGGTCTTCGAGGGCGGCAAGCTGGAAGTCGTCGACGGTATAGAGGTGCGCGGACCGCGCACCGACGAGGTCGTCGTCCGCATCGGCGCCGCCGGCCTGTGCCACTCCGACCTCAGCGTCGTCAACGGCACCATCCCCTTCCCCGGCCCGGCCGTGCTCGGGCACGAGGGCGCCGGCATCGTGGAGGAGGTCGGCACCGCGGTCACCCGGGTCAAGCCCGGCGACCACGTCTGCTTGACCACCATCAACCACTGCGGCGTGTGCCCGGCGTGCAGCGAAGGCCGGCCGACGATGTGCCGCGCGACGTTCGGCAAGGTGAGCAAGCCGTTCACACGCGAGACTCAGGACGGCGGGACCGAGAAGCTGTTCGCCTTCGCCAACACCTCGGTGTTCACAGAACGCGTAGTAGTCAAGGAAGTACAGGCCGTACCGATCCCCCAGGACGTGCCGATGGCCTCGGCCGCGCTGGTCGGCTGCGGCGTCCTGACCGGCGTCGGCGCGGTGCTGAACCGCGCGAAGGTGCGCATCGGCGAGACGGTCGTGGTGATCGGCGTCGGCGGCATCGGCCTGAACGCGATCCAGGGGGCGCGGATCGCGCGCGCCGGCCGGATCATCGCGGTGGACACCAACCCGCGCAAGGAGGAGGCGGCGCGGCGGTTCGGGGCGACGGACTTCCTGGACCCGAGCGGCCAGGACGTGGTCCAGATGGTCAAGGACCTGCTTCCGCGCGGTGCGGACTACGTCTTCGAGTGCGTCGGGCATCCCGCGCTGATCCGCGCCGCGACCGACATGCTGGCCTGGTCCGGGGCCGCCGTGCTGCTCGGCGTGCCGCGCAGCGACGCCGAGGGGACGTTCCTCGTTTCCGGCATGTACATGGACAAAACGATAATGGGCTGCCGGTACGGAACTTCGCACCCCCAGTTCGACGTCGAAAGGTACGTCGACCTATATCGGAAGGGTGAGCTACTCCTGGACGAACTGGTCACAAAGACCTACCCTCTGGAGCACATCCACGAGGCGATCCACGACCTGGAAAGCGGGTCACTGGCAAGAGGAGTCCTCTTGCTCTGAGCCCTATGAGGGGAAACAAAGGCCGTGACGGAGAGCCCGGGCGGGCAGGGCGCGCCGGAGCACGACAGCGAGGCCGCCGCGCTGCTCATGGAACCGTCCACGTCCTCGGCACCCACCGTCCCCGGGCAACAGACGCGCGATGATGTCGGAAACGCATCCGGCACCGCCGTGGACACGGTCGCCGACGACGTCGAGGTCGAGGACGCCGGCAAAGACGAAACTTTCACCCCGGACGCCTCCCGGAACCCCCTGCGGCGCATCGCCGACCGCGTGGTCGAGGAGTTCCTCAACCCGAGCCCGGGCCTGCTGCTCTCGCTGCTCTACATCGGCGCGGCGATGTTCCTCACCTGGAAGCTGCTCTTCCACCCGACGACCAGCGTCATGGCCGGCAACCCCTACGACCAGTTCTACTTCGAGTGGCAGCTCACCGCCGTCGAGCACGCGATCACGCACCTGCAGAACCCGCTGTTCACGCACACGATGAACGCCCCCGACGGCATGAACCTGGTGGCGAATCCGCAGATCATCGGCCCGGCCGCGGTCCTCACGCCGATCACCGCGCTGTTCGGGGCGCCGGTCTCCTTCGCGCTGCTGACCACCTTCAACCTCGCGGCGACCGCGATCACCTGGCGCTGGTTCCTGCGCCGGCACGTGGTGCGCACCGAGACCGCGGCGTTCGTCGGCGGCCTGTTCCTGGGCTTCTCGCCCTCGATGATGTCGCACTCGCTGGCACACCCGAACCTGGCCGGGCAGTGGCTGGTGCCGCTGATCCTGGCCGGGGTGCTGCGGCTGCGCGAGCCGGAACGGCGCGTGCGCAACGGGATCGTGCTCGGCCTGCTGATCACGGCGCAGGTGTTCGTCGGCGAGGAGTTGCTGCTCCTGGCGGCGATGGGCTTCACGTTCTTCCTTGTGGCCTACGTCCTGATGAAGCCGCGCCAGTGCTGGGCCGAGGCGCCGACCTTCCTGCAGGGCGCCGGAGTGGCGATCGTGACGGCCGGGGCGCTGCTGGCCTACCCGCTGACGTTCCAGTTCTTCGGCCCGCAGTCGTTCAAGGGCATCCCGTTCGACGTCGCCTACTACTCCGCGGATCTGAAGTCCTACGCGGTGTATCCGAACCTGGAGCTGTGGGGGGACCCGGCCAAGCTGGACCCTCTGGCGCCGGGCGGCACCGAGCAGGCCGCGCTGGTCGGCTGGGCGCTGTTGCTCGTGGTGGCGCTGCTGACGCTGTGGCTGATCCGCGACGCGGCGGTACGGGCACTGCTGATCGCCGCTCTGGTGCTGGTCGTGCTGTCCGTGGGCCCGACGCCGGTGTTCGACCACGGCTCGATCACGTGGTGGCCGCTGGGGCCGAACGGCGTGTGGACGCACCTGCAGAACCTCCCGCTGTTCTCCTCCAGCCTGCCGGTGCGCGAGGCGCTGGCGGTGAGCTGGATCATCGGGATCCTGCTGGCGCTCGGGCTGGACAAGGCGGTCCTGTACCCGCAGCAGATGGTCCGCTGGGTCGTGTTCGCCGACGTGGTCCGCGGGTTCGCGTTCGCCTGCGTGATCGTCGCGCTGGTCCCGCTCCTGCCGCGGGTGTTCGACACCTCCCCGCGTATCCCCATCCCGCGGTACTTCACCTCGGGCGCGTGGAACGAATGCGTCTCGCCCGGGCACGACACGATCGTCGGCGTCCCGCTGTCCGACGGCGGCGACCGGACCAACCAGACCTGGTCGACGGCCGCGGACACCGCCTTCGACATCCCGCAGGGCCCGGTCATGGCACCCACCTCGCCCACCGACAAGCAAGTGGCCTGGGCCAAGAACAACGTGCTGTGGACCGCGCAGTGGCTGTCGTACATCTACAAGAACGGCGGCGGCGCGACCCCGGTGGTGAACTCCTCGATCACCAACCGGGTGCGGCTGGACCTGGACACCTGGCAGGCGAACTGTGTGGTCGCCGCCGACGGCACCCAGAACCTGGCGGCCATCAAGAACTTCCTGGACCAGGCGATCGCCCCCGGGAAGATGGAGGGCGACGTGATCGTCTGGAAGGAGCCGGCCGGCTGAGCTCAGCCGAAGGCTCCCCGGTGGAAGATCAGCGGGGCCGACTCGCCGTCGGCGTCGAGCCCGTGCACGCGCCCGACCACGATCGCGTGGTCGCCGCCGGGGTACGTGGCCTCGATCGTGCAGTCCACCCAGCCGTGCGCGCCGTCCAGGATCGGTGAGCCCAGCTCCGAACGGCGCCAGGCGACGCCGGAGAACTTGTCGCCGCCGCTGACCGCGAAAGCGCGGCACAGCCGCTCGTGGTCGGCGGCCAGGAAGTTCACGCAGAACCGGCCCGTGGCCTCGATCCGGGGCCACGTGGTGGAGGCCAGGCCCACTGAGAACAGGACGAGCGGCGGGTCCAGGGAGAGCGCGGAGAAGGCCTGACAGGCGAAGCCCACGGGCCCGTCGGCGTCCTCGGACGCGACGACGGTCACGCCGGAGGGGAAGTGGCCGAGGACGCGGCGGTAGTCCGCGACGTCCACGATGGTTCCGGTGTCATCGCCGGCGCTCGCGTGGTGCTCGCGTGCGGTGGCCTGTGCAGGCATGGTCCCAGCCCCTAGATGTCACGCTGGTCGCGGCCGCGCGGTTCGCAACTCGTTCGCCATGTCAAAAGCGCAGCTCGGCCCAGCATACGTGGACGGACAGGGTCAGTGTGGGTGGGAACTGACGACCCGTCAAGAGAGCTGTCGTTCGACATACCGAACACCTTTCGTGCACCACAGGACCCTGGGGTAGCAGCCATAACAGTTGTCAGCGCCCTGTGAATTCCGGCGCACGGCGCTCCACGAAGGCCCGTACCCCCTCCTGGCCGTCATGGGTCGCCATATTCAGTTCCACGGCGTCGGCCTCCTGCCTGAAGGCCGTCGCGCGGTCGACTTCCAGCGCGTGGTTCACGAGGTTCTTGGTGAGCGCCAGAGCCCGCGTCGGTCCCGCCGCGAGCCGCCCGGCCCACTCGCGCGCCGACTTCTCCAGAACGGCGTCCGGCACGACCCGGTTCACCAGTCCCAGCGCCAGCGCCTCCGCGGCGGGCACGTCGTCGGCGAAGAACATCAGCTCTTTGGCTTTGTGCACGCCGACGAGCCTGGTGAGCAGATGCGCGCCGCCGCCGTCGGGCACCAGGCCGCGCCGGGCGAATATCTCGATGAACTTCGCCGACTCGGCCGCGACGACCAGGTCGCAGGCCAGCGCCAGGTGCGCACCGATGCCGGCTGCGATGCCGTTCACCGCGCCGATGACCGGCTTCTCGCAGTCCAGGACCGCGGCGATGAGCGCCTGGGCGCCGTCGCGGATGGTGCGGGCGACGTCGCCGGGGCCGGGCTCGGCACGCTCGGCCGGCCGGCCCGGCCCGGCGGGCCCGGCGCCGGGCCGGGGACGCAGATCCGCGCCGGTGCAGAAGCCGCGGCCGGTGGCGGTGAGGACGACGACGCGGGTGTCGGGGTCGGCGGAGGCCTGCCGCAGCAAGGAGATCAGGCGGTCGCGCTGGTCGGCGGTGATGGCGTTCAGGGCCTCGGGACGGTCCAGGGTGATCCAGGAGACGCCGCCGGACAAGGAGTGCCGGACGGTCTCCTCCAGCGAGCGCTCAGGTGCCTCGGACATGGGGTCTCCCATCGAAGACGTCAGCGCCGGACCGCGGCCGCGCGGTCGCGCGGCGACGCCCCGGCGCCGAACCGAATGGATGTTTTGCTGTATCAGCGCACGATCAAGCGCGCCGAGGCGTCCAGCGCGACGGTGCCGCCCCCGCGCCCCAGCACCCGCAGCGGCGCGATGTCGAAGCCCTCCAGCACGTCCCCGAGGTCCAGCGCCATGCGCTGCACCCGCAGGATGGTGTCGGCCAGCGCGTCCAGGTCCGCGCCGGCGGTGGTGAGCAGCGGCAGGCAGTGCAGTTCCTGGAGCATCCGGTGCGCCTGGTGGGCGTCGAAGGGGGCGACCCGGATCGCCACGTCGCCGAGCGTCTCGGCGTAGGCGCCGCCGACGCCGACCACCACGGCCGGGCCGAAGCGGTCGTCGCGCCGGATGCCGACCATGGTGTCCACGCCGCCGGTGATCTGCTGGCCGATCAGCACCCCGTCCAGCGTCCCGTAGCCCTGCCGGCCGGCCGAGTCCATCAGGTCCTTGAAGTTCTCCCGGACCTGCGAGGCCGAGGTGATGGTGGTGCGGGTCAGGCCGGCCGCCGAGGCCGACGGCAGCCCGGCCACCGACGCCTTCATCACCACTGGGTACCCGATGGTGGCGGCGGCCCGGACGGCCCAGGCGGCGCTGGTGACCAGCTGTTCGCGCGGCGTGCGGATGCCGTAGGCGCGCAGCAGCTGGTGGGTCTGCGACTCCGACAGGCCCTTGGCCGGATCGGTGTCCCGCTTGCGGACCGAGCCCGGAGCGCCGCCGGAGGTCAGGATCTGCCGCGCCTTCACCCCGGCCATCGCGTTGTCCTCGACCAGCGACGGGATGCGGAAGCGGTGGTCGCAGTGGTCGTAGTAGGCCTTGGCCGCCGCGACCGCGTTGGTGAGCGTGCGGAACGTCGCGATCTCCGGCGAGCGCTGCAGGATCAGGCGGTAGCCGGTCTCGGTGCCGCCGGAGGAGCACCAGACGACGCCGATCGGGGTGGTGCTCTCCCGCGCGGCCTCGACCAGCGCGGCGGCCGTCCACTCGCCGGAGGCCCCGGTCTCGGTGACCGCGTACAGGAGCATCCCGGCTCCGGGGCGCGCGGCGAGTTCGGTGACGTCCGGGACGTGGCCGGCGTCCTCGACCTCCAGCCCGGCGCGCCGGGCGAGATCGGCCAGCAGGGTGGCGGCGCCGCCGGAGTCGGCGGCGACCCGGACCGCGCCGGGACGCTGCGCCGGACGCGGGAAGCGTGCGAGGGTCGCGGCGCAGTCCAGCAGCTGGTCGAAGCCGTCCACCCGGACCACGCCGGCCTGCCGCAGGACCGCGTCGATCACCCGGTCGGCTCCGGTGGCCAGCACGACCAGCGGACGCCCGGCGCCGGAGGCGGCTTCGGCGGCCCGCATCAGGG
Organism: Catenulispora sp. GP43; assembly: GCF_041260665.1. Classification (NCBI taxonomy): domain Bacteria; kingdom Bacillati; phylum Actinomycetota; class Actinomycetes; order Catenulisporales; family Catenulisporaceae; genus Catenulispora; species Catenulispora sp. GP43. The sequence continues at coordinate 606,199 of NZ_JBGCCT010000003.1, read as the reverse complement.
CCCTGCCGTCCAGCTCGGTGCCGATCGCGTCGACGCAGGCCGCGATCGCGCCGACGCCGTCTGCCTGAGCGAACGCCTCAACCGTGTCAGCGAACGTCGGACCGTCCTCGCCGGGGCCGCAGTAGGTCCAGCCGGCCACCGGGACGCCGAGCTCGTCGGCCGTCACCAGCGGGCAGCCGGTGTGCGCGCCGGTGGTGATGAGCGCGATCGCCGGCGCGCCGGGGGCGGGCTCGGGATCCAGTGACCGGGCCGGAATGTGGTGGCGTCGGTCCTCCGGGGCAGGCCGACGCCGGGTCACCTTGGTCTGTTCCGTGGTCATGACGCTGGTGGCAGGCATCGCACCGCCCTCTCAGGAGCAAACTGACAAGTAACCTGACGCTGCGTCAGTTTAGGACGGCGATGCGAATTAGCACAGAGGTAACAGGCAAGAGATCTTGCGTTCACACGGATTTGTTCGTCAGGAGCCGATCCGCTTTCGCAATGCCGAACGATCCACCTTCTGCCCGGCGGTCAGCGGCAGGCTCGGGACGACGCGGACCTCCTCGGGGAGCTTGTGCTTGGCCAGCCGGGACCTGGCGAACAGCCGCAGCTCCTCCACCGTCGGCGGCGCGGCCGGATCGCGCGGCACCACGAAGGCCACGCCGGCCTGGCCCATGACCGCGTCGGGCCTCGGGACCACCGCGACCTCGCTCACCGCGGAGTGTTCCTGCAGGACGGCTTCCACCTCTTGGGGATACACGTTGTAGCCGCCGCGGATGAACATGTCGTCCCGGCGTCCGGCCAGGCGCAGGCAGCCGGCGTCGTCGAGCAGGCCCAGATCCCCGGTGCGCAGCCAGCCGTCCGGGGTGAGCGCCGCGCGCGTGGCGGCCGGATCGCGCCAGTACTCCGACATCACCGAGGCCGAGCGGATCCAGACCTCGCCGGTCTCGCCGGTCAGGACTTCCTTGTCCTCGTCGTCACGTAACGAGATCGCGGTATCCGCGCGGGGCCGGCCGACGGTGTTGAAGAGTTCTTCGTCGGGCGCGTCGAAGGCCGTCAGGGTACCGAGGCCGCCGGATTCCGTGGAGGAGTAACGGATCGAGTAAGCCGCGCCGAACGCGTCCCGGGCCTTGCGCACCAACTCGGCCGGCGATGGGCCGCCGCCTATAACCAGGGCTCTGATGTCATCGGTCCGGTAGCCGGCGAGCCCGGGGACCCGCAGCAACAGCGCCACCTGAGCCGCGACGCCTCCTATCACCGGCACGCCTTCGCCACAGATCAGTTCCAGCGCCTCGCGGGCCCGCCAGCGCGACAGGATGTGCAGCCGGTTACCGGCCAGCAGGTGCCCGGCGAGCTTGGTCATGAAGCCGACGTGGTTCAGGCCGGTGGCGACCAGCAGCGGCATCGGCGCGGTCTGCGCGCGGTTGTCCGCCTCGGCTATCGCGGCGATCTGCTTCGCGCCGAACAGCGCGCCCTTCGGCAGACCCGAGGTCCCGGAGGTGAAGACGATGGTCTCCGGATCGTCGTGCGAGCGCGCGCTGGGCGCGGTCCGCACCCGCTCGCGGCCCAGCATCGGCAGCCCGGCCGCGAACTCGCGCCGGTCTTCGGCCTGCCGGACCGGGATGATCTGCGCGTCGGGCAGGCGCCCGGTCAGTAACTCCTCTGTGCCGATGACGACGTCGGGCCGGACGCGCTCCAGCATCGCCTGCCGCTCGGACGGGGAGTAGTGCGCGCCGACCCCGGCGGTGACGGCGCCGACCTTGGCCAGCGCGCAGTAGGCGACGACGTAGTCCAGCGAGGCGGGCAACAGCAGCGCGGCGACCTGGCCCTGGCCGATGCCGCGCACCGCCAGGCGGGCCGCCATGGCTTCGGAGGCCGCGTTGAGCTGCTGGAAGGTCAAGGAGAGCGGGCCGCGCCCGGCCACCAGAGCGGTGGCCGGACCGTGGTCCCGGGCGGCTTTGCGGACGGCGAGGGCGAGGAAGGTCATCGGAGCTCCCTGAGGGATGGGTACCGATCTGACTCGGGGTCAGAGTTTCCCCGTCCTCAGGGAGCTAATCCAGTGCCACGCCGCGCGCGTCCGGATCGGCGCTATACCGCGACGGGCTTCTTCTGCGTGATTCCCATGAAGACCAGCCCGATCATGGCCGCGCGCAGCTCGGCCAGCTTGATGCTCCAGGCCTCGAAGACCCGCTGGTGCGCCGAGATCGAGGCCAGCATGGCCACCAGCGCGCCGGCGGTGGCGGTCGGCGGCATCACCGCGTCGGCCTTGCCCGCGGACTGCAGTTCGGTGATGGCGTCGGCCAGCGAGATGGTGACATTGTTCAGGATCTTCATACGGATCTTGTGGAAGCGCTTGTCGCCCTCGGCGGTGGCCAGGTCGACCACCCGCAGGATCGCCTCGTGCTCGTTCCAGAACTCCAGGAACCCGTCCACCAGCGCCTCGGCGGCCAGCATGCCGGCCTTGCCGGACCAGGTGCGGCCGTCCGCGAGCTCCTTCAGGTGCGCGCCGTCCTTGGCCATGTCGTTGGCGATCTCGATGATCGCCGACTCGATGTCCGGGAAGTACTGGTAGAACGTGGCCGGGGAGGTGCCGGCCAACCGGGCCACGTCGATCACCGTGATCGAGCGGTACGGCTGGGAGACGAGCATCTCGCCGAGGCACTCCAGCAGCCGGGCCCGGGTGGCCTGGCCGCGCTTGCCCGCGATCCGCCCGTCGACGGTGCGCACTTGCTGAGCTGTCATGGTGTCAGTTTAGGCGGTCCGGACCCCTTACCAGGCCATACCTCGGTGATCGCCCAAGATCGGGATTCGTTATCATGCCGGTCACTTCCCGCCCGCCGGTGCGGGTCCGGCCGCGCCGGACTCGCGGTTGAACCGCGGCGCCTCGCCGCCGCCGTGCACAAGCAGTTCCGCGCCGGAAACCTGCGCGGCCTCGTCGGATGCCAGGTACAGACAGGCCGCGGCGATGTCCCCTGGCTCGGCCATGCGCCCCATCGGCAGCCCCTGCCCGACCAGTGCCGCGGCTTCGGGCCCGCCGTAGTACGCGGTGAGCGACTCGGTGAGCACCGGCCCCGGGACGACGCAGTTCACCCGGACCCGCGGCGCCCACTCCAGGGCCAGGCTCTTGGTGAGCGAGGCCAGGGCGGCCTTGGCGGCGCCGTAGACGGCCGTGCCGGGGCTGGGCCGGGTCCCGGCCACCGAGCCGATGTTCACGATGGAGGCGCCGCCGTGCTCGGGCGTCAGGGGGTACATGCACTGCGCGGCGTACAGGACCCCCAGCACATTGAGATCGAAGGCTGCCCGCGCCGCGGCCTCGGGGTAGTCCAGCGCCCGGCCCGGCCGCGCGCCGCCGGCGTTGTTGACGAGCACGTCGACCCGGCCGAACTCGGCGGCGATGGTCTTGAAGGCCGCGGCGATGTCGGCCGAGGAGGCCAGATCGGCGGCGATGAAGCGGCCGACGGCCTGCGCCGGCTCGGTGCGCGCCAGGGTCACCACGGTGGCCCCGGCCGCCTCGAAACGCGCCGCGACGGCCCGTCCGATGCCCTTGGTCCCGCCGGTGACGACGGCGACCCTTCCGGTGAACGACGTCACACGACTGTGTGTATCAGAGGCGGGTTTTACTGGGAAGCGCTTCGATTTCACCCGTGTGGTCGATTGACCGTAACAAAACGACGCTGTCGACTCTTGCACAGTCCGGAGGAGATGACGACGATGGGCGAATTCGCCGCGGAACCCCAGCTCGACCCCGCCGAAAGCGGGGACGACGAACCCTTCTTAGGCCTGGCGTGGGCCGAGGCCATCGAGGCCACGGAACTGTTGCGCTCGGCCCTGGCGGCCCTCGGGCTCGCCGGGGAGATCCCGCGCCTGCGGGGCGACGTCAACGTGTACGGCCGGCCGATGGTCACCGTGGGCCGCATCAGCCCGACGGCGGCCCGGCGGCTGGCCGCCGCGCTGAGCCGGGCGGCCCAGCACCAGCCGCGCATCTACGGCCAGGCGCCGCCGCCGAACGGCGAGAGCACCTGCGGGCTGTCGGCGCCGGGCGGCTCCGCCGAGCCGAGCCGCAGCCTGCGGCCGCCGCGGACCGCCACGCCGCTGAACCTGCCGGTGGCGGTGCCGATGGCGACGGTCCTGCCGGCGGCGGTACCGATGCCGGTGCCGGTGGCTGTACCAATGCAGGTCGCGGTACCAATGCAGGTGTCGGTGCCGCACTCGGCCCCCGAGGCCTCCGCGACATCGGGGGTGTCGTCGGCGACATCGGCGGCATCGGCGGCGGCGTCCGCACCGCCGGGCGCCTCGCCGGCGGACTCGATGCGGCTGCCGGCCTGACCGGCGCGGCACCCCCACGGCGAAGGCGGCCGGGTCGGCGGGATGACCCGGCCGCCGTCGCCGTTCAGGGCGGGCCCGGACCTGCCGGGCGTGCGTAGAAGGTAGCGCCTTGAGGGCGTCGTTGACCATGCCTTGATTCAGGACACGTGGAAGCGGCTGGAGCCCGACACGGCTCCAGCCGCGATCCCGGCTGACCCGGGGGGATCGTCGGCCGGGATGTGGGTGCCGATCCCGCGGCCACCCACGCCCTTGACTGCGCACAGCAGATTATGAGTCAGGGCTCGAATCCAGCCAGCGTTTCGCTCTAGCAGCGAAAGGTTGGCGGCCCGAACGGATGCCGCGAGCACGGCGGCGAGCGCATAGCGACCTGGCCCGGTCCTCGCCGACCGTCGCGGCCCCGGCCAACAGCCCGCGCACCTCACCGCGCCCGCCAGCCGCCGCCCTTGGCCCGCGCCGCGAACAGCTCCGCCTGCCGCCGCGCGTCCAGGTTGCCCAGCTGCACCAGGTGCGGGGCCAGTCCGAGGGCCTGGCTCTTGGCCATCTCGCGGGCCGCCCACACGGCACGCACCGTGCCCTCGATCGCCGACGGCTCGCACTCGGCGATGGTCCGCGCCGCCCGGTCGGCCGCCGCCAACAGGGCCGCGCGGTCCGGCACCACCTCGCTGACGAAGCCGATCTCGTACGCGCGGCGCGCCGTCATCCGTTCGGCGGTGCCCAGCAGCGCCAGGCGCGCCAATTCTCCGTGCGGCATGCGCTGCGCGAGGTGCACGGCCTCGTAGGCCATCACCATGCCGTAGGTGACGTGCGGGTCGAAGAACGTCGCGTGTTCGGCCGCGATCAGGAACTCGCACTCGCCGAGCAGATAGAAGGCGCCGCCGCAGGCCATGCCGTTGACCGCGGCGACGACCGGCTTCCACAGGTCGGCGCTCTTGGGCCCGAGCGCCACGCCGGGGTCGTCGACCATGTACGGCGACGAGGGCTGCGGCACCACCGTGTCCCGGTCGATCCCGGTGCAGAAGGCCTTGTCGCCGCTGCCGGTCAGCACCACGCAGCGCACCGAGTCGCGGTGCCGCAACGTTTTCCACAGCCTGTGGAATTCGGCGGCCATCGCCAGATCGAAGGCGTTGTGCCGCTCCGGGCGGTTCAGCGTCACCCAGGCGACGCCGTCGCGCTCCTCGTAGAGGAGGGTACTGAAGTCCAGATCACTCATCCGGCGTCCAGGCCGCCACGAAGAGTCCCTCGATCTGCCGGAACACCGCGCGCACCGGCTGCCCGATCTCGATCGTGGCCGGATCGACCGAGGCGAGCTGTGCCTCCAACCCGGCCCCGGCGTCCTCACTCGCGACCAGGTTCCCGACCAGCCGCAGCCGCCGGTCCTCTTCCAGCTCCACGACCACCACCGGATACGGCGCGAACGCCGCGTAGTCCGGCAGCAGGGGCGGACGCGGCACCGCGAAGGACCACACGTGCCCGCGGCCGGACATCAGCTTCCACTCGAACTCGGTGCTCTGGCATCTGGGGCACATCGGCCGCGGCGGGAACAGCACCTCGCCGCAGTTCGCGCACGTCTGCATCCGCAGTTCGCCCTTGGCCGCGTACTCGAAGTACGGCGCGCCGTCGTCGTCGACAAGCGGTTTGAGCATTTCGGGTGATCCCCTCCGGCCTTCGGTGTAGTCAGTCCCGGCGCAGCAGGACGGCCGACGTCGGTACAGCTTCGCCCGCGGTGACCAGGCATGTCGAGGCCCCGGCGACCTGGTTGGTGGAGGTGCCGCGCAGCTGGCGCACGCCCTCGTTGATCAGGTTGAAGCCGTGGACGTACGCCTCCGACAGGCCCCCGCCGGAGGTGTTGATCGGCAGCCGCCCGCCGAGTTCCAGGCCGCCGTCGTCGGCGAAGGCCCCGCCCTCGCCTTTGCCGCAGAAGCCGTATCCCTCCAGGGACAACGGGATCAGCGGGGTGAAGGCGTCGTAAATCTGCGCCACGTCGACGTCGGCGGGACCGAAGTCCGAGTGCTTCCACAGGTGTTTCGCGGCGATCCACGACGGGCCGGCCAGCGGGTCGTCGTTCCAGTAGTTGACCATGCCGTGGTGCTGGGCCGGCAGGCCCTGGCCGAAAGCGTGGACGTGGACCGGCGGCTGCCGGCAGTCCCGGGCGCGCTCGGCCGACACCATGACGACCGCCAGCGCGCCGTCGGTCTCCAGGCAGTTGTCGAACAGGCACAGCGGATCGGAAATCATCCGGGCATTGAGATAGTCGTCCATGGTCAGCGGGCGGTCGTACATGATCGCCGCCGGGTTGGCGTTGGCGCGATTGCGGCAGGCGATCGCCACCGCACCGAGCTGCTCGCGGGTGAGGCCGTACTCGTGCATGTAGCGGCGGGCCAGGACGGCGATCTCGTCGACCGGCCGCAGCAGCCCGAAGGGCCGGGTCCACTGCGCCGGGGTGGCCAGCTGGTTCACGGTGTCGGTCCACGGCCGCGGGCCGCTGCCGCGCTTGCGGGACCGCCACGCGACGCCCACGCTCGCCTGACCGGTCGCGATGGCCATCGCCAGGTGGCCGATCGTGGCGCACGAACCGCCCCCGCCGAAACCCACCCGGGAGAAGAAGGTGACGTCCCCGGCGCCGACCGCCTTGGCGATCTCGACCTCGTCGGTCGCCTCCATCGTGTAGGCGGCGAAGGCGTCCACCTCGTGCGCGGCGATGCCGGCGTCGTCCAGCGCCATCGCGATGGCCCGGCAGGCGAGCGCCTTCTCCGAGGGCTCGAGGTGTTTGGCGAACTCGGTCTGGCCGATGCCGACGATGGCGGCCCGGTCCTTCAAAGGTGTCGGAGTCATGCAACCCCTTGTTTTGAAAATTGGACACAGTCAATCTGACGCTACGTCAGATATCTGCCTATCATGGGCCCCGGCACGGTGCCAGAGCCATCTCTTCCTGGTGAGGACACGACGGTGGACCACGGCGAGACGACGATCCCGGACCTGGTGGCACGAGCCGCCGAAGAACACGGCGAACGGGAGGCGGTGGTCGACGGCGCACAACGCCTGACGTTCGCGGACCTCGCCTCCCGGGTGAGGCAGACGGGCCGGGCGATGATCGCCTGGGGTGTACGGCCCGGCGACCGGGTGGCGGTGTGGGCCCCGAACTCGGCGGAGTGGATCGTGACGGCGCTCGGCGCGGTCTCGGTCGGCGCCGTCCTGGTCCCGCTCAACACCCGGCTGAAGGCGGCCGAGGCCGGGCACATCCTGCGCAAGTCCCGGACCAGGCTGGTCGCGGCGGCCGGCGAGTTCCTGGGCGTGGACTACGTCGGGGAGCTGAAGGCGATCCGCGACGAGCTGCCTAACCTGGAGGTGATGACCGCCTTCACCGACGGCGGCCTGCCCCCGGTGGTGTCCCGCCGGCAGTTCCGGGCGCCGGGGATGAAGGTGTCGGCCTCGGCGTTCGACGAGGCGGCGGCGTCCCTGAGCCCTGATTCGCCCGGCGACCTGTTCTTCACCTCGGGCACGACCGGCGCCCCGAAGGGCGTCCTGACCACGCACGGCCAGAGCACGCGCGCCTTCCAGCAGTGGTCGGACATCGTCGGCCTGCGCGCCGGGGACCGCTATCTGATCGCGAACCCGTTCTCGCACACCTTCGGCTACAAGGCCGGGATCCTGGCCTGTCTGATGCGCGGGGCGACGATGGTCCCGCTGCCGTCCTTCGACACCGAGGCGCTGTTCGAGACGATCGAGCGGGAGCGGATCACGGTGTTCCCGGCGGCGCCGGCGGTCTACCAGATGATGCTGGCGCACCCGGACCTGGCGAAGCACGATCTCGGCTCGCTGCGGGCGGCGGCCACCGGCGCGGCGGTGATCCCGGTGGAGCTGGTCGAGCAGATGCGGGACACGCTCGGCCTGTCGACCGTGATCACCGCCTACGGCCTGACCGAGGCCACCGGCGTGGTGACGATGTGCCGCGACGGGGACGCCCCGGAGGTCGTCGCGCGCACCTCGGGCCGGCCGATCGACGGGGTCGAGGTGCGGATCGCCGAGGGCACCGGGGAGATCCTGGTGCGCGGCTACAACGTGATGCGCGGCTATTTCGAGGACGAGACGGCCACCGCGGAAGCGATCGACGGCGACGGCTGGCTGCGCACCGGGGACGTCGGGGACCTGGACGAGGCGGGGAACCTGCGGATCACCGACCGGATCAAGGACATGTTCATCTGCGGCGGCTTCAACGCCTATCCGGCGGAGATCGAGCAGGTGCTGCTGGCGTTCCCCGGTGTGCGGGAGGCGGCGGTCGTGGGAGTGCCGGACCAGCGGCTCGGGGAGGTGGGGAAGGCGTTCGTGATCGCGGTGCCGGGGCAGCGAGTCGAGCCGGAGGAGCTGATCGCGTACGCCCGGGAACGCCTCGCCAACTACAAGGTGCCGCGGCACGTGGAGCTGGTCGAGGCGTTCCCGCGCAGTTCGCTGGGCAAGGTGCTCAAGCGCGAGCTGCGGTGAGGCGGAGGGTCACTGACCGGCCTCATTGTTGTAGCGGGGCACGCAGGTCGTCTGCCGGCCGACCTTCAGCCCGAACTGGGTCCCCATCTGCCGGCCGTGGGACTGGAACTGCATCACCGTCATGTAGTCCCCGGCCGGGATGGCGGCCTTGTCGATCACAAACTTGGTGCCGTAGGGCGGAAGGATCTGGAAAGCCTTCCCGCCGATCGCTCCGGCGTCGACCACCCCGGGGTCCGGCGTGCACTCGATGCCCTTGGTCATGTCCCACCCTTGCGGGACCTGCTGGACCAGGACGACCGCGGGGACTCCGGCCTTCTCCAACACGGACTGGATGACCGCCGGGTCGATGATCTGCGTGATGGTCAGATGGACTGTGCCATCCGCCTTCTCCTCCAGGGAGAACCCGGTCTCCTGGATATTCAGGGTCTGGACAGCGCCGGGCGTGGTGGCGGTCTTCTCGGTGTCGGGGGTGGTCACGACCCTTTCGGCACCGGGAGTGACAGCCTTCTGCGGCAGCGCGTTCACCGCGGGCTGGGTCCCGGTGCCGGTGCCAGTGCCGGTGCCGGTGCCGGTGCCGGTGCTCGCCGACGGCGCCAGCACGCCGATCGCCGCGACGATCGCCGCCGCGCTCGTCCCGATCCCGGCCGCCACGGCGCGGTGCCGGTTGCGGGTGCGGCGGCCGAGCGCCACCACGTCGGCGGTGCCGACGGCCAGCGTCGCGCCGGCCACGGACCGGTGCAGGCCGGCGAGCAGCTCCTCGTCGCCGGGGCCGATGGTGTCGAAGTCGTCTGTGGTCATCGCGTGATGTCCTCCCGCTCGGTGGTGTCTTCGAGCTCCGCCCGCAGCGCCTTCAGCGCGCGGTGGAGGTGGGCCTGGACGGTGCCGGGGGCGACGCCGAGCGCGGCAGCCGTGCCCCGGGTGTCCAGATCGAGGAAGACCCGCAGCACGACCACTTCGCGCTGCCGCGTGGGCAGCTTGCGCAAGGCGTTCCGGATGGCCAGGTCGACGGCGGTCGCATCGTCGTCGGCCGGTCCGCTCCGGTCCTCGGCCGCGCCGTCCCACGCCACCTCGCGCCGGCGCCGACGCCACCACGAGATGTGCGTGTTCAGCGCGGTGCGCACCACCCACGCCGCCGGCGCGGGGTGCTTGGCGACCTTGCGCCAGTGCCCCCACGCCCGGGCGAAGGCCTCGGCCGTCAGCTCCTCGGCCAGGTGCCGGTCGCCGACGGAGGCCAGCACGGCCCGGAAGCAGGGGTCGCGGTGGCGTTCGTAGAAGGCTGCGAAATCCTCGGATCCTCGGTCCACGACCCTTTCACGCTTTCGAGTGACGATCTGTTTACCTCCGCCTCCGCCGGAGGAGTATGAATACTCTCAATCTATGTCACACCGCCATAGAACGGTCATGATCCTATGAGCACGCCGCACCGCGCCGCCGCCTTCGCCGCCACCCTGTTCCTCGCTGTCTGCGGCACACCCCTGGCCGCCGCCGACGAGATCGTCGACGACCCGCCGGTCCTGGTCCCCGCCGCCGTCCTGGACGGCAAGCCGGTGGACGGCATCCCCGCCGGACCGATGGTCAGCGGCGGCTACCACGTGCACTCGCACCTGACGCTGTACATCGACGGCATGGAGCAGTGGGTCCCGGCCGGCGTGGGGGTGCTGCGGCCGGTGGTCCTGGACCCGACCGAGTCCGACCCGAACATCACCGCGGCGAGGGGCTTCTACTGGCTGCACACGCACGACGAGTCCGGCGTGATCCACGAGGAGGCGCCGAAGCCGCACGACTTCGATCTCGGCGAGTTCTTCGACCTGTGGGGACAGCCCCTGGACCGGCACGAGGTCGGGCCGGCGCAGGGGGACGTGACGGTGTGGGTGGACGGGAAGCGCTATGACGGCGACCCGCGGAAGGTCGCGCTGAAGGATCACACGATGGTGCAGCTGAACGTGGGGCGGGATGTGCCGTTCGTGCCCTACGAGTTCCCGGCGAAGTTCGGGTAGACGCCGGGCCCGCCCGCCCCTAAGCCAGCGGCAGCATCGTCCGCAGCAGCCCGCGCGAATCAGCCTCGCGCGCGGCCTGGATCCGCTCGGCCGGCACCTCGCCGTACAGCGTCGAGCGCTGCCGGGTGGGCCGACCCAGCGGAGCGCAGATCTCCTCCAGTTCGGCGATCCCCTTGGCAGAGCCGTACTCGCTGCCGGCCATGCGCGAGATCGTCTCCTCCATGAGCGTGCCGCCCATGTCGTTGACGCCGCCGGCGAGCATCAGACGGCTGTTGTCCGTCCCGAGCTTCACCCACGAGGTCTGGATGTTCTTGATCCGGCCGTGCAGCATGACGCGGGCCATCGCGTGGACGGCGCGGTTGTCGCGCAGCGTGGGACCGGGCCGGGCGATGCCGGCCAGGTAGACCGGGGCGTTGGAGTGGACGAAGGGCAGCGGCACGAATTCGGTGAAGCCGCCGGTCTCGTCCTGGATGCGTGCCAGGACGCGCAGGTGCGCGACCCAGTGCGCCGGGTTGTCGACGTGCCCGTACATCATCGTCGAGGTGGTCGGGATGCCGACCTGGTGCGCGGTGGTGACCACCTCGATCCACTGCGCGGCCGGCAGCTTGCCCTTGGTGAGGACCCAGCGGACGTCGTCGTCGAGGATCTCGGCGGCGGTGCCGGGCAGGGAGTCGACGCCCGCCTCCTTGGCCGCCGTGAGGAATTCGCGGATGGACATGCCGGTGCGGGAGACGCCGTTGATGATCTCCATCGGCGAGTACGCGTGCAGGTGCAGGTCCGGGACCCGGCGCTTGATCTCGGCGGCCAGGTCGAAGTACGCGGTGCCCGGCAGGTCGGGGTGGATGCCGCCCTGCATGCAGATCTCCGTGGCGCCGACTTGCCAGGCGGCCGCGGCGCGGTCGCCGACCTCGGACACCGACAGCGTGTAGGCGTCGGCATCCGTGCGCCGCTGGGCGAAGGCGCAGAAGCGGCAGCCGGTGTAACAGACGTTGGTGAAGTTGATGTTCCGGTTGACGATGTACGTCACCTCGTCGCCGACCGCGTCCCGCCGCAGGCCGTCGGCCAGGGCGGCCAAGGCGTCCAGCGCGGGGCCGTCGGCGTGGATCAGGGCCAGCGCGTCGGCGTCCGACAGGTTCCCGGGGTCGCGCTCGGCCGCCGCGAGCGCCGTCTTCAGCGCCGCGTCGATGCGCTCCGGGGCACCGGCGCTGTGGTCGACAGACGTGCGCGAAGCGTGCTCCCGCAGCTCGTCCCAGTCGCCGTAGACGTCCGAGAAGTCCGAGCGGCGGTCGCCGGTGCGACCGTCGGTGTCGATGGACGCGTGCAGGTCGGTGCGCCCGCTGGAGGCGTCCCACCCCCCGTCGGGCTCCTGCCACCGGATCCCGGTCGGGATGCGCCCCTCGACCGCCATCCCGGTCTCGGGATCGGCCAGCGCCTGCACGTGCGGCATGATCCGCGGGTCCAGCCACGGCTCGCCCCGCAGCACGTACTCGGGGTAGATGGTCAGCCGTTCCTTCAACGTGAAGCCGGCCGTGGCGGACTGCGCGGCGAGTTCGTCGATGGCCGGCCAGGGACGCTCGGGGTTGACGTGGTCGGCGGTCAGCGGCGACACGCCGCCCCAGTCGTCGATCCCGGCGCGCAGCATCAGCGCGTACTCGGCGTCCACCAGGTTCGGCGGCGCCTGGATCCGGACGGAGGGGCCGAGGACGACGCGTGCCGTGGCGATCGTCGCCGCGAGCTCTTCCAGGTCGGCGTCCGGGGTGTTCATCATCGCCGTGGCCGGCTTGGCCCGGAAGTTCTGGATGATGATCTCCTGGACGCCGCGATACGTCCGGGCGACCTTGCGCATCGCGAAGATCGAGTCGGCGCGCTCCTCCAGCGTCTCGCCGATCCCGATGAGAATTCCGGTGGTGAAGGGAACCGAAGAGCGGCCCGCGTCCTCCAATACCCGGAGCCGCACCGCGGGTTCCTTGTCCGGGGATCCGTAGTGCGGCCCACCAGGCTCGGACCACAGCCGGGTGGCCGTGGTCTCCAGCATCATCCCCATCGACGGGGCCACCGGCTTGAGCCGCTGGAAGTCGGACCAGGACAGGACGCCCGGGTTGAGATGCGGCAGCAGCCCGGTCTCCTCCAGCACCCGGATCGACATGGCCCGCACATAGTCCAGCGTCGAGTCGTACCCGTGCGCGTCCAGCCACTCCTTGGCCTGCGGCCACCGGTCCTCGGGCCGGTCGCCCAGCGTGAACAGGGCTTCCTTGCAGCCCAGCGCCGCGCCCTTCGCCGCGATGTCCAGCACCTCGTCGGGGGACAGGTACAGCGAGTCCAGGCGGCCGGGGACCGTGACGAAGGTGCAGTAGTGACACCGGTCCCGGCACAGGCGGGTCAGGGGGATGAACACCTTGCGCGAGTAGGTGACCACCCCCGGGCGGCCGGCCGCCTCCAGGCCCTGGTCCCGCAGGCGCGAGGCGACGGAGCACAGCGCGTCCAGGTCGGCGCCGCGCGCGGCGAGCAGGACCGTCGCCTCCTCGGCGCTGAGCGCGACTCCCTCACCCGCCCGGTGCAGGGCACGGCGCATCGCATTGGCGGTGGGGTGCATCGTCATTCCAGTTCCTACGCGGCGGTGAACCGGATCTATTCCCGGTCGATGTAGCGAGCGTAGTCGTCGAGCACGCGCAAGATCCGGTCCGCGGGCGCCGATGGGACGTTGAACACAATCTCCTCGATGCCCAGGGCCTGGTAGTGCTCCATCTTGCCCGGGGTCGGCTCGGTCCCGAACGGCACGACGCGCAGCGTGTCCGGGTCCCGCCCGGCCTCCTGCGCGGCGGCCCGCAGCACCGGCATCGCCTGGGTCAGGCCGCGGCCGCCGATCGGCATCCAGCCGTCGGCGTAGTCGACGACCGCCTTGAACAGCTTCGGCCCGGCCGCGCCGCCGATCAGCACCGGGACCGAGCCGGCCGCGGGCTTGGGCCAGGACCAGGAGGGATCGAAGGAGACGTGGTCGCCGTGGTAGGAGGCGACCTCGTTGCCCCACAGCTCCTTCATGGCCAGCACGGTCTCCCGCACCTTGTCCCGGCGGGTCCCGAAGTCCACGCCGTGGTCGGCCATCTCCTCCTTGTTCCACCCGAAGCCCACGCCGAGGTCGACGTTGCCGCCGGTGACCAGGTCCAGCGTCGCCACGGTCTTGGCCAGCAGCAGCGGGTCGTGCTGGGCGGCCAGGCAGATGCCGGTGCCCACGCGGATGCCGGGAGCCGCGGCCGCAACCGCCGCCAGCGCCACAAAGGGATCCAGCGTCCGTGAGTAGTAGTCGGGCAACGGCTCTCCGAGCGGCGCCGGGGTGGCGCGGCTGATCGGGATGTGGGTGTGTTCGGGGGCGTAGTACGACTGGAAGCCGCGCTCGGCGAGCGCGCGCCCGAGCTCGGCCGGACCGATGGTCTGGTCGGTCAGGAAGACCGTGACGCCGATGCGCAAGACAGCTCCTTCTGGTGGGGGCTCTGCTGGGGTTCTGCCGGGTTCTGAGAGGCTTGCGGATTCTCACTTACCCAATGCCGCGGCCGCGCTGCGGAAGCGCGTGGTCCGGTGCACCGGGTCCTTGTCCACCTTGGGGATCACGTACCGGCCGATCAGGTCGATCGTCTCCAGCGTGTCGGGCAGCGACAGTCCGATCGGCAGCCCGAAGGCCAGCTGGTCGATCCCGGTGGCCTCGTAGCGCTTGACCTGGGCCAGCACCTCATCGGGGTCGCCGCAGACGAGGTACCCGTTGCGCAGGCGCCAGTCGACCTCCTCCACGGTCGGCTCCGGCAGCACCGCCGGCCATTCCGGGACCCAGTCCGGGCGCGGGAAGGTGTCGTGGTAGCGGAACACCAGCGACTGCAGGCGCCCCATGCCCATCGTGGAGGCCGCTTGCCGGGCCCGCCGGCCGTCGGCCAGGCACACCGCCGAGGACGTCACCATCACGTTGTCGTTGACGTAGGCGCCGACCGGCTCGGCCGCCGGGACCGCCTTCTTGTACGCCGCGACGGCGGTCTCGGCGTCGGCCGGCGAGCCCACCGAGAAGCCCAGCACGCCCAGGCCCATGCGCGCGGCCATCTCGTACGACGGCGGGTTACCGGCCGCGTACCACATCGCCGGATGCGGCTTCTTCCACGGCTTGGGCAGCACGTTGCGCTCCGGCATGGAGAACCACTTGCCCTGGTGCGAGTACGAGTCCTGCATCCACATCTTGGGGATCTCACGCACCACCTCGGCCCAGATCTCCTTGGTGACCGTGGTGTCCGGCAGGCCCAAGCCCAGGATCTCCCGGGAACCGGCGCCGCGCCCGGTGCCGAACTCGAACCGGCCGCCGGACAGGTGGTCCAGGGTCGCGACCTTCTCGGCCACCTTCACCGGGTGGTTGGCCTGCGGCAGCGGGTTGAAGATGCCGGAGCCCAGGTGGATCCGCTCGGTCGCGGCGGCCAGGTAGCCCAGGAAGACGTCGTTGCTGGCCAGGTGCGAGTACTCGTCGAGGAAGTGGTGCTCGGAGGCCCACACGTACTTGAAGCCCGCCTTGTCGGCCGCCTTGGCGATCTCGATGTCGTTCATCAGCGAGGTGTGCTCGAAGTCCGGGTCGGCGGCCAGCTTCGAGAGCGGCACGTGGCCCTGGACGAAGATGCCGAACTCCATGGGGTCTCCTCCGGTCTGCTGGTCGAACCTGGTTCTGCTAGTCGAAACGGATGCCGGCCAGCGCTCCGCCGTCGAGGACGAAGTCGGCGCCGGTGCAGTAGGACGAGTCCTCGGACGTGAGGAACAGCGCGGCCTTCGCGATCTCGTGCGCGGTGCCGACGCGCTTGAGCGGGATCCCGGAGTAGCCGGCGTCGGGGTCGACGTCCTCCGGCATCAGCTCGGTCACCATCGGGGTGTGGACGCCGCCGGGGCAGATGCAGTTCACCCGGACGGTCGGGGCGGCCTCCAGGGCCGCGACCCTCGTCAGCCCTCTGACCGCGAACTTGGAGGAGACGTACGACCCCAGATACGCCATGCCGGCGAGCCCGTCGATGCTCGCGGTGTTCACCACGGTCCCGCCGCCGGCCGCCTTGATCCGGGGCAGGCACACCCGCAGGCCCAGGAAGACGCCGACCTGGTTCACCGTCACCACCTGCATGTACTCCTCGAGACTGGTCTTCTCGATCTTGTTGAAGCGCAGGATGCCGGCGTTGTTGATCAGGCCGTCGAGCTTGCCGAACTCGGCCTCGGCGAAGTCCGCGGCGGCGGTCCACTGCGCCTCGTCGGTGACGTCGAGCCGGACGAAGCGCGCCGCGTCGCCGATCTCCTTGGCCACCTCCGTGCCGAGATCCTCCAGCACATCGGCGACCAGCACCCGCGCGCCCTCGCCGGCGAACAGCCGCGCCTCCTCGGCACCCTGCCCGCGCGCCGCGCCGGTGACCAGCACCACGCGCCCATCCAGCTTCCCCATCGGCCGTCCCCTGTCCTCGCATCGCGCTTGACATCTGACTAGGTGTCAGATTGATTCCTGGAAGGCGAAAAGTGAAGGGGAGTCGGCCCATGAAGTTCTGGCTTTCACCGGCGTTCTGCGACACCGCGCACTTCACCGGCCTCGCGCGGGCCGCGGAGGAGTACGGGTTCGAAGGGATCGCCATCCCGGACCACCTGTTCCATCCGGTCGAACTGTCCTCCCCCTACCCGTACACGCCGGATGGATCCCGGTATTGGTCGAAGGACACGCACTGGCCCGAGCCGTGGGTGGCGATCGCGGCGATGGCCGCCGTGACCACCCGGCTGCGGTTCACCACGAACATCTACGTGGCCCCGGCGCGCGACCTGCTGACCGTCGCCAACCAGCTGGCCACCGCCGCCTACCTCTCGCAGGGCTCCGCGGACGGCCACCACCGGGTCGCGCTCGGCGTCGGACCGGGCTGGAGCAAGGACGAGTTCACCGCCACCGGCCAGGCCTTCGCCAAGCGCGGGGCGCGGCTCGACGAGATGCTGGCGGCGCTGCGCCGGCTGTGGACCGGCGAGGTGGTCGAGATCGCCGGGCCGAACTACACGCTGCCGCCCTGCTCGATCACGCCCACGCCGAACGACCCGATCCCGGTGTACGTCGGCGGCATCTCCGACATCGCGATCCGCCGCGCCGCGAACAACGACGGCTGGATCGGGATCTACCACACGGTCGAGGAGACACACTCGATCATGGACCGCATCCACGCGGCCCGCGAGAAGGCCGGGACCCTGGACCGGCCGTTCCGCGCGATGCTCGCGGTACTGGCCGAGCCCGCCCCGGAGCTGTGCGAGCAGCTGGAGCAGTGGGGCGTCACGGACCTGCTCGGCGCGCCGTGGATGACGAACATCAAGGCCATGACCGCGCCGGGTCCCTCCCTGGCGGAGATGGTCGAGGCCGTGGAGGGGTTCGCGGAGCGCTATATCAAGTGAACCCGTGACAAGGCCGCGGGCGCCGGAGAACCGAAGTCTCCGGCGCCCGCGGCGCCCGCGGCGGCCTTGCGTGCTGTAGCGATCAGTACCTCAGTACACGCAGGGGATCCCGTTCTGCGACGTGACCGCGCCGCCGGAGCTCAGCCCGGAGGAGTCGGAGGAGTTGTCGCTGGCCACACTGGTCGGGCCGTTCGACGGCTGGTTCGAGGACTGCGTGGTCGTGGTCGTGGTCGTCGTCGCCGGGGGCTGCTTGTAGTCGTAGCCGATGGTGACGGTGATGGTGCCCTTCGCCGTGGAGCTGCTGGCGATCGGCGCCTCCTTGGTGCCGAGCGTGGTCTGGATCTTCTTGGCCAGGGCCTCCTCGCCGGCCCCGTAGCGGATGACCGTGTGCTGCACGCCGTTGCCGCCGTTGCCGGTCTTGCTGGTCGGGATGCCGGCGTCGAACAGCTGGCCGGAGACCTTCAGCGCCAGGCCCGTGGTCTGGGTGCCGTTCAGGACGGTGATGGTCGCCGGGGGCGTCGCCGTCGTGGTCGGCGCCGCCGGAGGCGGGGTCGAGCTGGAGGCCGTGGTCGGCGGCGGGGCCACCGCGGCGTCGTTGTCGAACGTCGCGCCGATCGTCTTCTGGATCGCGGCCGGGTTCACCGTCAGCGCGTCCTCGCCGGCGACCTTCGTGGTGCCGGTGGTCGGCAGGGTGATGAACTCAGTGTTGCCGCCGGTCAGGTTGGAGGCCTGGGAGGCGAAGTCCAGCACGCTCCAGCCGTTGTCGATGACGATGTCGTTCTTCACGACGTTGAACAGGCTCTGCATGGCCCCGACGTCGCCGAGGACGCCCTTCTTCTTCAACGCCTGCGTCACCGAGGACAGGAAGGCCTGCTGGCGGTGCGTGCGGTCCAGGTCGCCGTTGGGCAGGTGGAACCGCTGGCGCACGAACTGCAGGGCGGTGGCCGCGTTGATGGTGGACACGCCGGCCGGCAGGTTCAGGCCGGTCCCCGCGCCGTCCTCGATCGGGTCGTAGGCCGGGGCCTTCAGGCAGACCTGGATGCTGCCGATCGCGTTGACGATGTCGTAGAAGCCGACCAGGTTGACCTCGGCGAGGTGGTCGACGTGCTGGCCGGTGAGCTTCTGCACGGCCCGGATCGTGGCCTCGCGGCCCACCTCGCGGCTCTCGGCCTCCTCGGTGGCCTTGTCGACCTTCTTGCCCGAGGCGGAGATCTTCTGGTCGGCGAAGGCCTTGGCGTCGCCGTAGGCCTCCTTGATCTTGCCCATGCCCATGTCCGGCACCTGGACGGTGCCCACGCCGGGGATACTCGCCTGGCCGCCGGGACGCTCGACGTCGCTGTCGCGCGGGATGGAGTAGGCGGTGACCTTTCCGCCGTTGGCCGGGATGTGCATGAGGATCAGCACGTTGGTGTTGTAGCCGCCTATGTCCGAGGACCCGGCGTGCAGCTCGTCCTCGACCAGGGACGTCGGCAGGTCGTTGCCGTTCATGTCCTTGCGCGAGTCCAGGCCGATCAGCAGCAGGTTGACGTCCGCGCCGAGGTGCGGGGCGACGTAGCCGTCCTCGCCGGGCTTGATCTGGTTGATCGAGTCCGAGGTGTGCAGGCCGTCGGTGAGCTGCTTGTTCTCGAACCAGACGAAGCCGGTCGCCAGGACGACGACCGCGCTCATCACCGCGGCCGTGACCCGGCCGGCGATCAGCCCCGGCTTGTGGGCCTTGCCGCCGGAACCGGCACCGGGGGTGCCGCGGCCGCCTCCGCGCCGGCCGCCGCCGCCCGCGCCGCCCCTGCGGCCGGACTCGAGGTATTCGTCGTCGTGCTCGTCGTGCTCGTCGTAATCGTCGTAGCCGCCGTGGTCGTCGTAGCCCTGCTGGGCCATGACGTTGGTCTGCTCCCGCTCCGCGGGCGGGTACCAGCCGGCGGCGCCGTGGTGCGTCGGATCGTCCGGCCGCGCGGGCGGCTGCCGGCGCTGCTGCGGCGGAGGTCCGGGCCGGCGCTGTGACTGTGATGCCTGCCAGGGCTGCTCGGGCGCCTGCCAGGGCTGCTCGGGTGCCTCACGGCGACGGCCGCCGCCACGCTGGTCCCCGTCCTCCGGATACCACTCAGACACGGCGGGCGCCTCCCCCGCTCTGCCGGCCGCGCACCACCGCGGCCGCGATCACCAGGCCCATGACGGCGAGCGCGGCCAGGATCACCGGGAAGACGTTGGTCGTCGCGTGGACCACGCCGACCAGCTTGGCCTTGGTGTCCGGGTAGGCCGGGTCGTGCCAGGCCAGTTCGGCGACCGTGGCGACCAGCCAGGCCACCGGCGGCAGCGAGGTGACCACCCACCAGCGGCCGTTCGCGGTCGCCGCCGCGGTGGCCAGGGCGGCCGCCGCGATGGTCAGCACCACGAACGCCGGGCCGTGGTAGCCGCCCGCGAACTTGCCCACGATCGCGGCCAGCATCGGACCGCCGAGCACCGCCGCGGCGGGCAGCCAGGAGGGCGCACCGGCCAGCAGCCGGCCGCCGGGGTCGGACGCCTGCCGCGCGGCGGTACGGCGACCGGCGGAAGGGGGGACGGGGGCGGCGGAGGCGCGGCGTCCGGACGGCCCCGAAGCGCGGCGTGCCGGGTCCGGCGCCGGCGCGGGCCGCTCCGGCCGAGGCGGCGCGTAGCCGCGCTCCGGGCGGCCGTAGCCGTCCGGAGCCGGGCGACGACCCGGCGACGTGCGTGCTGATGAGGACATGACGGCGATCCTCTTTCAGCCGTTCAACCGCGCCATCCCGCTTTCGTCACAGACTCGCTACAAGGGCCCCGGTCACCGCATGAAATCGCCGGCGTTGACAGCCAGGGACTGGCCGGTGATTCCCCCGGCGTACGGCGACACCATGTATACGGCCGCATTCGCCACGTCGCCGTCGCTGGCCATTTCCGGCAGCGCCATGCGCGTGGTGAGCGAGGAGAGCACCTGTTCCTCGGGAATGCTCTGGGACGCGGCGGTCCACGCGACGTATCCCTGCACCATCGGCCCCCACATCCAGGACGGCACCACGGCGTTGACCCGGATGCGGCGCGGCCCGAGTTCCTTGGCCATGCCATAGGTCGCGGACAGCAGCGCCCCCTTCGACGCGGCGTACGCGGCCTGCATGACCTCGGTCGCCGGCACCCACATCGACTGCGACAGGATGTGCACGATCCCGGTGGTGGTGCCGGAATCGCGCGCCAGGTGCGGGATCGCGGCCTTGCTCAGTTGCAGGGTGCCGACGACGTTGACCTCGTAGACGGCCCGCCAGTCGGCGAAGTCGGCGTCGGCGAACCCGCCGAAGACCTGGTCCATGGCGGCGACGTTGACCAGTCCGTCCAGCGTCCCGAAGCGCTCGACGGCCAGCGCGACCAGCCGGCGGCAGTCGTCGTCGGAGGTGATGTCGGTGGTGGCGTAGGCGACCCGGGCGTGGTCGAAGCCGTCCGCCGCCTTGGCCAGCTTGGCCTCGGTCCGCGCGCCCAGCACCACGTTCGCGCCCTGGTCGTACGCGGCCTGCGCGACCTCGCGGCCGAGGCCTTCGCCGACCCCTGACACGATCACCGTCTTGTCTTGGAGCAACATGGGGACCCTTTCGTGGGCTCACGCCGAGCGGAGTCTGTATCTGATGTGCAGAGCCTGTATCTGATGATGCGTCAGATTAGGCGGGGCGGGGTGAGATGGCCAGGGTCCGCCAGCTTCCCTGGCCGGCCCTTGACGGCCCCATTGTTCTAGCTGTTCTATAGCAATAGTCCGAAGGAGGCAGACCCTTGCTCCTCACCGTGGAGCCCGACGGCGACGTCCCGATCTACCAGCAGCTGCGCGACCAGATCGTGGTGGCGGTGGCGGCAGGCGTGCTGGTGCCGGGGGATTCCCTGCCGACGACGCGCCAGCTGGCCGCCGACCTCGGGATCAACATGCACACCGTGAACAAGGCCTACGACCAGCTGCGGCGGGAGGGCCTGATCCGGCTCGGCCGGCGCACCGGCGCGGTGGTGGCGCGCGGTCCCGGGGACGGACCGGCGACGGCCGAGGAGGTCGGCGACTGGGAGCGGCGGGCACGGACGCTGCTCGCCGAGGGCTTCGCCAAGGGCATGGCACCGCCGGAGGTCCTGGAACGGTGTCAGGCCTTGCTGGACGAGTTCACGAAGCGCTGAGTCGACGAACACGACGACCGAAGACGGGGGAAGATCTCGATGCACGCCAATGCTGTCCCAGCGGTACTCCCGGTCCTGCTGATCGGGTTCCTGTCCCTACTCACTCCGCTGCTGACGCCGCGGAGCGTGCAGTTCGGGGTGCGCGTTCCGGCCGAGCGCGCCGACGATCCGGTGGTGGCGCAGGCCCGCCGGACGTACTGGACCGGCATCGGCGCGGTGACCGCCGTCGCGGTGCTGGCCGGGCTGTTCGTGGCGTCGGCGGGGGCCGCGGGGATCGTCGCGATGCTGGTCGAGCTCGCCGGATCGGTGGCGGTGTACCTGTTGGCGCGCTCGCACGTCGCCGACGCTAAGCGCGACGGGCACTGGTTCGAGGGTCGCAGGCAGGTGACCGTCACTGACACCACGCTGCGCACCCGGCCCGAGCCGTTTCCCTGGCTGTGGGCACTACCGGCGGTGGCGATCACGGTCGGTACCGCGGTCGTCGGCGCGGTCCGCTACCCGCACCTGCCGGCCCGCCTCGTCTCGCACTACGACATCGGCGGGCATCCGACCTCGTACGCCGACAAGACCTTCCTCTCGGCGTTCGGCCTGGTCATGGTGCAGGTCGGGATCACCGCGCTGATCGTGGCGCTGTCCTGGATCACGGCTCGCGGCAAGGCGGAACTGGACGCGCAGGACCCGCACGCCGCCGAGCGGCACCGGCGCTTCGTCACGGCCATGGCGCGCTGCCTGCTGGTGCTGGCCGCGGCCGTGGACCTGACGATGTTCTTCGCGGCGCTGGCCATGTGGAAGCTGGTGGGCAGCACCGGCTTGTTCCCGGTGTTGCTTCTCGCGCCGATCGTCTTGGCGACGGCGGGGCTGATCGTGGTGACGGTGCGGATCGGGCAGGGCGGGTCGCGGCTGCGGTTCGACGGCGGCGACGGGGACCGAAAGGCCACGGGGCCTGGCGGCGTCACCGGCACCGGCGCCGTCACCCGCGACGACGACCGCTTCTGGAAGCTGGGCATGATCTACATCAATCGCGAGGACCCCGCGGTGTTCGTCCAGAAGCGGTTCGGCGTCGGGTGGACGGTCAATTTCGGTCGCCCGGCGGCCGTGGGCCTGCTGGTCGGGATCCTCGCGATCGCGGTGCTTGTACCGGTGCTGGCCGGCTCGCACTGAGGGTGCTTCGGGCGCTTATAGCCGAGCTCAGCCCAAGCCCTGAACCTTCTTCAGCCGCCCGACCTGGAGGTCGGACAGGTGACCCAGCGTGGCCCCCATCTGCTGCAGCGAGGTCGAGTCGCTCGTCACCGGCCCGATCAGCGCCACCACCGAGACCGCCGACCCGACCTGCGCCAGATCAGCCGCCATCAGCACGGTCTTGCCGCCGACGGTCATGTAGTCGAGGTAGCCGGCCTGCCCCGGCTTCGTCAGCTGCGGGATGGCGGAAAGCGTCATGGAGCCCGGGCTGCCCGAGATCGTCGCGGACAGGGTCTTGCAGCCCTGAAGACTCGTGCTCACATCGGAGGTCATCGCCAGGGCCTTGGCCGGGGACGGCATCGCCAGCACCGAGGACTCGATCGCGTGGCCCGCGGAGGCCTTGGTCAACACACGGTTGACCTCGGCGGTGGTGCCGTACCTCGTGGACAGGCCGTTCTCCGCGTCGACGAACATCTGGCAGGCACTGCCCCCGGCGGTGATGGCGTCCTGGGTGTCGGTGACGGTCGCGTCGTCCTTGGAGGCGTCGTAGGTGTAGCCGGCGTCATCCTTGTCGGTGAGCAGAATGGTGCGGATCTGATCCGTGGTGAGCGTCTTGCCGGTACCGCCGCCGACCGACGCGGACGAGCCGGACGACCCGGACGACGCAGCCGAACTGTTCGGCACGATGGCCGTGTTCGGCGGCGTCCCCGCCGTCTTCCCCGTCGAACCGGCCGACGTACCCGGCGCACTCGTACCCCCGGCCGAAGCACCGATCTGGCCGGAACTCCCGCACGCCGCCGTCGCCAGAACTGCGGCGGTGAGGACGGCTATGGAGCCGCCCTTGATCCCGAAGCGCATGCTGGTCCCCCATGTCGTCGTCAGGAGCACCGCGCTCGCGGAGCTCCGGTACGCCATTCATTATCAGACCTCGATGGGGACCGGGTCCGCGTGCGGTTCCGATCTGATGGGTCCGGCGGCTTCGCGATTATCTAGCGTGTCGTCAGATCACCGAACCCCATACCCGGAGGCACCGTGTCGGCGAAGGGACACCAGCCAAAACGCGAGCCCAGCGGGCCGCCGCCAGCGACCCGAAGGGCGGGAGTCCCGCCAATGGCATGGCGAGCGGCGCTGTCAGATTGGCCCCGTAGCCGTCCGCCGCCGCGCTTCATCCGGTGCGCGGCGGCGGACACCCGTCACTCGTTTACCGCGGAGAGCGAGGGTTCTTATAGTCGGTGCTAGATGACTGATGTGGGTTGGTGGCGGGAGTCTGGCGTGGTCAGTGGCCGTAGGCGGTAAGGGATCGTTTGTGGTTGGCGCCGATGTGCCAGTTGTGCCAGATCGCGGCGTTGAGTGCGAGTAGGCGCTGCACGATGCGGGTGAACAGTCCGTCGGGCCGGTGGGCTCCGGGCTGTTCGATCCCCAGCGGGTGCTTCAAGGACTGGTTGACCGACTCGATGCGCTGACGAAGCCAGGCCGGGTAGTACCTGGGGTCGGGCTCGTTGGCGTAGGCCGGGCGGATCAGGCGCAGGTGGCGCTCGGCGAGTTCGGCCTCCAAAGCCTGGCTGCGCAGGCCTTTGTCGGCCACGATCGTGGTGCCTGGCGGCGGGACGTTCGCCGGCCGCGTCATCATCATCGCCGTCGCCGCTGCCTCGCCGAACAGCTTCGGATTGACCAGTACGTATCCGGTGACCGGGCCGTCGGGGGCGGTCAGCAGCATCAGTTTGGCGCCCCAGTAATACAGGCTGTGGGAGCGGTCGTAGCCGTAGCCGCACCAGCCGAACAGGTCCGAGCGTTTGGTCGTTTCCCGGGACATGCCGCAGATGATTTTGGTGCCGTCCAGCAGCCGCACAGTGTCGAAGCTGGAGGGGGTGTCGGCGGCCAGCCAGCGCATGGCGGCGTCCATCAGCGGTGCCAGGTGGCGCAGGCGGCGGTTGTATTCGCTTTGCGAAAGCAGTCGCGGGAACAGGTGCCCGACCCGGTCGGGGGCGGCGCGCAGCCAGCGTCGTTCGCTGGTGAAGCCCAGGTGGGCCTGGGCCACGGCCAGGCATACCAGCTCGGCGTCGGTGACCGCCGGCGGGCCGCCTGGCGAATCCGGGCGAACCTTACGGGAGGGGATGATGCGATCAGTCAGCGCGACATACAGTGCAGTCAGGAGCGTGTCCAGATCGGTGTTCATGTTGACTCCCCGGCCAAAGGGTTCCTCGTCAACACCGATGCTGGCCACGCTCCCTGCCGTCGTCAGCCGAACCGGCTACACGCCAGCCCCACGCCACCAACCCACATCAGTCATCTAGCGGTTAGGGAACCCACGGCGACCACTCCTGGTCTGGCCCGGATATCGGGCTGTTCAGCGAGTAGCCGACGCCGTCGACGAAGAGGTTGGTGACGTGCGCCTGCGCTTCGCCCGCGCTGCTGAGGGGGTACTCGGTGTGCGCAAAGCACGATCGTTCGCCGCTGCCGATGGCGCCGTAGCAGGTGCGAACGCCGTTCTCGGGGAGGCGGCTGGTGGCGTTCGTGACGTTGATGGAAGCGTCTGAGTGGGCCTGGCTGAAGCTGACGTTCACCAGGCCCTGGTAGTAGGAGCCGTTCCAGACTTCGCAGGCTTGGATGTACGCGTAGCCCTCCCCGCTGTTCAGGGCGAAAGTGCCTGTGGTGTTGCAGTGCCACGTGGATTGGAACCCGGGGTACGAGTACCAGAGCTCTGATTCGGCCGAAGCCGCCTGCATGCTGGTGGCGAACGCCGCTGCCACCGCCCCCGCGAGAATCATCGACTTTGCGAGACGCTTCACGATTTCCTCCATACTCGTGTGCTTGCATCGCTGGTCGCCGGCCGCACCAGGC
Source organism: Catenulispora sp. GP43 (assembly GCF_041260665.1). Lineage (NCBI taxonomy): Bacteria > Bacillati > Actinomycetota > Actinomycetes > Catenulisporales > Catenulisporaceae > Catenulispora > Catenulispora sp. GP43. The sequence goes on along the minus strand of NZ_JBGCCT010000003.1, from coordinate 580,823 downwards.
AGCAACCAGTTCGGCTTTTCGCCTGGCGCTGCCGGCACGGGGCAGTAAACCAGACTGCTGCGACGAGCGGTTGAGATCACGAAGCCCGTACAGATCCGTACTACCAAATCGGCATCAATGCCGACCATCATCCAATTCGGCGTACGCAGTCCGCAATCGGGGATCCGTGACGCTGTCTCTCAATGCCGCTCTGCGCGACTACGCAAGATCAATCTCAGTCGCCACGGACCTGGCGCCAACCTCCTGGAGCCTTCGCAGTGTACTGATTAGTGATATCAAAAGGGGGCTTATACCAGGGGCTTCACGGAAGATCTGGCGCACCTCGCAATATCTGACGTATCGTCAGGTCACCTGAACCCCAGACCCGGAGGCACCATGTCGGACAAGCAAGGGCAGCCGAAGCGGGAACCGAGCGCTTACACGAGGCTGGCGTCAGCAGGGGCCTACGGACCCGGCATCGGGTCCGCCCTGATCACCATGGTGGAGCCGCATCCGGGACAGGAGCACGCCTACAACCGCTGGTACGAGGACGCGCACCAGTACCACTAAGGGGCGCTAAAGGCCTTGTGCATTCTTCAGCCGCTCGACCTGGACATCGGACAGGTGGACGAGCGTCGTGCCCAACTGCTGCAACGCTGCGTTGTCGTTCGTCGGGGGCTCGATGATAGCGATCACCGAAACCGCCGTGCCGACGTGGACCACCTCGGAAGCCATCAAACTAGTCTTCCCCCCGCCGTTCAGGTAGTTGATGTAGCCAACCTGGCCGTCTCTGACCATCTCCGGGATCGCAGTGGGCGCCATGGAGACCGAAAGGCCTGACTGGGTCACGGTCAAGCTCTTGCAGTCCTTAATACCCGTGGTCAAGTCGGAGATCATCTCCAGGGCCCTATCAGCGGTCCCGACCGCCATCACTGAGTCCTCTATCGCCTGGCCAGTGGAGGCATTTGTGAGCTGGCGGTCAACCTCGGCGCTCGTCCCGTACTTCGAGCGCAGGCCCTCAAATGCGTCCACGAACGTCTGACAGGCGCTGCCTCCGGTCGTTACGACATCCTGAGTGTTCGTAATCTCCTTACCGTCCTGCGACGGGTCATAGGTATAGCCGGATTCGTCCTTGCCGGTAAGCAGAAGCTTGCTGATCTGATCGGTAGTCAGTGTGGCGTCAAGGACGCTGGTGGAGGCCGTTGCTGCCGCAGTGCCGGCCGTCGTCGCCGTCGATGAGGCCGGCGCAGTGTCGGCCGTCGTGCCCGTCGATGCGACCGGCACGCCTGGACTCGCCGCAGACGAGGCGGCTTTCCCTGAACCCCCGCATGCCGTGGTCGTCAAGACGGCTGCCGCGAGGATGGCCATAGAGACGCTCTTGATCCCGAAGCGCAAGTTGATTCCATCTCGACGAGAGGCACTCGGGCGTGTCCCTGTGGTGCCAGGTGTGAACGAAATGTTCGAAGATAGCATTTCAGGCTTCCCGCTGTCTCAGACTCTGGTGATCTTCACGTCGCCCCAGTTCGAAGGCGGGTTAACAGGCTGAGGGGTGGGCTGAGATTTTGGCCGGTGTCCTGCGTGTGCGGGGCTGAAGCACTGCGAGGGGGCCTTACGCTGCCCGGCGGGAAGGGCAGGTTCCTGGACCTGCCCGCAGGTGGCCCTTCCAGGCCCCCTCGCAATGCTTCAGGTGGGGTCCCCGTGCACGGAGGTGGCTAAAATCTCAGCCCACCCCGGACCGGACCACCGACCACCACGTACGCAACGTAAGGCGCTGGCCTTTTCTGGTGACCACGCGCCCCAAGAGCGGAGGGGGTGTCTTCGTAGGAGGGCAAGGGCTAACGAAGTGCCCTTGACGTCCGGAGAAGGCGCCACCGTAGCGGCGGCTACATGACTACGTCACCGATCCCCGGCCCAAGGCGAGATAGAACGTTAGGGCTGTCAGGGACGGACCGTCTGGCACCTGACCATCGGCGATCAGCTTCGCGGCATCCTCCGGCGTGAACCATTCGATCCGCGTCGATTCGCTCGGGTCAGATGGCGGTCCTACATAGGTGCACTTCGTGGCGTGGTAGGCCGTGAACCTCATGGTTGAGATCCCGCTGAGCGCGTTATACCCAATCAGCCTGGAGACTTCGGCGGGGCGCCAACCCGTCTCCTCCTCAATCTCACGTCGGATTGCATCCTCCGGAGCTTCCCCGGGGTCCGCCCAGCCAGCCGGTACTTCCCAACCCCACTCATCGGTGATGAACCGATGTCGCCACATGAGCAGGATGCGGCCCTCGGCGTCAGTAACCACGGCCGTCGTCGATGGACGCGGCATCGTCAAGACATGGTGTTCAATACGACCGACACCGGGGATCTCGACGTCTTCCAGCCAGACGTTGACCCAGTCACTCTCGTAGACGGACCGGCGTCCGTGACTGCGCCAATGCAACGATCAGCCCTCCAACGCCGCAGGTGACGAGAGCAGTGCCCGCAGGCGCTCTCCAAACACTTGGACCGATACTAGTTCGCTCCACGGCTGAAGTTCCTGCTGCAACGCACGAGCCCGAATGGCGATCGGCTGAACTACCGAGTCAGAGGACACGTTGAGAGCAGTGCCGCCTACGTTGCACGCTTCCTCAATCTCGCCCGCCCTAATGAGACAGGAAGCAAGATCCAGGGTCAGCAAGGCCCGGCCTTTGTGATCCTCTGGCGCCCGGTGGTCCAGCGCCTCAGCCAGGTTCCGGCTCGCGGCGGAAGGCTGCCCGATGAGCAGATTGCATGTGCCCGCGATTCCGCTCAAACGCGCCTCATCGAAGAAGTCGATACCCCCTGCCTCATCGGCACCTTCGAAGCTCGCCGAGGCCTCTTCAAGCGTTCGCAGAGCGACGTCCGAATCGCCGTGCGTAGCGTATGCCCGCGCTAGTTGAGCAGATACCCAAGCGTGGCGACGACGATTAGCGCCGCCTCGGGTTAGCCGGGCCGCTTCCTCAAGGTATTTGACCGCTGTACCAGAGTCACCCTCGAAGAACTGGCCGATGCTCTGCATCGTGAGAACCCACGCAACGAGCCCATCGTCTTCGGCTTCTTCACCAGCTACACGCCCCACCTCGTAGAAGCTCGCAGACCGATCGCGGTCGCCAAGGTCAAGATAGAGGTGGCCAGCGAGGCCGGCGAGGATTCCCGCCACTTGCACGCCACGGCGCTTGATCCTCAACGAGGCCGGCAAGGACAGAACCTCGTGAACCCTGCTGGACAGCCCCATGACCTGCGGCATGAGCCGCTCTGGCGGTGTCGATGGGTACAGAGCTGCGAGCTTCATCGCTGCGCGCTCCATCTGATCGAGCGCGGTCGTGCTGACCGATGACCGCGTGAGTACGTCTGCGAGCTGCCACGGCTGAAGCTCGCTCTCCGGCCCGTCTTTCTGATCGGCAGCTGGCGTCTCCCAAGGCCTAGCCGCAAGTCCGAGCATGCCGCCGGGGATGCCTAAGGACGTATTCACGGCTCATCGATGGCTTGCGCACTGCGCGCGGGGGTCGTAGCCAGGAACACGTGGCGCTCGGTCTGCCGGTGCGGGGTAAGGCGGCAATTTCGGAGTGGGAGACCGAAACGCACGTTCCAACGTTTGAGAACCTCATCCTGTGGGCGGGCAAGGTTGAGCGGCGGCTGGTGATCGAGGATCGTCGGGGTGAGTTGCAGAGTCTCGTGCGGCCGCGTGCCGGGGAGTCTTGGGTGCCTTTTGAGCGGCGGCGATTGGCGTGTCCGTTGAGGCGCCGTCGTGACGATCTGGGGCTATCCATACTTGAGGTAAGTAAGCGAGTTGGCGTGCACCGGGACTCTGTTGGCCGGTGGGAATATGCGCTTGTACCTCCCCGACCTATTGCGTTGGTTGTGTGGGCTCAGGCGCTGGGGTGTTCGCTTGGGCTGCGAGAGGTGGCAGAGCCAAATAGCCCGCTGTCTACGTCGAATGGTCGGCAAATTCGGGACGCTGTAGCAAACGCGCGTCGCAGTGCTGAGGGGATGCGAAGCGCGGGCCGGGCGTAGGGCGGGTGGGTGGTGGGGTGCGGTTCCGGCTGCCGCCTCGCCGAGGGCGGCCGGTTCCGCTGCCTGCGTCGGCGGCGTCACAAGGCGGAGTTCCTGCGAACGGCCTACCCAAGGAGTGATCCGCGATGCGTCGAACTATGGTCGCGAAGGGGATGTTCGCACAAGAAGGAGTTGGAGAAATGGGTATTGCCCAATTCAAAGGCGACTGCGGCGAAGGAAAGGACAACCCGAAGCTGGCCACCTCTTCATCCGGCCTCCAAAAAGGCGATGATGTGGAGCTCAATGGCAACACGGACCTCAGCACCTGTGTCGTTGGAAACGACAGCTCTAAGATCTACAGCATCCGGCTGAGGGGAGCGACGGGCCCGACGTACGACTACCAAGTCGAGGTCGACGGAGAGGGACCGCACGGAGCCTTCACTGGCAGCTTTTACACCGCGTTCAAGGACCAGACCGGCGACATCTACCATCTGAAGCTCACCAGCAGCAACCGCGAGACCCACACGGTCCGCTACAACAGCGACAAGCCTGCGATCGTGGAATTCAAGTGGAGCGACCACAGCATTGACGACTGGTGACAGACGTCGATGCGGCCTGCTAAGGACTAGACCCCGCGCAGTCGCCACAGGTGAAGCCGCGCCGAGCATCCAGCGCCATTGCGGACTCGGCGCGGCGCTCTTCATGAATGGGCGGCTGATGTCCCGGCGCTGGGCCGGTGGCGAGCAAAGGCCGCGTCCTCTTCCCCGGCCCCATGATCACGTTTGGCGCCTGGGAGTTCGGCGCTTGCTCGCCGGGGCGGTCTGGGTGTTGTGCGCGCGGCCGTAGGCCGCCCCTTGAACTCGATGACGTCGATCAAGTCTTCGAGGTCGCGCGGCTGCCGTACGAGGCGGTCTTGGTCGTAGAAGATGATGCCGTCGATGACGCCGTCTAGCAGGTCTTTGAGCATTTGCCGAAACTCCGGCCGGATGACCTCCCACTCAACGCTTCCGTCAGGTCGCGCGACCTTCCGCTTCTTATATGCACCCGTGTCGTTCTCTTTGTAGACCTTGGCGAACGGACCCCACCCAAGGTCGGTCCGCTTCCAGTTGGCGTCTTCGAGCTGGCGTGTGACGCCCTTCTCGTTCCCGAAGCGGTCATGTGAGATCCGCAGATAGACACCCGGCCGTAGCGGCTTGTGGGCACGCAGAGCGGCGTTGAGCGACAGCGTCACAGACCCTCGATTGCGGACCCGCTCAGGTATCAGGACGCCATCCCACTCGGCAAGTTCGATCTCGGACGCTACAGACATTGCCTTCAACCTCCCCGGTCGCACGACTCAGTGCCCTGATTAATGATACCAAAAGTGGCCTTTTACCAGGGGTTATACGAGGGATCTAGCGAACCACTGGATATCTGACGTATCGTCAGATCACGCAACCCCCGGACTCGGAGGCGCCATGTCGGCGAAGGAAGACCAGCCAAAGCGAGAGCCCAGCCTCTACACGAAGCTGGCGTCAGAAGGGGCCTACGGACCCGGCATCGGGTCCGCCCTGATCACCATGGTGGAGCCGCATCCGGGACAGGAGCACGCCTACAACCGCTGGTACGAGGACGACCACTACATCTCCGGCGCGATGTCGATGCCCTGGATGTTCGCCGGACGCCGGTGGGTCGCCACGCGTCCGCTGCAGTTGCTGCGCTATCCGGCCGAGTCGGCGGTCGCCACGCCGGTGACTGCCGGCGCCTACATCACCGTGTACTGGATCAACGAGGACCGGTATCAGGACCACCTGGACTGGACCGTGGCGATCAACCGGCGGCTGCTGCCGGACGGCCGGGTCTTCCAGGAGCGGACCCACGTGTTCACGTCGTTCCAGAGATACCTCGGGGTGGTCTACCGGGACGGGGACGCGGGGCCGCGCGACATCCACGCCCTGAACTACCCCTACGCGGGCCTCGTCGTCGAGGTCATCGACACCGCGCCCGATCAGGATCCGGCCGCTTTGGCGTCCTGGCTCAAGGAGAAGCACCTGCACGGCAAGCTGGAGGGGTCGCCGGTGGCAATGGCCGCCGTCTTCGAGCCGATGCCGCTGCCGGGGCGGACGCCGACCTACGTCAAGCCGGTCGAGGGCGTCGGCAAGCGCATCACCGTGCTCTACTTCACCGAGGCCGATCCCGGTGAGGACTGGGAGCGGTTCGCCGGGGACGGTGCCGCGGTCGAGGCGTCCGGGCTCGGCCGGCTGGAGTTCGCGGCGCCCTTCATACCGACGTTGCCGGGGACCGACAAGTACGCCGACGAGTTGCGGTAGCCGTCAGGAGACGAAGACGGCCACCGGGGAACCGGTGGCCGTCGCGTTCATCAGTTCCCTGTCACAGGTCGCTGATCTTGATCGTCTGCTCGCCGAGCTTGTCGGCGAAGGCGTTCCAGTCCTTGACCGCCTCGGCCTTCGCCGAGCCCGCCTTGTCGCCGGCGCTGTTACCGCGGTTGAGGTTGTCGTTCGCGCCGGACTTGCCCTTGCAGGCCAGGTTGTCGTTGGCCCAGTTCGCGTAGTCGCGCTCGGACTCGGCCGAGTACTGCCAGGAACTGATCAGGTCCTGCTGCAGCTTCGCGCCGCCCGGCAGCTTGTCCACGGCCAGCGGCTTCATGGCGTCGGCCTGGGCCTGGCGCGTGGTCGCGACGTCGGTGAAGGTCTGCTTGTTGGCCGCGACGTTCTGGCACGCCTGCACGGCCGAGAGGGCCCCGTTGGCCTTGGACCTCAGGTCGTGGCTCTGGGCGATGATCGCGAAGATCGCGTCGGCCTGGCCCTTGGCCGCCGGGTCCACCCCGGGCGGCGCCGACACGCTGGTGCTCGGCGTCGGGGTGTCGGGGTTCGTGGACTTGCCCGCGGTGTTCGACTTGGACTTGCCGCCTCCGGAGAAGGCGACCGCGGCCACCACGATCAGCACCACGAACACGCCCACCGCGACCAGCAGTGTGCGGTAGGACTGGCGCCGGTTCGGGCCGGTGGCCAGCAGCAGGTCCGGTTCGCCGGAGTCGCGGCCGCCGCCGTACATCTGCGGCTGCACCCGCGGGATGGCCTGCGTGTGCTGGTGCTCGGGGGTGAATGCGCCCTGCGCCTGCGCCGCGTAGCCGCCGGAGTCGTAGGCGCGGCTGGGCATCTGCTGCCCGTAACCGACCTGGTCCTGCGTCGGAGGCTGGTAGACCGGCTGCTGTGGGTTGGTGGCGCCGGCCGGGGGCAGCGCCTGCGTGGGCTCGGGCCCCGGTCCCGGTCCCGGCCTTGGAGCCGGTCCGAAACCCGGCCCCGGTCCCTGGGCACCGGTCGCAGGATTCTGCGGATACGACGGTCCCGAATAGCCCGCGGCTCCCGGAACGGAGACCCCTATCGTGCCCTGGTTGGGCATCAGCGAGCGGCGGTCGTCGGCCGGCGCGTCGCGGAAGAGGTGGTCGAACTCGTTCGGGATCCCGCCCTGTGCGTGCTGCACGGGGGCCGGCTGGCCCGGCAGGCGCCAGGAGAAGCCGGAGGATTCGGGGATGGGGCCGCCCGGGAAACCGTCGTCCTCGGGAGGCACGGGGGAGACGGCCTGGCCAGGCATCTCCACGGGGGCGAATTGCGCGGTATGCGGCGTTCCCGCCTCGGCGGTCGCGGCACCGTCCGACGGCGCTCGGCCACCCTCGGCTGTCGGCTCGCTATCTTGCAGCGTCTCGTCCATAGGCGGGACCGAGCCTACCCGATCGGACTTTCGATGATTGACCACACCGCCGGACCCGAGGACTCCGGCGCTCAGGCGTTGATGGGCTCGCCGGGGCGGCGCGCCGCGATCAGGCCTCGGAACTCGCGGGTCGCGGCGACCGTCGCGTAGGGGTCCAGGCGCCGGTCGAAGTCGTGCAGCGCCTCCACCGCACGGGCCGAGCGCGCCCGGGCGGACAGCTTGACGGCCTCCGTCGCCGCCGCGCAGCCGGCCTCCACCTCCCCGCCCTGCACCCGGGCCGAGGCAAGGGTGAACAGGTTCAGCACCCGGCGCCGGGTCTTGTCCGTGCCGAAACCGGCCAGCGCCGTCGCGGCCTGTTCGGCGGCCTGGCGCGGCTGGTCCAGATCGCGGTGGCAGGCGGCGGCCGCATCGGCTATGTAGTGGTGGTCGAAATACGAGGACCAGACCGGGGCGTCACCCCCGCTGCGCTCCAGTTCGTCGGTGGCCCGGCCCAGCGCCTGCTCGGCCGCGCGCCGGTCGCGCATCGCGGCGTGCCCGCGGGCCTCGGCGCAGAAGAACTCGGCGCGCACGTGCGAGGACGCCATGCCCCGGGCCCCCTCGTCGGCCGACCGCGCCAACTGCACGGTCTCGCGCGGCGCCCCGAGGGAGTTGGCCAGGTGACTCATCGCCGACAGGATGTGCCCGCCATGGGCCCGGTCGCCCGAGGCCTGGGACAGCCTCAAAGCCTGGATGTAGTACCGCTGCGCCAGACCCAGGCGGCCGGTGTCGCAGGCGAGGTAGCCGGCCAGTTCGGTGAGCGCGGCGGCGGCGCCGAACAGCTGGCGCCCGACCCGCTCGGGGTAGGTCCCGCGCAGCAGTTCGGCGACCACGCCGTCCAGGTAGCGCACGGCCAGCACCCGGACGTGTCCGCCGCCGAAGCGGTGGTCCAGCGTCCGGAAGGCATCGGTGGCGGCCCGCACGGCGGCCACGTCGGACATGCCGACGCGCAGCGGGGCGTGCCCGTTCTTGGCGGCGGCCATCCCCCGCGCCACCACCGGATCCTCCGGCATGATCAGCCAGTCCCGGCTCGGCCCGACCATCGCCGTGACCGCGAACGAGGCGGCCCGCAACTGCTCGCGTCCGGCGGCGTCGGCCCGCCACAACCCGGCCGCGACCGAGATCGCCTCCTGAGTGTCGGCGGCCAGTCCCAGGGCGAGCGAGGAACTCCCGTCCCGCTCGTCCACCATGCCGATCTCCTCGACGGTGACCGGCCGGCCGAGCTTGCGGCCCAGCGCCTCGGCGATCAGCGCCGGCGTGGTGGCCCGCGGCTGCTGTCCGCGCAGCCAGCGCGCCACCGAAGTCTTGTCATAACGCAGGTCCAGCCCCAGCTCGGCGCCCGCCAGATTGACCCTCCGGGCCAGCCCGGCGTTCGAGCAGCCGGCCTCGGCGATCAGCTCGGCGAGTCTGCGATTCGGCTCGCGCGGCCCTCGGTGCCCCTCCATACCCCCGGTGATACCCGCCCGGCAATCGGACTAATACAGATCTTTGAAGACCAATACAGGTCTTTGATGACCAATTACAGCGCCAGGCGACGAAATACCAGACCTCTTGCACATTCGGGCAATCAGGTGACATGCGCCCCGTAACCAGACTCCTGTCACTCGCGTTATGGGCACATGACTGTGCTGTCACTCCCCGAGGGCGACCTCGCCGAGCCCGGCCCCGCCCCGGCGGGCGCGGACCCGCTCGGGCTGAAGGCCGCCGCACTGGACTACATCGAGGAACGGCACTGGGACATCCTCCCGGGCGCGTCGGTCATGCGCGTGGACGGCGCCTGGCACTGCTCCTGCGGCAACGCCGCGTGCCCGGCCTTCGGCTCGCACCCGGCGCACCGCGACTGGAACAAGCAGATCACCGCTCAGCCCTCGCGAGTACACAGCTGGTGGGGGGAACACCCCGACGCGGCGATCCTGCTCCCCACCGGCCGCACCTTCGACGTCATCGACGTCCCGGAGCAGGCCGGCTGCCTGGCCCTGGCGCGCCTGGAGCGCAGCGGCGCGAACCTGGGGCCGGTCGCGGCCACCCCGACCAGGCGCCTGTACTTCTTCGTCCTACCCGGCACCAAGAAGAAGATCCCTGAGATGCTCATGCGCGCCGGCTGGGGCCGGGCCCAGCTGGACCTGATCTGCCACGGCGAGAAGGACTTCGTGGTGGCGCCGCCCTCGCGCATGGGCATCGGCGGCCAGGTGCAGTGGGCCCGCCCGCCGGGGGAGTCGACCCGGTGGCTGCCGGAGGCCGCGGAGCTGATCCCGACGCTGGCCTACGCGTGCGGACGCGAGCGGTACTGAGCACCAGAGGCGGGAACGAAGACGGATCACCAGTAACGGCGACGAAACGGCGGTCACCGATCGGTGACCGCCGTTCTCCATGTCCGCTCGAGCGCCTACTCGTTCGGCGGCAACCCCGCGGCCTTCTTCCGAAGGAACAGCACCAGCCCGGCGCCACCCACCACGAGCACCACCGCGATGATCGCGATCGGCATCAGCGACCCGCTCGCCCCGGTGTGCGCCAGCGATCCGGTCGCCTTCGCGTCCAGCGCCGCCGGGGAGGCCGTGACGGTGCTGCCGGCCTTCGAGGTCGGTGCCGCGGCGGTCGTGGTCGTCCCGGCGCCCGGGGCCGAACTCGACGACGACGCCTGCCCGGTCGGCGTCCCGCCGCCGGCCGCCGCCGCGCTCGGCGTCGTGCACGACGCCGACGCGAGCACGATCGCGCCGCTCACCTTGGCCAGCCCCAGCGCGTTCACGGTGACCCGCGCCTCGACGGCGGAGGACGCGCCCGCGTCGTTCACCGTGCTGGTCGGCGCGAGGTGCACGTCGATGTCCGCCACCCCGGGCAGGTTCAGCGCCACGTCGCCGGTCAGCGGAACCGGGATGTCCCGCCCCAGCAGGTTGATCGTGGTCGGCATCTTCGCCGACGCCACCGGCTTCTGGCCCGGCACGCACGTCGCCTGCGCGGACACCAGGTCCACCTTCAGGATCCCGTTGTCGGCGCTGGCGCCCGGCAGGGTCAGCAGCGGCAGGAACAGCCTGAGGTTCGCGACCGTCGCGTAGGCCTGCGCGTAGCCGCCGGGGCCGTTGATGACCCGCGCGGTCCCGGACACCGCGTCGGCCTTGATCAGGTCCGCCTCCGGGCCCGGGAGGTGCAGGGTGGCGATCAGGTCGTCGCGCAGCCGGATCACGGAGTTGGTGAAGTTCGCCGAGTCGCCGCTGGCGTTCGGCGCGTCGGCCTCGCCCAGCGACAGGTTGGCCAGCGGGACGTCCAGGCCGTCGGGCCCGGTGAGGTGCAGTCCGCCGAGCAGGCCCTGGAGCAGTTGCACGTCCAGGTCGACCTGGCCGGCCACCGCCTTGGCGGTCCCGGTCGTGGCGTTCTGGCCGGTGCCGGAGGCAGCAGCGGCGGGCAGCGCGCCGAACGCGGTCACGGCCAGAGCCGCCGCGGAGGCGAGGAACAGGGAGGCGCGGCGCCGACGCCGGAGGGAGGAAGGCATCGAGCCGCCTAAGTCGGCATCCGGAGCGGATATCGAAGACATCGTGGCGAACCCCCAAGACGTGTGGACAGCCTCGCCATTCTTGCTCACCCTGGGCGGTCTGACTATCACAAAGCGTGGATTCACCCACACAGGGTATCCGACCCCGAATTTCCCCATTAGGGCCGAGAAGGCCTCAGGCGGCGCGCACCGTGACGAACACGTGGCCGGCCAGATCCAGGTCCAGTTCGGCGGTCTCGCCGACCGAACCCAGCAGCACACCGCCGGGCGAGACCGTCGCGCGGACCGTCTGGCCCGGCTGCACGCCGGCCCGGCGCAGGCGCAGCATCAGCTCCGGGTCGTTCTGCAGCGGCTCGCCGAGCCGGCGCACCACCAGGTTCTGCGCCGCGGCCGAGCGCGCGCCGCGCTCCACGACGTCGCGCAGGTTGGCCACGTCGGCGTCCAGGAACGCCTCGCCCTCGCCGACGGTGTCGTCGAGCTCGGCCAGGCCCGGGATGGGGTTGCCGTAGGGCGACTCGGTCGGGTGGTCCAGCAGCTCCAGCAGGCGCCGCTCCACCGCCTCGCTCATCACGTGCTCCCAGCGGCAGGCCTCGACGTGGACGTCCTCCCACGCCAGCCCGATCACGTCGGTCAGCAGCCGCTCGGCCAGCCGGTGCTTGCGCATCACGCGGGTGGCCTGCTCGCGGCCGGCGCCGGTGAGCTCCAGGTGCCGGTCGCCCTCGACGGTCAGGAGCCCGTCGCGCTCCATGCGGGCCACGGTCTGGCTGACGGTCGGGCCGCTCTGCCCCAGCCGCTCGGCGATCCGGGCGCGCAGCGGGACGATGCCCTCCTCCACGAGCTCGTAGATGGTCCGCAGGTACATCTCGGTGGTGTCGATGAGGTCGCTGCTCACGTTCTCCAGTCCCTTCCCGCGGGCCGCACGGCCGCCGTACATGGTGCCTAGCCGCCGGTCTTCCCAGCCGGTACGCGCAGCGGTGCTCCATTGTTGCGTATTCCGCCGACAAGCATCGGCACCTCGCCCGCTTTCAAGACACCCGGGGCCGGTACCTCACCCCAGCAGCGCCTCCGCCCGCTCGGTCCGCAGATGCAGCACCGCCCGGCCGTCCCGCCGAGTGGCCACCAGACCGGCTCCGCGCAGCACCCCGAGGTGCTGCGAGACCGCTCCGGCGGTCACGCCCAGCCGCCCGGCCAGCTCCCCGGTGGTGCCCGGCTCGGCGAGCTGGACCAGCAGCTCGGCCCGGGTCCGGCCGAGGAGCGCGGCCAGCGCGTCCGGCGCGGGGCGCCTGGTCTCCCAGACCGTCGCCACGGCCCGCGCCGGATAGTGCAGCAGGCCGGAGGTGACCGGCTTGGTGTTCACACAGACGTCGGGCCAGCCGAGCACGCTCGGCGAGAGCACCAGCGAGCGTCCTTCGAGGACGACTTCCTTAGCTGCCAACGGCCACACGGCCTCGCTGATTCCCGGGCCGTGCATCCGCAGTTCCCCGTCCGACCAGCGGACATCCTGGTGCAGGTCGTCGAAGACCGCGGCCACGCCGCCGTCGGCCAGCACCCGGGCCCGGTAGGCGATGTCGGCCTCCAGCACCCCGAGCATCCGCGGCCAGTGCGGGGCGACGAGCACGTCGAACACCTGCCGAAGGACGTCGGCGAGCCGGGCCAGACCGGCCGGCGGGTCGTCGTAGAACTCCTGCTGGAAGCGGTCGCTCGGCGCGCCGTTGTTGTCGAAGAAGCGCCGGACCCGCTCGGGATCGGCGCCGCGGATGGTCTCCAGCTCTTCGTCCAGGCCGGGCATGTGGACGTCCGGCGGCGGGACCAGGACGCCGGGCCGGACGGTCCGCTCGGCGAACCCGGACAGCATCTCCGTCCCGGGGACCTGGGCCAGCAACGGCCGCGCCCAGCGCACCCACGGCAGGTGGACGGCGTGCCGGCCCGGAGCGTGCAGGACGTACACGGCCTGGACGGCCTCGTAGACCGGCGAGATGGCGAAGCGGACGCGGGCCATCTCGGTGCCGGCGATCGGTATGCGGATCGGTCTCGGCATCGGCGCACCCCCCGGGATTTAGCGAGCGGTAAATCGTAGCTCCGGGGCGGGCCGATCTTCGAACCTGTGCCCATGACTGAATCCGCGGCCATGACCATCGTCTCTCTGCATTCCGACTCCCCCCGCTCCGACTCCGCGGACTCCCCCGCGCCGGTCCGCCGCCGGGATCCGCGCCCCGGCGGACTCGGCCGCGACTGGCACGTGCTGTTCACCGCCAGTGCCGTCTCCGTGCTCGGCGACGGCGCGTTCGTCGCCGCGCTGCCGCTGCTCGCCGCCGGGTACACCAGGGATCCCCGGTTGATATCCGGGCTCACCGTGGCCGGGACACTGCCCTGGCTCGTGTTCTCGTTGCAGGCCGGGGCGATCGCCGACCGCTCGGAGAGCCGGCGGTTGTCCGTCCGGGCGCAGGGCTGGCAGCTGCTGTGCGTGCTGGCCGTCGGGCTGCTGGCCATGGACCGCGGCGCCGGCTGGGGGCTCGCGGCGCTCTACGTGCTCGCCTTCGGTCTGGGCATGGCCGCCGCGCTGGCCAAGAGCGCTTCGCAGCCCCTGATGACGTCTGTGGTCCCGCGCGACCGGCTGATCTCGGCGAACGGGCAGCTGTACACCGCGCAGTCGGTGGCCAAGGACTTCGTGGGGCCGGCGCTCGGCGCGGCGCTGTTCGCGCTGACCCCGACGCTGCCGTTCTGGGCCGACGCCGTGACGTTCGCGGTGTCGATGCTGCTGATCGCGCGCCTGCCGCGGACCGGGGCGCCGGCCGCCGCGCCGGGGCGACAGCGGCGGGCCCTGCGCGCCGACGTGAAGGAGGGCCTGACCTGGCTGGCGCATCACCGGCTGCTGCGCACCACGACGATGCTGTCGGCGGCGGCGAACTTCGGCTCGACGATGGGGGCCGCGACGCTGGTGCTCTACGTGGGGACCCACCGTTACGGCGTGCTGCTGAGCATCGCCGCGATCGGCGGCATCGTCGGCGGGCTGGTCAGCCGGGCCGCGGTGGCCCGGCTCGGCGGACGCGTGGTGGCGCGCCTGTGCTCCTCGGTGACCCCGTTGGCGGGCATAGGGATCGGCTTGTTCGGACCGAACCTGTTCGTCGTCGGCGTGCTGCTCGGGGTCGGGAGCATGAGCGCTTCGCTGTGGAACGTGGCGGTGGTGACGCAGCGGCAGCGGCTGGTGCCGCCGCAGCTGCTGGGCCGGGTGTCGAGCGCCGGGATCATGGTGATGTGGGGGATGCAGCCGCTGGGCGCGCTGGCCGGCGGGCTGATCGCGGCGTGGTTCGGGCTGGCGGCGCCGTGGCTGGTCGGGGGCGGGCTGCGGATCGTCGCCTCGGTGCTGGCGATCCGGCCGCTGCGGGAGTGGCAGGACTGAAGGGGGTCCGCCCGGACCCCCTTCTCAGCGGAGCATCGACCGGCCGACTTCCGCGACGTGGGAGGCGAGTTCGAGGTCCACACCGAGCCACTCGTCCTCGGAGACCGTCACCGCCGCGCGGCGGGGCGGCCGCCCCTTGAGCAGCCGGATGCGGAGGTAGTCCGCGGGGTGCGAGGCGTCGATCTGCGTGCCGCGGTACTCCGACAGCCGCGCCGCGCGAATGTACTCGTGCTCCGGGACTGTCTTGATGTAGTCCTGCAGCCCGATCCACATCTCCATCGCGTCCTCGGGGGTCGGGTTGTTGCGCGCGGTCCGGCGTCCGAACCTGACGCGGGTCACGTACGTCTCCACCGAGAGGCGCGCGCTCAGCTTGCGCATCAAGCTGAGCGCGGCCGTGCTGGACGCCGTCTGCGCGGCGATGTCGTCGGCGAGGAACTCGGCCCGCAGCGCGACATGGACCTGGAGCCAGCCGTAGAACATCTGGAGTCCGGTCACCGCCAGGTAGAAGGGGAGCAGGACCACGGGCATCAGGACCTGCGCGAGTCCTTCCGCACCGGGTATCGCCCGGCCGCCGCGCCTCGGATAGAGCAGTGCCCGCCACTGATAGAGGCTGTTGTGCGCGGTGGCGACCAGGACGCCCTGCGTGGTGTCGCCGTTGACCTGGTGGCCGAGTTCGTGGCCGAGCAGGGCCAGCCGCTCGTCGCCGTCGAGGATCTGCCACAGCGGGGCGCCGAGGATCAGCACCGGCTCGTGGCGGATGCCCCGCCGGCCGGTACCGGCGTTGAAGCGGGCGTCGAGCTTGACGTACTTGGGCGTCGGAGCGCCGGTCGCCGCACTGATCCGGTCCAGGATCGCGAACAGCTGCGGCACTTTCTCGCGCCGCAGCCACTCGGTGCCGGGACGTTTCGCGAGCCGGGGCCGCAGCGCCCAGACCACGCCGAACCCGAGGAAGGCCAGGAGATACAGCAGCCAGTTGCCGCTGAACAGCGCGGCCACCGCTCCGAAGAACACCAGGAGGGTGATCGCGTGGACCGTGAGACCGAACACCACCGCCGCCGACCGCGCCAGGCTTCCGGGACGCAGCTCGCCGGTCTGGACCAGACGCTCCTCAAGCGCCTCCCCCCGTTGCCTCGCCTTCTCACGCTTGCGTCGGACCCGCTTCTTCTGACCCGCCACCTTCTGCTGTTCATCCTTCGCGACGAGGTCGTGGTCGTTCGGGATGCACCAGGGCGCGAATCTGGCGTCGAACTCCCCCGCCCACCCGCACTGCGGACAGGTGAACTGAACAGTTCGCGGCGTTTCTGTCAGTGCCACGGCGCAATAATGGACGCCTGTTAAGCCGGGCAACACCCATCGGAAATCAAGGAACGATAACGATGTCGCTGCCGATTCCGCGCGGGGTCTCGATCGACGCGCTGCGCACGGCCGCCCTGGCCTGCCAGGGATGCGAACTTCACCGGGCCCAGCCCGGCTCGTTGAGCGGACCGACGCAGACGGTCTTCTCCAAGGGGAACCCCGCCGCGCGGGTCGTGTTCGTGGGCGAACAACCCGGGGACATGGAGGACCGCGCGGGCCTGCCGTTCGTCGGACCCGCCGGGCAGCTGTTCGACCGCGCGATCGCCGAGGCGGGCATCGACCCGAAGCAGGCCTATGTCACCAACAGCGTGAAGCACTTCCGCTTCCTGCAGGACCGCGCGGGAGGCCGCCGCATCCACAAGACGCCGGAGACACCGCACATCGAGGCGTGCAAGCCGTGGCTGCGCGCGGAGCTGGCGATCGTGGACCCCGAGGTGATCGTGGCGCTGGGCGCCACCGCGGGGCGCGCCCTGATCGGCCCGCAGTTCCGGGTGACGCGCGAGCGCGGCAAGGTCCTGATGTGGCCGCCGTCCGGCGACTCCGGATTCGGTGCTGACCCCTCGCGGCGGCGCGCGGTGTCCTTCGTCGCGACCTCGCATCCGTCGGCGGTGCTGCGTGCGGACAATCAGGAGACCGCTTATAAGGAGATGGTGTCGGACCTGCTGTTGGTCGCGCGGCTGCTGGCTTGAGAGTGTGTATCCCATGCTGACCATCCCGCAACGGTTCAACGGTCCCCCGCACTCCGGCAACGGCGGCTATGTCTCCGGGATGCTCGCCCAGCTGGTGCTGGAGGAGTTCGGCCCCACGCCCGGAGCGAAGGTCGAGGTGACGCTGCGCAAACCGCCGCCGCTGGACAAGCCCCTCACGGTGCGCCAGCCGGCGGAGAGCGAGAGCTTGCAGCTGGTCGACGGCTCGACCGTGGTCGCGGCCGCCGAGCTGGTCGAGGCGGCCGGGGAGCTGATCGAGCCGGTCTCCCTCGAGGAGGCGGTCACCGCGGCCAAGGGCTATGCCGGGCTGAGCGGGCATCCGTTCCTGACCTGCTTCGTGTGCGGGCCGGACCACGAGACCGGGCTGCACGTCTTCCCGGGGCCGGTGCCGGGGCGCAAGGACGTGGTCGCGGCTCCGTGGACGCCCGCCGAGGACACGGTGGGGCCGGAGTTCGTCTGGGCCGCGCTGGACTGCCCGGGCGGCTGGTCGGCCGGCGACCTGCAGGGGCGTCCCATGGTGCTCGGGCGGATGAGCGTGGAGATGATCGACGACACCCCGCTCGTCCCCGGACAGCCCTGTGTGGTGCTGGGGAGACACCTGCGGACGGAGGGGCGCAAGACGTTCACCGTCTCGGCGCTCTACGGCCCTTCGGGGCAACCGGTGGCGAGCGCCGAGGCGGTGTGGATCGCGGTCGATCCGGCGAAGGTGAAGCCGGCCGACACGGACTGAGGCGCGCCGCCGGGGCCCGCGGACCTCAACGGCTCGGGCCCCGTCGCTGAGCCTCCACGGCGGGACTGTCGGGGCTGTCGGGGCCCGGCCGTCAGGGGCTCAGCCGCTCGATGCTCCAGCCCTCGGCGGCGTTCGCGGCGCGCTTGTACCGCAGCCGGTCGTGGAGCCGGTCGGGCCGGCCCTGCCAGAACTCGACCGTCTGCGGGCGCACCAGGAAGCCGCCCCAGAAGTCCGGCAGCGGCACCTCGCTGCCCTCCGGCCACTGTTCGGCCAGCTCGGCGGCCCGCTTGTCGAGCCATTCGCGGCCCGGGATCACCGCGGACTGCTCACTGGCCCAGGCGCCGATCTGCGAGCCGTGCGGGCGGGTGGCGAAGTACTCCGCGTCGGACTCGCGGTCCAGCTTCTCCGCCGTCCCGATCACGATCACCTGCCGATGCAGCGTGTACCAGGGGAACAACAGCGAGCAACGAGGGTTCGCCGCGAGCTCCCCGGCCTTGCGGGAGCCGAGGTTGGTGTAGAAGATGAATCCGGTTTCGCCGAACCCCTTCAACAGCACTGACCTGCTGGAGGGCTGGCCGTCGCGGTCAGTGGTAGAGACCACCATGGCATTCGGTTCGGGCAGCGAAGCCCGGACGGCGTCTTCCAGCCACCCGGCGAATTGGAGGTGGGGTGCAGCAGCCGCGTCCTGTTCACGCAGCGTTCCGATGCCGTATTCCCGGCGGAGCGCGGCGAGCGCTTCAGAGTCCACGGGCCCACGGTAACGCGTGTGACATTCCAGACACAGCACTGCCCCCGGTGCAGAGCACCCTGTGTGGCGAGTCACTATAGGAGAGACGCACTAATCACGACACCACCGTGTCGTCACGTTGGCGCCGGGTAAGGCGACACCGTGGCAAGCCAGCTGGCCGCATCGAGCCACAGCACGTTGAGCGGCACACAAGGAAACAGAGGGAGTACACATGTCCGACTTCGTACCGGGCCTTGAGGGCGTCATCGCCTTCGAGTCCGAAATCGCCGAACCCGACAAGGAAGGCGGCGCTCTCCGGTACCGCGGAGTCGACATCGAAGACCTCGTCGGGCGCGTGACGTTCGGCAACGTGTGGGGCCTTCTGGTGGACGGCAAGTTCAACCCGGGTCTGCCTCCGGCGGAGCCGTACCCGGTGCCGGTGCATTCCGGCGATGTGCGCGTCGACGTGCAGTCCGCGCTCGCCATGCTGGCCCCGGTCTGGGGTCTGCAGCCGCTGCTGGACACGTCGGACGAGAAAGCCCGCGAGGACCTCGCGCGGGCCGCCGTCATGGCGCTGTCCTTCGTCGCCCAGTCCGCGCGCTCGATCGAGCACCCGGGCCAGGCCATGGTGCCGCAGAGCGAGGTCGACAAGGCCGAGACCATCGTCGAGCGCTTCATGATCCGCTGGCGCGGTGAGCCGGACCCCAAGCACGTCCAGGCCATCGACGCGTACTGGACCTCGGCGGCCGAGCACGGCATGAACGCCTCGACCTTCACCGCCCGCGTCATCGCCTCCACCGGCGCCGACGCCGCGGCCGCGCTGTCCGGCGCGGTCGGCGCGATGTCCGGCCCGCTGCACGGCGGCGCCCCGGCCCGCGTGCTGCACATGGTCGAGGCCGTCGAGGAGATCGGCGACGCGCGCAAGTACGTCAAGAGCGTCCTGGACAAGGGCGAGCGCCTGATGGGCTTCGGCCACCGCGTGTACCGCGCCCAGGACCCGCGGGCCCGCGTCCTGCGCCGCACCGCCAAGGAGCTGGACGCGCCCCGCTACGAGGTAGCCCTGGCCCTGGAGGAGGCCGCGCTGGCCGAGCTGCACGAGCGCCGCCCGGACCGGGTGCTGGAGACCAACGTCGAGTTCTGGGCCGCCGTGGTCCTGGACTTCGCGCAGGTCCCGGCGAACATGTTCACCTCGCTGTTCACCTGCGCCCGCACCGCCGGGTGGAGCGCGCACATCCTGGAGCAGAAGAAGACCGGCCGCCTGATCCGGCCGTCCTCCCGCTACGTCGGCCCCGGCCCGCGCAAGCCGGAGACCGTCGAGGGCTTCGAGACGATGGTGCCGCCGAGCGGCTTCCACACGTACAAGGGCTGAGCGTCCCGGACGCGGTGGCGCGATGACGCGCTGATGAAAGGGTTCCCCCGTTCGGGGGAGCCCTTTTCGGCTGTCCGGGGGAAGTCCTGCAACCGATCCGGGGCGGCGGGACTCATGTGTCCCGGCCGACGGTCGTGGGAGGGGAACGCATGGGAGACCAGGCTCGGATCGAGGAGTTCACCGAGTACGCGGTGGCACGGCAGAACCATCTGCTGCGCACCGCCTACCTCCTGTGCGGCGACTGGCACGGCGCGCAGGACCTGACGCAGACCGCGCTGCTCAACCTGTGCAAGGCGTGGAACCGCGCCAGGCGTGCGGACTCCGTCGACGCTTACGCGCAGAAGACCCTCATCAACGCGTTCCTGCACAGCCGGCGCAAGCTGCGGCGCGAACGCGAGGTGCACACGGCGGCGCTGTCCGGCGCCGACCGCCTGGCCTCCGGCGTCCACCACGACCCCGACCGGCCGGAGACCCGGCTGGCCCTGCTGGCCGCCCTCGACGAGCTCCCGGCGCGGGCCCGGGCGGTGGTGGTGCTGCGGTACTGGGAGGACCTCAGCGTCGATGCCACGGCCGCCGCGCTCGGCTGCTCGACCGGCAACGTCAAGAGCCAGTCCTCGCGGGCCCTGGCCAGGCTCCGGGTACTGCTCGGCGACGAGTTCTCAGCCTACGGATCGCGTACCGGCGCGGAAGGGAATGCTCTGACATGACGACAGACGAACGCTCCGACGGCGGGGTCCACGGCCTGCTGGCCACCGCCTTCGACGACGGTGTGCCGGTGCTGAACCTGGTGCCGGGCGCGGTCGAGGGCTACCGGCGGCACCGGCGGCGGGCCCGCGTCCTGGGGACCGTCGGCGGTGCGCTGGCGCTGGCCGGCGTCGTGGTGGCGGGGACGGCGTCGGGGGCCGGGAGCGGGCACCGGAGCCAGAACACGGCCGTCGAGCCCGGGGGCAGCGCCGTGTCGCCGAGGACCGCCGCGAGGTGCACCGGCACCTACCAGCTCATCGGAGGCGCCACAGCCGACCAGTACAGCACCGGCCAGCAGGGGCTGACCGCGGTGTGCGAACAGGACCTCACCACGCTCCAGCAGCTGACCGGGGACCCCGATCTCGGCCCGCTCGCCGAGTCCTACCCCTCCTCGGGCCCGAGCTCCGAGCCCACCGCCGAGATGACCCCGCAGATCGGCGGTTCGGGTGCGGTCCTCCAGCCCGGCGACTACCTCGGCCAGTCCTACCGCGGCGGCTACCACGTCTCCATCGAGGTCTACAACAAGACGCCCTCGCTCGGAGAGAACTGCACCAGCACCTCGTGCCCGCCGAACCTGAGACTGGCCGACGGCCGTCCCGCGACCAAGCTGACCGGGCCGCTGCGCGACTCCTTCGTCGTGATCCACTACGACGCCGCCCACGCCGTCGTGGTCCGTGCCGGCCTGGAGGATCGGAACAGTGAGGATCCGCTCCCGTTCGACTTCGACAAGCTGATCGCGAGCCCCGCCCTGGCCCGGCTGATCAGCTACGACGTCCGCACACTGGACCTGCTCACGCACCCTTCCTGAGCCGCGCCGCGTCTCGTTTCACGGAATGAAGCCCGGATCCCGGACACATCCCCGTTACGATACGAACAGGCCTTGGCCAACGACGCCCTGGGCCACCCGACTTCTCCCCAGATCCTGTATCGACAACGCTCGGAGAACCGCGTGGCTGACATCACCATCCCTGAGAACCTGCTCCCCGCCGACGGCCGGTTCGGCTGCGGCCCGTCGAAGGTGCGGCCCGAGGCCGTCGCCAAGCTCGCCACCGAGGGCGCCGAGATCCTCGGCACCTCGCACCGCCAGGCTCCGGTGAAGAACCTGGTCGGCCGGGTGCGCGAGGGCGTCGGCGAGCTGTTCGGACTGCCGGAGGGCTACCAGGTGGTGCTCGGCAACGGCGGCTCCACCGCGTTCTGGGACATCGCCGCGTTCGGCCTGGTGCGGGCCAAGTCGCAGCACCTGAGCTTCGGTGAGTTCTCCTCGAAGTTCGCCGGGTCGGTGAAGGCCGCGCCGTGGCTGGACGAGCCCTCGATCGTGAAGTCCGAGCCCGGGACCCACCCGGTGGCCGTGGCCGAGGCCGGCGTCGACGTCTACGCGCTGACCCACAACGAGACCTCGACCGGCGTGGCCATGCCCATCGCCCGGCCGGCCGGGGCCGACGACGGCGCGCTGGTGCTGGTGGACGCCACGTCCGGGGCCGGCGGGCTGCCGGTGGACATCACCGAGACCGACGTCTACTACTTCGCCCCGCAGAAGTGCTTCGCCTCCGACGGCGGCCTGTGGATCGGCGTCTTCTCGCCGGCCGCCCTGGAACGCGCCGCGGAGATCGCCGGGACCGACCGCTACATCCCGCCGTTCTTCAGCCTGCCGACGGCGATCGACAACTCCTCGAAGAACCAGACCTACAACACCCCGTCGGTGGCGACGCTGTTCCTGATGGCCGAGCAGCTGGACTGGCTGAACGGCAACGGCGGGCTGGCCTGGGCCACCGCGCGGACCGCCGACAGCTCCTCGCGGCTGTACGCCTGGGCCGAGCGCACGGAGTACACCACGCCGTTCGTGGCCGACCCGGCGCAGCGCTCGCAGGTGGTCGGCACCGTCGACCTGGCCGAGGGAATCAGCGCGGACAAGGTCTCGGCGGCGCTGCGGGAGAACGGGATCGTCGACACCGACGCCTACCGCAAGCTCGGCCGGAACCAGCTGCGGATCGCGATGTTCCCGGCGGTCGAGCCCGACGACATCGACAAGCTGACGGCCAGCATCGACTACGTCGTGGAACGCCTGGGCTGAGCGGGCTCGGCCGGCTCGGCCGGCTCGGTTGCTCTGATCGGCGCCGTCAGCGCAGGGCGGCGGCGATCACCACGACGGCGAGGATCGCCACCAGGACGAAGCTGACGACCCTGGAGCGGGTACGTGTGTTCACCGCTCCAGGGTAATGCGGATCGTTCAGCGTCCGGTCAGCGGCCAGTGCGCGACGCGTTCGTAGCGTTTGTAGGGGCCGGCCCCGTTGGCGCCGTTGGCCCCGTTCCCGGCCGGGGCCGCGTGGGCCGCGCTCTCCCCGCCGGCCTCGGCGACCGTGAACAGCTCGACCTCGCCGGCCAGCCAGCCCGGCGAGCGGAAGGTCCGTAAGCGGTCCACGATCGGCGCCAGGTCCAGCGGCCCGGTCTGGTCGTCGTGCGTGACACCGCGCGGCACGCCGTTGACCCGGGCCAGCGTCAGGTGCGGCCGGTAGGGACGGTCCTCCACCCGGATGTGGCACCGGCGCGCCGCGGCCCCGGCGGCCTCGGCCAGCCGCCCCAGCCGGTCGCACTGGCCCTGCACGCCGAACCACAGCGCCCGCGGCCCGAACCGCCCGGCGCCGGCCAGCGACAGCTCCATCGGCGTGGTGCGCGCCGCGACCCGTCCCAGCCGGTCGGCCAGGTCGGCGGCCTTCTCCTCGGACACCTCGCCGTAGAAGGCGACCGTGATGTGCCAGGTCTCCGGCCGGGTCCAGCGCAGCAGGGCGTTGACTCCGGGGGTGTTGCCCCGCTTCAGCGCGTCGACCGCAGCCCGCACCTCCAGCAGGACCGCACGGGGTGGCGTGATCGCCACGAACAAGCGCATGCGTCTCCTTGAGGTTCCCCCAGCACGCCTGCACCGCACACGGACGCCCGCACTGCTCAGCGTGCTTCACACCTTGTGAGAGCACCCACAATACGGCGTGTGACCGGCGAGTTGTCGATACGCGACACATGCATTTCTCGGCCATGTCACGCCGCGACCCGCCGGTCACACGCCGTCGGTCGCCTCGATCGCCTCGGTCACCGCGATCACCGCGATCACCCCTTCGCCGGCTCCCTCAGGCCGCCAGCCGCTCGGCCAGCCGCGGCGGCGTGTGCGCCAGGACCCGCTCCCGCACCGACATGCCCTTCACCCGGGCCAGCGCGTAGGCCGCTATCACCGCGGCGACCAGCGATATCACCCCGCCGCCGCCGACCGCGTAGCGCGCCCCGAAGTGCTGGCCGACCCAGCCGACCAGCGGCGAGCCGACCGGCGTGCCGCCGAGGAAGACCACCATGTAGACGCTCATCACGCGGCCGCGCATCTCCGGCTCGACACCGGTCTGCATGGTGGCGTTGGCCGCGGTGGTGACCATGATGGTCATGACCCCGACCGGCAGCAGCAGCGCGCCGTAGAGCACCGGGTTCGGCATCAGCGAGACCACGGTCGCGGCCAGCCCGAAGCCGCAGGCGGACAGCAGCACCAGCGCCACCCCGACCCGGCGCTTGCGCGCGGTGACCAGCGCACCGGACAGCGCGCCGAGCGCGAGCATGATGTTCAGCAGGCCGAACACGCCCTTGCCCAGGTGGAAGGTCTGGGTGGCCATCAGGGTGCTGGTGAGCTGGAAGTTCAGCCCGAAGGTGGCCAGGAAGAACATGCAGGCCAGCACGGCCACCAGGTCCGGGCGGGTGCGCAGGTAGCTGAAGGCCTCGCGGTACTGGCCCTTGGCGCGCACGATCGGGACCGGCGCGTGCAGCTCCTCGCGGCGGATCAGGGCCAGCGCGGTGATGATCGCCAGCGTGGTGAGCGCGTTGGTGATGAACACCCAGCCCACGTCCATGACCGCGAGCGCCAGGCTGGCCAGCGCCGGGCCGAGCATCCGCGCCAGGTTGAAGGTGGCGGCGTTCAGCGAGACCGCGTTCGGCAGGTCCTCGGGCCCGACCAGCTCGATCACGAAGGACTGGCGCGCGGGGTTGTCGAAGGCGGTGACCGTGCCGCCGATCAGCGCGATGACGTACACCTGCCACAGCTGCACCGCGTTGGAGACCACCAGCAGGCCCAGCACCAGCGCGCACAGCCCGGTCAGGGCCGCGGTGAGCATCAGCAGGCGGTTCTTGCGGTAGCGGTCGGCCAGCGCGCCGCCCCACAGGCTGAATATCAGGGCCGGTCCGAACTGCAGCGCGGTGACGATGCCCAGGTCGGTCCCGGAGCCGGTGAGCGAGACGACGAGCCAGTCCTGCGCGATGCGCTGCATCCAGATGCCGGTGTTCGACACCACCATGCCGCTGGCGAAAAGACGGTAGTTGCGGATCGACAGCGAGGAGAAGGTGGCTGACTTCACGGCTGGGCAGGCCCCCCAAGGGTGCTTCGGTGCCCCGGGGCCCGACCGCCTCGGGTGCGAAAGTTAGCCTACCTCAGTATCGAGTTTTTGTAACCCCCATTACCGGGGGTGCGGGCATTACCCGCAGTCCGGCGTCAGGACCGTGTCATCTGGTGGTGAACGTCCTGGTTTCCTCGGGGAAACCGTCCGCATCGAGGTGGACACCGCCTGTGACCTCGGCGATCAGCGCGGCACCGGCCCGAGCCGGGTGCCCGGCCGGCGCGCCGGCCGGGCGCGGAAGCGCAGGACGCGGCAGATAGGCGAGGTATCACAGAACTCGTAGATACAGCGCGGCCAGGCTTCGTCGGCACGGCCCCGCAGCGCGTGCGGCAGCCGGGTCCCCGGCCCCGCCGGACGCACCCGCACCTCCAGCAGATCGCGGTGCCGCAGGATGTAGCCGCCGGCGCCGCGAACCACCTCGCGGGTCAGCTCCGGGACGATCGGCCGCAGGATCTCGCGCAGCACGATCCACGGCAGCATCTCGTGGCCGAAGACGGCATGGTCGGCGTCACCCGGCAGCGGCGCGTCCTGGTGCGGGGCGTGGACGGGGCCGCCGGGCAGGCGCGCCACACCGCGCAGCCGCTTGGCCAGCCCGCGCACCAGGTGCCAGGCCTCGGCCTCGGCGCCGGCCGGCAGGCCCTGCGGGTAGCGCAGGCGCAGCAGGTCCGCGTGCCGGCTGTCGCCGATCTTGGTGCGGGCACGCCGCGCCTCGGCCACGTAGGCCAGGCCGAGCGAGGCCGCCGGGCCGGTGGCCGGCAGGCCCGCGTCGGCGCGGAGCATGGGGGTCAGGCGCAGGGGGCCGTGCCAGCGGATGTCGTCGGCCAGGGGCGTGGGCGCGGGCGGCGCGGGGGCGTCCGCGGGGCGATCGACGGAGGCGTCCACGGGGCCGTCCACGGGGTGGTCCGCCGGCCGCCAGCCCGGATGCCACGTCGCGATCAGCCCCGCGACCGTGCCGGGAGCCTGGAGCGCGGACAGCAGGAGCACCGGGTTGTCCCGGAGCAGGCGGTCCGGGCGGGGGACGGCCTGGTCCGCCGGGCGGGCGAAAGGCCAACGAGCTGACAGGGCGACCACATCGTCACTGTGTCAGCAGGCGGGCTCCGGTATTCGCGTCCGGGCGCAGATTCACTCGGTCGGCGCGCCGGGCGGCGGTCGGCAGCGGTCGGCAGCGGTCGGCGCTGTAGCCGTATCAGTCGGCGAAGTCCCCGCCGTCAGCCTCGGCGAGCTTGTCGGCCTTGGCGATGTCCGTCCGATGGAAGTTCATGTAGCTCCGCGACGGCGTCGGCCCCCGCTGATTCTGGTACCGCGACTGGTTCACGGCCGACCCGTACGGATTGTCGGCGGCCGACGACAGCTTGAAGAAGCACAACTGCCCGATCTTCATACCGGGCCACAGCTTGATCGGCAGCGTCGCGACATTGGAGAGCTCCAACGTGACGTGCCCGGAGAACCCGGGGTCGATGAACCCGGCGGTGGAATGCGTCAGCAGCCCCAACCGCCCCAGACTCGACTTCCCCTCAAGCCGCGCGGCGAGATCCTGCGGAAGCGTCACGACCTCATACGTCGAGGCCAACACGAACTCCCCGGGGTGCAGGATGAACGGCTCATCCCCATCCGGCTCCACCAACCGCGTCAGCTCAGGCTGCTCCTGCGCCGGATCGATGAACGGATACCGGTGGTTCTCGAACACCCGGAAGAAGCGATCCAGCCGCACATCCACACTGGAGGGCTGCACCATCGCGGGCTCGAACGGGTCTAGAACGACCCGCTGAGCATCGATTTCCGCCCGAATGTCCTTATCTGAGAGCAACACGCACCCAACGCTACCGTGCCGCGAACACGCCCCGCCCCGCGGCCTCCCGCCCAACCTCCGTGACGCGATCCCGAGCGATCAGGTACAGTTGGCGCTCATACGGCGGCCCGCCGGGCGGATCCCGCCGGTGGGTGCCTGTGCGGGCGTAGTTTAATGGTAGAACATGAGCTTCCCAAGCTCAGAGCGCGAGTTCGATTCTCGTCGCCCGCTCACTCGAGGAGAGCCCAGGTAGACCGGATTCCGGTACCTGGGCTCTCAGTGTTTTTAGACACCCTGTCACGCTTCGCGAAGTTCGCCCTCCCGTTATTTGCCATTCCGTGATCCGGTGCCCCCTGTCGCAACCCCTTGTTCATCGTCAGAATCACCCACGCAGCCGCATGATCCCGCCGCTGCGCACGCCGTGGGGGCCGCCACCGTAGGCACACGCGGGTGCCGGTTCTACGAAGGAAGCTCAACGTGGCAAAACCCACAAATGCGACCTCTCGCCTCAACCGTTCGCGCAGGGGCCGGCGGGTCGCCGGTGCGATGTCCGTGGCCGGGACGCTGGCCGCCGGTTCGATGTTCCTGGTGGGCGCGGGGGCTGCGCATGCCGCCAGTGCCGATGTGATCTCCGGGTCGAAGCCGGCGTGGGCTTCGGCGAGTGCTGATCGGGGGGCGGCTCCGGCTGCGGCTCCGGTGGCTGTGCGTGTGTACCTCGCCGGGCAGGATCCGCAGGGGCTGGCCGCTTATGCGCGGTCGGTGACCGATCCCAAGAGTGCCGCCTATCGGCACTTCTTGACGCCGGCGCAGGTGCAGGCGCGGTTCGGGGCCAGTGCGGCGCAGGTGGCCGCGGTCAAGGCGTGGCTCGGTGGTGCCGGGCTGACGGTGACCGGGCAGACCGAGGACTACATAGCCGTGCAGGGCAGTGCCGCTGCTGTGGCGGCCGCCCTGAACACCTCCTTCCATGAGTACGCCACCTCCGACGGCTCGCTGCGGGCCCCGTCGCGCGACGTCAGCGTGCCGGCCGGGGTGCGGTCGGCGATCATCGGCATCACCGGGCTGGCGCAGGACCGGACGGCCAACAAGCCGAACAACACCGATGGCTCCGGCGGCTCCGACGCGGCCGACAAGAAGACCGCGACCACCGGCTCCGGTGGCGTCCCCTACCTGGGCACCTATCCCTGCTCGGACTACAGCGGGCAGAAGCTCGCGACCGGCCTGCCCTCGCTGAACGGCCAGTCCGTGCCGTGGGCGGTCTGCGGCTACACGCCCAAGCAGGTGCGCGGCGCCTACGGCGTGACCGGCAGCGGTCTGACCGGCAAGGGCGTCACCGTCGCGGTGCTGGACGCGTACGGCCTGCCCAGCATGAAGGCCGACGCGAACGAGTACGCGACGCGGCACGGCGACAAGCCGTTCCGGCCGGGGCAGTACTCGGAGATCGTCACCCCGGGCCAGTGGACCGACCAGGACGCGTGCGGCGGCCCGGCCGGCTGGGCCGGCGAGGAGGCGCTGGACGTCGAGTCGGTGCACGGCATGGCGCCGGACGCCAACGTGCTCTACATCGGCGCGAACTCCTGCTTCGACACCGCCGGGGGCGGCGTCGCGGCCAACGGCGGTCTGCTGGACTCGCTGCAGCTGGTCGTCGACCACCACCTGGCGGACATGGTCTCCAACTCCTGGGGCGAGGTGATCCACTCCCTGGACCCCTCGGGCAACCCGGTCGACATGGACCCGTCCCTGATCCAGGCCTACGAGCAGACCTTCCAGAAGGGCGCCGCGGAGGGCATCGGCTTCTACTTCTCGGCCGGTGACTGCAGCGACGACAACCCGGCCAGCGGGTGCGGGGCCGACGCCGGCTCCTCGCGGTCGCAGGCCGAGTACCCGACCTCCTCGCCGTGGGTGACCTCGGTCGGCGGCACCAGCATCGCCATCGGCGCGGACAACAAGGTGCAGTTCCAGACCTCGTGGCAGACCTCGAGCTCGGCGCCGGCCACCGGCAACTCGGCGTGGACCACCCCGTCCTACCTCTACGGCGGTGGCGGCGGCACCAGCGACGTGTTCGCGCAGCCCTGGTACCAGAGCTGGACGGTCCCGTCCTCGCTGTCCGGCACGCTCCTGAACGGCACGGCCACCTCGCCGAAGCGCGTCGTCCCGGACGTCGCGGCCTACGGCGACCCGAGTACCGGCTTCCTGCAGGGCTACACCCAGCAGCTGCCCGACGGCTCCACCGGCTACGCCGAGTCCCGCATCGGCGGCACCAGCCTGGCGGCCCCGACCTTCGTCGGCATCCAGGCCGACGCGCAGCAGGCGCAGGGCGGCCCGATCGGCTTCGCGAACCCGGAGATCTACCTGCGCGCGACCTTCGGTCTGTTCACCGACGTGACCGACCACCCGCGCACGAACACACCGCTGGCGGTGGTCCGCGGCGCGCCGACCGCGCCCTCGCTGCGCCTGTTCGGCGACGGCGTCGACCTGCACGCGACCAAGGGCTACGACAACGCCACCGGCGTGGGCAGCCCGAACGGCCGGTACCTCGCTTCGTTCTAGGACGGAGCACGGATACGCAGTACCGAAACTGCCGGGATTCCTTCGGGGATCCCGGCAGTTCCCTTTGCGCCGTACAGTGATCGACTGGCTGGCAACGGAAGATCGCTGGAAGTGGGATCGGCGGAGGCGCGGGATGAGTGCAGCAGCTGCGGGTGTGGTCGTCGGGGTCTCGCGGGAGGGACTGCGCACGGTCGAGACCGACGGCCCGCTCGACGCCGACGGCTCCTCGGTCTTCCGCATCGCCTCGCTCACGAAGCCGCTGACCGCTGCGGCGACGGTGCGGGCCTTCGCACAGCACGGGATCCCGCTCACGACACCGGCGATCGAACTGCTGCCGGCTCTGGCCGCGGACTGGCGGGCCGATGCCGCGATCACCGTCGAGCAGTTGCTCGCCCAGGTGTCTGGGCTTTGCGAATCGGTGGACGGAGCGACCGTCGCCGCGCTCGGACAAGGCCCTGATGTCCTCACGGAAGCGGCCCGGCTGGTGGTCCGGGCGGGCAACGACCGGGAGCCCGGCGAGAGCTGGTCGTACTACAACGGCAACTACTTCCTGGTCGGCTGCCTCCTCGCGGCCGTCACCGGGAGCGCCTACGAGCAAGCCCTCGACACCATGCTGCTCGCTCCCTGGGGCCTGGCCCACACCGGATTCGCCACTCCGGCGACGGGTCTTCGGGGCGAATATGCACTGATCACCGGCTGGGACGACCAGACCCCGCTCCCGGTCGAGGACTACCCGCGCGGACGGCGCCCCAGCGGCGGCCTCTGGTCCTGCGCGGACGACTACCTCTCCTTCGCCGAGCACCTGCTCGACGATCCGGCGCTCCTGGACGAGATCCGCCGGCCCCGGACCCGTGCCGAGGACCGGATGACCTACGGCCTGGCCTGGGCGCTCGGGCCCTCCGGCCAGATGTATCTCAACGGCCGGCTGAACGGGTACCGGTCCGCCGTCCTGCTGGCGCCGGAGCACGGCTACGCGAGTGTCGCGCTCGGGAACCAGACCCAGCTCCTGCCGCGGATGGCCAAGCGTCTCAGCGATCTACAGCGCGGACTCACCGGCGACGATCTGGCCGTGGAGCTCGACGCCTTCGCCGAGTAGGGCTTCAGTCCGACGCCGTCAACCGCCGGATCCCCTCACTCAACTCCGCGTGGTGCGCGGCGGCGGCGAAGCCGACCCGGACGTAGGCCGCCGGCGCCTCGGCCGCGAAGTAGCCGCGTCCGGGGCTCACCGCGACGCCCCGGTCGCGCGCGCCCCGCACCACGGCCAGGTCGTCCTCGCCGGGCGCGAGGCGGATCCACAGGTGCAGCCCGCCGGCCGGCACCCGGGTCACGGTCCAGTCCGGGCGCGCGATCGCCACGGCCGCGGCGGCCAGCGCGCAGCGCTCGCGCAACGCGGTACTCAGGGTCCTGAGGTGCCGGTCCCAGGCTGGCGAGCCCAGGATCTCCAGCGCGGCCTCCTGCATCGGGCGCGCCACGAAGAAGTCGTCCAGCCGGCGCAGCGCGCGCAGCCGCTCCATCACCGGGCCGCGGGCCACCAGCGCTCCGACCCGCAGGCTCGGCGCGGCCGGCTTCGTCAGCGAGGTCAGGGACACGACCGTCCCGTCGCGGTCGTCCCGGGCCAGCGGCGGCGGCACCGGCCCGCCGTGGCCGAGCAGCCGGGCGAAGTCGTCCTCGACCAGGAACGCGCCGGAGGCCCGGGCGATGGCGACGACCTGGCGGCGGCGCTCGGGGGTCAGGACCGTGCCGGTCGGGTTGTGGAAGGTCGGCTGGCAGTACAGCACCCGCGCGCCGGTCATCGCGAACGCCTCGGCCAGCAGGTCCGGCCGGATCCCGTCGTCGTCCATGGGGACCGGGACGGGGCGCAGTCCGGCGGCGCGGGCGGCCTCGACGGCCACCGGGTAGGTCGGCGACTCCATCAGGATCGGGCCGCCCGGGGCCGCGAGCGCGCGGAACGCCAAGGACAGCGCGCTCTGACCGCCGGAGGTGATCAGCACGTCCTGCGCGCCCACCCCGCTGCCGACCGAGCGTGCGAACATCGCGCGCAGTGCTTCCAGCCCGGCGACCGGCGCGCGGTCCCAAACGTCGATGCGGCGCGCGGCGCGGGCCAGGGCCGAGCCCAGCAGGCCGGTCGGCTGGAGCGAGCGGTGCAGGTAGCCGCCGTCGAGCAGGATCGTGCCCTCGGGGGCCGGCCCCAGGGCGGCGGTGATCTGGTCGCCGCCGACGAAACGGTCGGCCAGCGCGACGGTCTGCCAAGCGGTGTCGGCGATAGCACTTCCCTGCCGGGCACGGGGCGCGACGAACGTCCCGCTCCCGGTGCGGGTCACGACCACCCCCTCCGCCACGAGCCGGGCGATCGCGCGGGCCACGGTCACCGGGCTCACCTGGTGTTCCGCGATCAGGTCGCGGCTGCTCGGCAGGCGGTCGCCGGGAGACAGCCGGTCCGCGAGCCGGCGGAGACTGTCGGCCAGCGCGACCGTGGTGCTATCGTCATTCATGTATAACGATGATAGCGCTACACTCGCTACCGCCGAAGCGCTACTGAACGTCGCCGCCCTGCGCGCCGAGACGCCCGGCTGCGCCGAGGTCATCCACTTCAACAACGCCGGCTGCGGCCTGATCCCGGCCCCGGTGCTGCGGGAGATGGTCGAGCACCTCGACCTCGAGGCCCGGATCGGCGGCTACGAGGCGGCGGCCCGCCAGGCCGAGGCAGTGGCCGGCTTCTATACCGCGACCGGTGCGGTCATCAACGCCGCGCCGCAGAACATCGCGTTCGCGAGCAGTGCGACCCACGCCTTCGCCACCGGCCTGTCGGCGATCCCCTTCGAACCCGACGACGTCATCCTGACCACCCGCAACGACTTCATCTCCAACCAGATCGCCTTCCTGTCGCTGCGCAAGCGGTTCGGCGTGCGGGTCGTGCACGCCCCGGACACGCGCGAGGGCGGCGTGGACGTCGCGGCGATGGCCGATCTCATGCGCGAACACCGGCCGCGGCTCGTCGCGGCCACCCACATCCCCACCAACTCCGGGCTGGTCCAGCCGGTCGCCGAGATCGGCCGGCACTGCCGCGAGCTGGACCTGCTCTACCTGGTGGACGCCTGCCAGTCGGCGGGCCAGATCCCGGTCGACGTCGAGGCGATCGGCTGCGACCTGCTCACCGCCACCTGCCGCAAGTACCTGCGCGGGCCCCGGGGCTCGGGCTTCCTGTACGTGTCCGATCGGGTTCTGGACGCCGGGTACGAGCCGTTGTTCATCGACATGTACGGCTCCCGCTGGGTGGCTCCGGACCGCTATCAGCCTGTTGAGACGGCGAAGCGCTTCGAGGACTGGGAGTTCCCGTACGCCACGCTCCTGGGCTGCGCGGCCGCCGCCCGCTACGCCACGGCGGTCGGCGTGGAGGCCGGCAGTACACGGGCTCTGGCGCTGGCCGCTGAGCTGCGCTCCATGCTGCACACGATCAGGGGCGTCCGGGTCCTGGAACACGGGGCGGCCCTCGGCGCCCTCGTCACCTTCACCATCGAGGGCTGGAAGCCGCAGCCGTTCAAGGCGGCGATGGACGCCCGCGGCATCAACTCGGCGCTCAGTTTCCGGGAGTTCGCGGTCTACGACTTCGGCGACAAGGACGTCGACTGGTGTCTGCGCCTGTCGCCGCACTACTACAACACCGAGGAGGAGGTCGCGGCCGTAGCGGTGGCCGTCGCCGAACTCGCCGCCACCGGTGCCGCCGCCGCCTCGGCCACCTCTGCCGCGCGCAGGGTGGTCCGGTGACCGCCCCGACGGCGGTGTCCGCCGCGCAGGCGCCCGATTCCGGCCCGGTGTCCGCCGACCGCAGCCTGTGGCACCACCCGGACTTCCTCAAGTTCTGGTTCGGCGAGACGGTGTCGCTGCTGGGCACGCAGGTGTCGAACCTGGCGCTGCCGCTGACCGCGATCTCGACGTTCCACGCCTCCGACGCCGACGTCGGCGTCCTGCGCTTCCTGCAGCTCGCGCCCTACATCGGCCTCGCGCTGGTCTTCGGGGCGTGGGCGGACCGCGTCCGGCGCCGGCACGTGATGATCGCGACGAACCTGGTCCGGATGGTGCTGGTCGGCCTGGTCCCGGTGCTGGCCGCGGCGCACGCGCTGTCCATGCCGGTGCTGCTGGTCATCGCCTGCGCGGTCGGCGTCGCCTCGGTGCTGTTCGACGTGAGCTGGATGCCCTACGCCCCGACCCTCGTGGACGGCGACGAGCGCCGCTACGTCGAGGTCAGCGCCAAGATGGGGATGAGCTCGTCGGCCTCCGACGTCGCCGGGCCCGGCCTGGCCGGCCTGCTGGTCTCGGTGCTGAGCGCGCCGACGGCGCTGATCGTCGACGCCTGCTCCTACGCCGTGTCGGTCACCTCGCTGCTGGCGGTCCGCAAGCGCGAGCCGCGCCCGGCGCCCGCGGCCCGGCGGAACCTGCCCCGCGAGATCCGCGAGGGCCTGGCGTGGGTGTTCGGCACGCGGATCCTGCGGTGGCTGGCGGTCGTCGGCTTCTGCTGCAACTTCTCGATGATCACGGTCTGGACGATGTTCCTGCTCTACGGGACCCAGGACCTGCACCTGGCGGCCTCCGCGCTCGGCGCGATCTTCGCGACCGCCTCGGTGGGCGGCCTGATCGGGGCGGTGGCCTCCCGCAAGGTGATCGCGCGCTTCCGGCTGGGCCGGGTGTACTTCTGGGCGCAGAGCGCGCTGCTCGCGGGACCCGCGCTGATCGCGGTGGCCGGCGGGCCGAAGCCGGCCGTGGCGGCGCTGGTGACGGCGTCCTTCTTCACCACCTATCTGGGTCTGGGGATCGCGAACGTGGTGATCGTCAGCCTGCGCCAGGCCGCGACGCCGCAGGCGCTGCTGAGCCGGATGACCGCGTGCTTCCGCATGTTGCTGTTCGGCGGCGGCGCGCTGGGCGGGCTGACCGCCGGGCTGCTGTCCGGGGCGATCGGCGACCGTAACGCCCTGATAGCCGCGGCCGTGTTCTCCGGGGCGGTCATCGTGGCCCTGGTGCTCTCGCCGGTGAGCCGGTTGCGTGAGCTGCCGGTCTAGCCCCGGACCGCACCCGGTCGGCCGCGGCGCTCACACCGCCACGACGGCACCGGCTTCGGCCGACCGGTAGGCCGCCATGATCAGGTCCAGCACCACCGATCCCTCGACCTCGGTGTGCGGCGGGCGTTCGCCGGTGGTGACGCAGTGCACGAAGTGCGCGATCTCCGCGGCGAACGTGTCCACGGCGGGGAAGCGCTCGGAGCGCGAGCCGCCGTCCACCGTCTCCAGGTGCAGCCACTCGCCGCCGCCGCGCAGCGAGCCGTTCGAGCCGAAGACCGCGAACCGCTCGGTGTCCGCCGGGGGCTGGTAGGCCCAGCTGGTCGCGATGTTGCCGACGACGCCGTTGTCGAAGCGCACCAGGACCTGTGCGGAGTCCTCGGCGTCCAGGAAGTCCAGGCGGTGGTTCGCCAGCATCGCCGTGACCTGGGCGGGCCGGCCGCCGGCGAGGTGCAGGAGCAGATAGGAGGGGTGGTAGCCGGTGTCTATCAGCTCCCCGCCGCCGCTGGTCGCGGCGCTGCCGCGCCAGCCCGCCGACTCGGCGGTCAAGGTGGTGCGGAAGGCGTCGTTCGTGCGGACCTCGTAGACGTCGCCGAGTTCGCCGGCGGTCAGCACGGCCTTGGCCGCGGCGACCGCCGGCAGGAACAGCTGGTTGTGCGCGCACATGAGGGTGACGCCCGCTTCCCGCACCGCCTGGCGGACCTGCGCGGCTTCGTCAGGGGTCATACACAGCGGCTTCTCGCACAGGATGTGCTTGCCCGCCTTCGCCGCGGCGATCGCGGCGTCCGCGTGCAGGTGGTGCGGCAGACAAATGTCGACCGCGTCCACGGCGGACACCATCGCGCGGTAGTCCTCGTGGGGGGTCGCGCCGAGTTTGCCGGCCAGGGCCTCGGCCGCCGCCCGGTTGACGTCGGCCACGGCGGTGACCTCCACTGTCTCGGGCATCCGCGCGTAGGCCTCGGCGTGCACGCCGGCGATGCCGCCGGCTCCGATGATCCCGACCCTCAACCGCTTCGCCATGATGTATCTCCGGTTCTGTCACTTGGGCGGGCGCGAGACGGAACAGCCCGTCGCGGCGCTTTCGTTGGCCATGGTCACCAGCTCGGTGAGGTTGCGGGCAGCGGTCAGGTTGGCCTCGTCGAGAGTCCCGGCCGCGGCGTGCTCCACCCACTGCTCGAACGGCGTCGGGCCGTCCTGGCCGGCCGCCTCCAGCACTCGGGACCGGCCCTCCTGCCACAGCAGGAACTCCTCGCCGGAGTAGCCGTAGAAGAGGGTGGCGCCGTTCCACTGGAGCTCGATCGTGAAGGGGCTGTAGCCCGCGGCGACGAATCCGGTCTCGGCGACCCCGATCGCACCGTCGTCGTACTGGAAGGTGACCACCGAGTTGTCGTCGACGCCGCGGCCGCTCATCCGGCCGTAGACCGCCGAGACCGAGACCGGGAGCCGGCCGAAGAAGTGGTCCAGCAAGTAGACGGGATGGCAGCCCAGATCGGTGAAAGCGCCGCCGACCGCCTCCGCCGGGTCGTAGAACCGTGCGGGGAGCCAGTCGTTGATGGAACCGTCGTGGGCCAGCCGGACCCGTGCGTACGTCAGGTCGCCGTACCCGCCGGCCTGGAGGAGGCGGTCGACGGTCCGCGTGTAGTGCTCGGTCAGACGCGGCAGCGCGACCGTCAGCGCCACCCCGGCCCGCCGCGCGGCGGCGATGATGGCGTCTGCCTCGCCGAGGTCCACGCCGAGCAGCTTCTCGGCGAAGATGTGCTTCCCGGCGTCCGCGGCGCGCACCATGACCGCCGCGTGTTCGACCGTCGCCGTCGTCACCACCACCGCCTCGACGTCGCCGGCGAGCACGGTCTCCAGGTCTGGCACGAACGGGACGCCCCACCGCTCGGCAGCCTCGGTGCCGCGCGCCGGATCGGGGTCCCAGATCGCCACCAGTTCGGTGCCGGGATGGGCCCGGATCGCCTCGGCGTAGCCCGTCGCGTGGACGTGCCAGAAGCCCAGGATCGCCACTTTGAGCATTGCGATCTCACCTCTCATAGCGAATCGGGCGCGGCTATTTGAGCGCGCCCTGCGTCATGGCCTGGACGATCCGCCGGCCGGCCCACAGGTAGAGCAGGATCATCGGCATCACCAGGATGACGATGCCGGCGAACAGCCCGCCCCAGTCCGACGTGTACTGCATCGTGTTGTACAGCTCCAGCAGGGTCGCCGGCAGCGTCCGCTGCTGCGGGTCGCCGACCACGATCAGCACGAACAGCGTCTCGTTCCACAGCGCCACGATGTTCAGCACCAGCGCGGTCACCAGCCCGTGCCGGGCCAGCGGCAGCATGATCGCCACGAAGGTCCGGGTGGGCCCGGCGCCGTCCACCGCGGCCGCCTCCTCGATCTCGGTGGGCAGCGAGCGGAAGTACATGGTGAGCAGGTAGACCGTGAACGGCAGGGACAGGACGATGTAGATCAGCGCCAGCGAGATCCGGTCGTCCCACCAGCCGGTGACCCAGTCGGTCATGAAGGTGGACAGGTCGTTGGCCATCAGGAAGAACGGCACCACCAGCGCCTGCGCGGGGATCCCCATGCCGATGGCGAAGTAGGTGATGACACGCGAGGCGCTGCGCCGGTCCACCCGCGCCAGCACGTACGCCGCCGGGGTGGCCAGGGCCATGGTGAGCAGCGCGGCGGCGGCGACCACGGTGACCGAGCTGAACGCCGCCTGCCCGAACCCGGACACCGACCAGGCGACGCTGTAGTTCCGCCACTGCGGCGACTTCGGCAGGCCGAACGGGTTCTCGAAGACCTCCCCGTTGGTCTTGAGCGAGGACAGCACGACCCACAGGGTCAGGACCACCATCATCGCGACCCACAGCCAGAGCACGCCGCGCACCGCCGCGCACAACAGCGCGTCCAGCCGGTCGATCCCGCGGCGACCGCGGCGACCGGGGCGACCGGGGCGACCGCGGACCGGCCGCGCCTTCGCCCGCGCCGTGGCGGCGCCCGCCGGCGCGACGTCGTCAGCAGCCTGGTTCACAGCTCCACCGCCTCGGACCGCAGAAGCCGCCGCAGAACCACCACGAGCACCGCGGTCAGCAGGAACATCACGACGCCGATGGCCGCGGCCGAGCCGAGCTGCGGCGTCCCGGAGACCCCGCCGGTCACCGACAGGTATTGCTCGACCGCCGCGGTGCGGGCCTGGATCGGGGGCGACCCGGCGGTGCCGGTGAAGGCGATCACGATCTCGAACGTCTTCACCGACCCGATGACCCACAGCACGGCGCCGGTGGACAGCGCGTCCCGGCTGAGCGGGAAGGTGATGTAGCGGAACTGCTCCAGCCGGTTGGCCCCGGCCAGCCGCGCCGTCTCGTAGAGCTCCTCGGGGATCGCGTCGACGCGGGACATCAGGATCGCCACGTAGAAGCCGGTCGAGATCCAGACCACCGCGGCGACGATGCACTTGAAGATGAGGTCCGGGCCGAGCCAGCCCCGGGTCAGCGAGTGCAGTCCGACATCGGAGAGCAGCCGGTTGAGCGCGCCGTCCGGATTGAGCAGGAAGCCGACGGCCGTGCCGATCGCGATCGGCGACAGGATGCTCGGCACGAACAGCATCGACCGGACGAACGCCCGCCCCCGCATCTCGCGCACGACGACCATGGTGAGGAAGGTCAGCGCGAAGACGAACGCGCCGCCGACGACCACCAGGATCAGGGTGTTGCGGAACGAGGTGAGGAACACCGGGTTGGACAGCATCGCGCGGTAATTGGCCAGCCCGGTGTAGTGCGCGGGGGTTCCCAGTCCCTGCCATTTGGTGAAGCTGTACCAGACGGTCACGGCGGCCGGTGCGATGAACAGGACTGTGTAGATCAACAGGGCGGGAAGCAGGTAGGGAACGTAGACCCGGTCTCGTTCGCCGCGTACTCCGCCGACGGTGCGCGCCATGGTCCCGCCTTCCCGCCCTGACGGCTCGGGGAATCAGAGCTCAGTGATAGGACGCGGTCTGGGACTTGCCCGTGCTGACGAACTGCTGAGCCGTGATCTTGCCGGAGAACAGCTGGTCGTCCAGCGGCAGGAAGACGTCGTTCCACCAGCCGGTGTACAGGTTCGAGGCGCCGTCGTCGGTGGGCTGCACGCTGGTCGCGGCGATGATCGCCTTCTGGGCGGCGGCCAGCGTCGGCGGTGCCGGCACGTCGGAGCGCGAGCTCATGTTCAGCGCCTGGGTCGAGATCCGGCTCATGTACTGCTTCTGCATCATGAAGGCCAGGAAGGACTCGGCCGTGGCCACGTTCGGCGACTTGGGGTTGATGCTCCAGCCGATCGTGCCGACCTCCACCGAGTCCGAACCGCCGGGCACCGAGGGGAACTGGAACATCTGCGCCTGGAACCCGGAGACCTGGTCGGGCGAGGTCTCGCTGTTCAGCCAGGTGCCGTTGATGTTCATGGCCTCCTTGCGCTGGGCCCACTGGTTCTGGGCCGCCGGGTACTTCGTGGCCATGTAGTCGGGCTCGAACAGGTTGGCCTTCACCAGCCGCTCGACGTCCTGCGCGGCGGCGAGCACCGCGGGGTTGTCCCAGCCGGCCGGGCTCTTGCCCAGGGCGGCCAGGGTGCCGGGACCGCCGTGCCGGTCCAGGAGCCAGTAGATCCAGTAGGCGTTGTAGCCGTTGACGGTGCCGTCCTGCGCGAACGGGATCCCGCCGGCGGCCTTGATCTTCTCGGCCGCCGCGAGCAGGTCGTCGAAGGTGGCCGGCGGGCTGGTGGCCCATTCGGGGTGGGTGGCGGCGTCGTACCAGATGCCGCTGGAGTCGAGCGTGAAGGGGATCATCGCCAGTCCGGCGGCGTCGGAGGACGCCTTCTGCACCGAGGTCGGCAGGACCGATCCGAGGGTGACGCCGTCGTTGGGGATGGTCATGCTCATCATCCCGGACAGGTCCTGGATCAGCCCGTGCGCGCGGAAGTCGGTGATGTGGTCGTCGGCGTCGTCGTAGACGTCCGGCGCCTTGCCCACGGCGCCGGCGTTCTTCACGCTGTCCCCGTAGTCCCGGCCCAGCCAGCGCACGTTGACCGTGACCCCCGTGGCCTTCTCATAGGCCGAGATGGCGTCGGCGAAGATCACCTGCTGCGGCTCGCCGACCCGCCACGAGGACCAGTAGGAGATCGTGGGATGCGCCGGGGCTTTGGTCTTGTTCTCCTTGGTCCCGCACGCGCCGACGCCCAGTGCGGCGACGAGCGCGACAGCCAGACCGGCCAGGGGGATGCGTCTGCGGATGAGTCCGTGCACGGCTGATCACCTCGGTTCGATAGAACGTCCTTGGTTCCTCTTCGTGGGTGGAAAGGCAGCCGCTACTGCTGCCAGGTGTCCTGGTGGAGCGAGTTGTCCGACTCCCGCCAGAACCAGTGGTGCACGTGCCCGGCCGAATCCAGGCCGAAGGCGTGCTGTTCGGCGTTGAGCACGTTGTACGACCACGGGTCGCCGGCCAGGGCCACCACGCCGCCCGGCGTGATCGCGCTCAGGTCCTGCCGGCCCAGGCCCAGGCCGGTCGTGCCCCAGACGTGGTCGAGGTGGTTGGAGGCCGCGTCCCGGAAGTACACGTGGTACTGGTCGCCGAACACGAAGCCGGACGGGCTGCCGGCGATCGAGAGCCCGGTCGCGGCGGTCCAGTCCTCCACGCGGTTCTGCCCGGCCGCGGCGTCGTACCACCAGTGCTGCAGATGGCCCGCGGTGTCGCGGGCGAAGACGTGGATCTGGTTCTCGGCGTAGTTCAGCGCCATCGGCGAGGCGTCGGCGGCGAGCAGCGGGCCGGCCCAGGTGTCCTGGTGGACGTACAAGGAGTCTGATTCCTGCCACCACCAACGGTGCAGGGTCCCGTCCGCGGCCCGGGCGAAGACGACCTGCGCCGCGCCGAACACGACCGCGGACGGGTTCCCGGTGAACTGGCCGCCCCAGTCGTTCGCGACGACGGTGTTGCTCGCGGCGTTGTAGTACCAGTGGTGAAGGTGGCCGTCGCTGCCGCGGCCGAAGACATGCTGGTTGGAGCCGGACAGGAAGCCCGCGGGATCGCCGGCCAGATCCAGCGAGGGGCTTCCGGAACCGGCGGCCTTGGCGGTCCAGTCCTCCTGGGTCCAGCCGCCGGCCACCGAGCCGGTGAACCAGTGGTGGAGGTGGCCGTCGGGGCCGCGGCCGAAGACGTGTTGCTGGGTGTTGGAGGCGAAGCCCGCGGGCTGCCCGGCGGCCGAGCCCGCCGCGGCGACCGTCTCGGTCGTGTAGGCGCCCCCGTTGTAGTAGGTGTGCAGGAGGCTGCCGTTGGCCTGGATGGTGAACGTGTTCTGCGCGTTCTCGAAGACGATTGCCTTGGCGCTCGGCAGCGAGGTGGCGCCGGGGTCCCCCGCGGCGGGAGTGTCGAAGAACCCCGGCGCCCGTCCGACGGCCGCGGCGGTCGACGCCATCTGGGCCCAGGTCGGGAAGAGCTTCGGCGAGCCCCAGGCACGCTGGGCGAGAGCCCGCTGCAGCGGTTGCAGATCGCGCTCGAGCAGGCCCACGTCCTCGGCGACGGCGTCCCAGGACGACAGCTTGATGCCGCGCAGGTGCGGGTCCGTGGCGCCGCCGGGCAGGGTCTGGTCGCCCTCGAAGACCCCGGGGTCGAAGTCCTCCCAGATCAGCTGGCCGCTGGTGTTGGCGCCCCCGGGCTGGTTCTCGTCGAAGTACAGCATGTGGCCGTTCGCGTTGATCAGCTGGTAGCCGGCGGCCGCGAGCGCGGCCGGGGACAGGCCGCCGCCGAGCCAGTACTCGATGGTGATGTCGGTGTCCAGCGTCACCGCGGTGTTCGCGAACAGGTCGTCGTTCCACATGCGCATGCTCTTGCCCTGCGCCTTGACCACCGTGTTGGTGTCGTTCATGAAGGCGCGGTAGGCGTCCTCGATCGTCGCGTTCGGTCCGTACTGACGGTTGGCGTAGCGGACCAGGGCCGGCAGCAGCGTCGGGTTGTTCAGCTTCTTGCTGTAGAGCGGGTATTCGTCGCCGCCGGTGTGCCAGATCGGGGCGGACAGCAGGTTCAT
Source organism: Catenulispora sp. GP43 (assembly GCF_041260665.1). Taxonomy (NCBI): domain Bacteria; kingdom Bacillati; phylum Actinomycetota; class Actinomycetes; order Catenulisporales; family Catenulisporaceae; genus Catenulispora; species Catenulispora sp. GP43. The sequence goes on along the minus strand of NZ_JBGCCT010000003.1, from coordinate 539,723 downwards.
GTACATCAGGGCCTGTTCCCGGGCCCAGGCGACGGCCAGCGGGTTCGTGATGTCCAGGGCGCCGGGGATCGGGGCGCCGGTGTTGTCGGTGAGCTGGTAGCGCGTCGGTATGCCTTCCCGGGCCGAGTCCATGTGGCCCGGCATGTTGACCTGTCCCACGAGGTTGACGTGGTAGCCGGCGGCGAAGGCGCTGAGCTCCCGGATCTGCTCGTCGAACAGGCCCAGCCCGGACACGTAGACCATCAGCTCATTGATCTTGAGATAGGAGAGCTCGCGGATCTCGTTGCGCCACAGGCCCAGCGGGAAGTACCGGCTGTTGTTGTCGAGCAGCACCGAGCGGACCGGGTACTGCGGCCAGTCCCGCGCCGTTCCGGGCGGGAGCGTCTTGCTCTGCCGCAACAGTTGCAGAAGGGTGCGGGTCCCCCAGAACACCCCGAGAGCCGCCTGGCCGGTCAGGGTGAGGACCGGCCCCACACTCAGGCTGTACCCTTCGGTTCCGAGCTGACCGTCGGTCGACCCCAGCGAAAGGAAGATGTCGCCCGGAACGGGGTCGGCCAGCGCGCCGTAGACGACCGCCGGAGTCGGGACGTCCAGCGCCACAGCGAGGTCGGCGGCGAAGGTCTGGGCGTCCGCCGCCAGCGCCGCGGAGTCCGCCGCGTGGACCATGATCCGGCCCGGGGCCGGCCAGGCGTATCCCGACCCGGTGCCCGGCGTCCACTGCTGAAGAGCAGGCAGGGTCGCCGGCAGGCTCGTCGTGGCGTTCGGAGTGGTCCCGCTGTCCTGATCCGTCATCGTCACCCAGTCCTCCGTTTTAAATAACCAACTTGAAGTTAATATTCTGCTGACGGAGCGTCAAGGGTCGGACGCGGCAGGTCATCACGACATTCGCAAAGGAGGCGGCTCATGGCCACACGCGGCGGCGACCGGTCACTGCTCCGGCGTATCAACCTGCTGGCGACGCTGCGCAGCGCGCACGACGAACCCAGGACGATCGCCGCCCTGGCGGGCGCCACCGGCCTGTCCCGGACGGCGGCCGAATCGGTGGTGCTGGACCTGGTCGAGCTGGGCTGGCTGGCCGAACACGGGCAGAGCGGGCACCCCGGCGCCGGCCGGCCGGCCCGCCACTACCGGTTGCGCGCCGAGGCCGGGACGCTGCTCGGCATCGACGTCGGACCGCACAACATCGTGGCGACGGTCGCGGATCTGCGGGGCGAGCCCTTGGCGTCGGCCTACCGGGCGGTCCCGCCGGCGGCCTCGCCGCGATCGCATCTGGACGCCGTCCACGACGCGGCCTGCCAGGCCCTGGAATCGGCCGGACGCGGGCTGGCGGACGTGTGGGTCGCGGCGGTCGGCGTACCAGGAGTGGTGCACCGGGGCCGCATCGAGCAGGTCGGCAACTCGACGCACGGCCCCGACCCGGACCTGGCGGCACGGCTCAGAACCCTGCTGGGCTGCCCGATCCTGCTGGAGAACGACTGCAACCTGGCCGCCGTCGCAGAACACTGGCGCGGCGTCGCACAGGACGTGGACGACATGGTCTTCGTGCACTCCGGCAACCGGACGAGCGCCGGCCTGCTGCTGGCCGGCCGCCTCTACCGCGGGCACGCCGGCGGCGCCGGCGAGATCGGGGCCCTGGCCCAGGTCGGCTGGGCGGACGCGCCGGCCCGGCTGGAGGCACTGCGGGACGAGGGCCGCGTGGAGTCCCGGGAGGAGGTCTTCGCCCTCGCCGCGAGCGGGGACGAGGAGGCGGTGGCCGCGGTCGACGCGTTCAGCCAGGGCGTGGCCTTCGGGATCGCGGCTCTCGCGCTGGCGGTGGACCCGCGGATGGTGGTCATCGGCGGCGGCAACGTCCGCGCCGGGGAGACGCTGCTGAAGCCGCTGCGGCGCTACATCGACGAGTACACGTACTCGCGCATCCCGACGGTGAGCGTGTCCTCGCTCGGGAACCAGTCGGTCAGCCTCGGGGCGATCCGGCTGGCGCTGGACGCCATCGACGAGTTCCTGCAGAAGGCGGTGACCACCGCGGCCGGGTTCCCGGCGCCTACGGCTTCGGCGTTCGCCGCGATCGACGTGGTCGAGGTGGAAGACGTGGTCGAGGCGGTCGACACGCGCGAGGGAGTGTGAGGGACGGTCGGCGCCACGCCGCCGCACCGGCCGGTCGCGTCGTCGAGCCCTGTCACCGCTCTTCGGCCGCCGCCGGGCTCCTGTCCTCGACATAGGACTTGGCGTATCTGCGGACCGTCGTCTCCTTGAAGCCGAGGTGGTCGGCGAGCGCGCGGACCGCGTCGTTGCGGGTCGGCCCGTGGTCGCTCAGCAGCGGGTGGTCGCGGTCGGCACCCTGGCCGGTCAGCTGGTCGGCGGCCTGGTAGTAGGCCTGCTTGGCGCTGGGCCGCCCGTTGGCCGCCGGGGGTTCGGGCACTGCGGCCGGCTCGGCCTGCTCAACCTGCTTGGCCTGCTCGGCCGGCTCCTGCGTGACGACCGTGCCGGGCGCCGGCCGCTGAGCCGGGATGGCGGCGGTGGGCCGGGAGCGCAGCTCGTTCAGATCGCGTTCCAGCGCGGCTATTCGGCGCTGGGCCGCCGTGTTCTCGTCGGCCCGCATCTGCTCGATGCTGGTCCGCTCGCGGCGTTCGATCTCGATCTCGGTGGCCAGGACCCGGCGCTCCCGCTGCGTCGCCTCGAGATCGAGGTCTGCCGCGGTGGTCCGGGCGTGCGCCGCCTCCAGTTCGGCGCGGAGCTTCGTCACCTCTTTGGCGAGCTGGGCGCGGTCCTTGTCCGCGGCCGAGGCCGCGGCGGCCTTGTCCGCCTTCAGCTCCTCGGCGAGCTCGGCGATCCGCGCCGCGGCTTCCTGCGCGGCGGCCGCCGCCGCGTCGCGCTCGGCCCGCAACCGGTCGGTGAGGCTCGCGACCTCGGCCGCCTGGTCCGCCGCCGCCTTCTTGGCCAGGCTCAGCTCGGTCTGCGCCTCGTCGATGCCGAGCCGGGACTGGGCGTCGGCCACCGCCTGGGCGCCGAGGGCGCTCATCAGGGCACTGGGGTCGGCGTGCAGGCGCGCGTGCCGCTGGAGCTTGGCCTTGGCCTTGGCCTCGCGGGTCGCGATCCGGTGGATCGCGGCGTCCTTGGCGTTGTGTTCCTTGAGGATCCTCAGCTTGTCGGAGACGCGCAGGTAGCGCTCGAAGTGGCGGTTGGCGTCCAGGTCGGACAGGGACGAGCCGTCCGCCGAGGCCAGCCCCAGCCGGATGCCGAGCTCGCGCGGGGTGAAGCGCCACCGGATCGTCTCCAGCGGCTTGCCCTCCTCCTCGGCCTTCTTCTTGCGGGCCTTGAGCCACAGGTCCAGCAGGTCCAGCGTCCACAGGACGGCGATGACCACCGCGACCAGGAGCCGGAACAGGCCCTCGCGGAACCCGGAGGAGTCGCTGGCCGACATGCCGCCGGAGGAGATGGCCAGGATCCAGAGCATCGCGGCGTAGATGAGCCAGTTCCCCGCCTCCTCGGCCTTCTCCAGCGCCTTGAGGCCGAACGCCAGGATCAGGATCTCCAGGAAGGGGAACATCACGATCTTGTACGCCACCGACATGTGCATGACGTTGCCGAAGAAGTGCCACATGCCGGAGGCCTGGACCATGGTCGCCATCAGCGTCCCGAGCGCCACCAGCCCGCGCACCCGGACCGAGCGGTCCTTGCCGCGCAGCTTCCAGGCCAGCAGCCCGGCCAGAGCGAGCACGACCAGCGCCGCCACGCCGGCCCCGATCAGCGAGGGCACCGGGTGCTTGTCCGCCCAGGACTGGACATGCTGCCAACTCGGGCGGGCGTCCTGGCCGCGGATTCCGTTTTTCACGCGGCAAGCGTAGGGGGCCTCCCGCCTCCGCGGTACCCGTGACCGGAATCAAGGGGCGAACAAAACCCGGCCGCTTCTTCCGGGTGACCGCTCGCGGCAGCGGTCAGGCGTTCTTCGGGGCGCGGGCCGGGTCGTCGACGGTCGGCCAGGCGCCCTCGCAGCGCGCCCGCTTGGCGTCCTCGACGTATTCGCGGGTGAACATCGCCGCGAGCATGGCCACGCCGCCCCGCGCCACGCGGACCTCGCCGCCGTGGATCCGGCCGGTGAGCCGCACGCGGCGCACGCCCTCGGCCGGCACGACGCCCTTGCGCTCGTTCTGCTGTCCGACGCCGTCCTTCACCTTGCCGCTGCCGCTCCAGACGATGTCGCCCTGGTCGACGACCGCGTCGTCGGGCAGCAGCAGCTTCACCATCGCGCGGTCCAGGTCCAGGTCGACGACCAGCTCGCCGGCCGGGATCCGCGGCGAGCGCAGATCCAGCACGACCGAGCCGCGGCGGGCGTGGACCTCGAAGCGGTCGGCGCTGGTCCAGTTGCCCAGGCGCTTGACCGCGTTGTGGTCGACGTGCAGGCGGACCGGCTCGGCGGCCGCGCCGGCGACGGTGCGGATGGTGGAGGTGGTGGAAGTGGAGGTGGTCATTTCGGGTGCTCCTCGGGGTCTGTTTTCTTGCCGACACCAAAATAGTTGCACTGGCACTAGTCGCATGTCAACTAGAAAACTTGAAACTAGTCTCCCGGTAGCTATGATGAGCACATGGCAGCAGCCCAGCACTCAGCAAAAGCCCAGCACTCCGCGGCCGGCGCGACGCGCCGCTCCCCGCTGGCCCTCGCGGTCCTCGCCCTGCTCGGCTACAAGCCGCTGCACCCGTACGGCGTGCAGCGGCTGCTCAAGGAATGGGGCAAGGAGAACGTCGTCAACGTCGGGCAGCGTGCGAGCCTGTACAAGACGATGGAGCGGCTCACCGCGGCCGGCCTGATCGCGGTCCGCGAGACCGAGCGCGACCAGCAGTACCCGGAGCGGACCGTCTACGAGCTCACCGATGCCGGACGCGAGGCGGCCCAGGCGTGGATCGACGACATCGTGCGCGTGCCGCGGCCGGAGTACCCGGAGTTCCCGGCCGCGCTGTCGTTCCTGATGATGCTGGGGCCGGACGCGGCGCTGGCCGCGCTGCGCGAACGGCGGGAGGCCGTGGCGAAGTCGCTGGCCGAAGCGAAGCAGGGGATGGCGGACGCCCGGCAGTACGGCCTGCCCAAGGTCACGTTGTTGGACGACGAGTATCTGGTCGCGATCACCGAGGCCGAGCTTCGGTGGATCGAGGGCGTGGTGCGGGAGTTGGAGGCCGGCGAGCTGACGTGGAGCCTGGAGGAGCTGCAGCCGTTCGACGACACGGACACCGACTCCGACTCCGACACCGGCACAGGCACAAGCACGGGCACGGGCACTGACACCGCGGCGGCCGGCGGCTGAGCCCGCCGCCGCCCTACTTCCGGACCGGCCGGTCCCCCGACCGCGCCGGCAGCACCATGTCCAGCGTCTCGGCCAGCTTCGCGGCCTGGCTCGCGGTCATGACCTGGCGCATCCGCCCGAAGACCGAGGGGAACTGCTCTGGGAGCAGGATCGTGACCCCCTCCAGGAAGCGCGGCGTCGGCTGCAGGTCCTTGGCGTGCACCACCAGCACCGGCTCCACCTTCACCCCGCGCGGCAGGTTCGGCCGCAGGGCCGAGGTGAGGTTCTGCGCCTCGAGGTCGAGGCGTTTGAGGGTGCCCTCGCGGTTGTCCATGCCGACGTAGAGCTTGTCGCCGATCAGCTGCGGCCCGGCCGAGGCCCAGTTCTTGGAGTCCAGCAGGAACACCCCCGCCGGGCCGATCAGCAGGTGCTCGATGTCCACCGGCGGGATCCCGGGGACCGCGCCGGGGGCCAGGCGGCGGTCGTGCAGGGCGGTGAAGCCCTGGAACCTCAAAGGTTTGATCGCCTTCGCGGTGGCGGCCTCGCCGGAGGCCCGGCGGCCGGCCACGCTCACGTGGTCGGGCTTGGTGTAGGCCAGGTCGGCCAGCGCCAGCAGGACCAGTGCCGCGAAGCCCACGCCGAAATAGCCGTGGCGGGTCATCGCCGACGCGATGATTCCGCACACGACAGTGACTGGGAGGGCCCACCACAGGGAGTCTTTGATGCGTTTCCGGCGTTGAGCGGCCCAAGCCGACTGGACGCTGGTGTTGACCGCCCTAAGACTGCTCCCCGCCGAGGCCCTCGTCGGCTTCAATTCTCTGAACGCCACTGAAGACCACTCTCCTCGTCACCGACCGTACTCCGATGTACATGCCCGGCGCAGAGGTATTCACTGACAGCGGCGTCTTAGCGAACCCACGCCACCACCGATGTGTACCTACAAGCCACATTGTCGTTAGCCTGGCCTGCATGACGCCGCCGCCGCCCGAAGTCGACCCCATGGCCATGACCCTGGAGATCGACGACACCATGGACCTGACCCTCGACGCTACGGTCGGGATCAACGGACCCGTGCCCGCCGGGCCGGTCTATGTCACGGGCGACGTGCACGGCTGCGCCGAGCAGTTGCAGGCCTCGTTGTTCCGCAGCGGGATCACCGACGCCGACGGCCAGTGGGCCGCCGGTTCGGCCTGGCTGTGGTTCCTGGGCGACCTGTTCGACCGGGGCCCGGACGGCATCGGCGTCATCGACACCGTGATGCGGCTGCAGAAGGAGGCCCCGGAGCACGGCGGCCGCGTCGACTGCCTGCTCGGCAACCACGAGGTCATGCTGCTGGCGTCCTACCGGCTGACCGGCCCGGGCGCGGACAAGTTCCAGGAGCGGTGGTTGGGCAACGGCGGCCAGCCCAAGGACCTGCGGGCGCTGACCGAGGAGCACGCGCAGTGGCTGGAGTCGCTGCCGGCGATGGCGCTGGTCGACGACCACCTGCTGATCCACTCCGACACGGTGACCTACCGCGAGCTCGGCGGCGACATCGCCACGGTGAACGCCACGGTGCAGGCGGTGCTGCGCGAGCACACCGACCTGGAGGCCTGGGACCGGCTCACCCACCTGGTGACCGCGCGCTTCGCCTTCGCCGACGACGGCACCAACGCGCTGGAGTTCCTGGCCGAGTTCGGCGGCTCGCAGATCGTGCACGGGCACTCGCCGATCCCGCTGGTGTTCGACATCCCGGCCGAGGACATCACCGGCCCGATGATCTACGCCGAGGGCCGCGCGGTGAACATGGACACCGGGACGTTCCTGGGCGGGCCGTGCCTGATCAGCCCGCTGCCGTCGATCCCGCCGCGGCCGCAGGGCTGAGGGAACCGCGGGGCTGAGGGAACCGCCGCACCGGGGGACCGCGGCAGGGCCGAGGGCGCGACACCGCCCGGGCCCGATGGTGCACGACCATGATTGCGCCGGGCCGACCGCGTGACGCTGATTCCGCCGGCCGCGCCTGAACCTGCCCGGCTTCGATGCCGGCCGCACCGGTGTTTCCTCCCGGCGTCCGGCCGTGCGAGCACCACCGGCACGGTGACCCGAACCCCCGGCGGCGGCGAGTCTCCCCGGCCCGGGCCGTGCGCGGCGCCAATATGGGCGGTATGCGCAGATTCCTGACATCCCGCGGGGTCCCGGCGTGCGCGGGCCTCAGCCTGACGGCTGTCGCCGCCGCCGCGCTGCTGGCCGGCTGCTCGACCTCGTCCTCGAAGGCCGACCCCTTCAAGATCGGCGTGCTGCCCACCGCCGACGCCGTGACCAAGGGCCACACCGCCGGGCACTGGACCCGTGAGGGCACCACCCTGGAGCTGGTCGGCACGGTGACGCCGGACAGCGCGACCCAGTTCGCCACCGCCCTGGGCACCGGCGCCACCACCGTGCGCGTCACGGTCACCGGCGGCGACCTGGCCTCGGGCCTGGCGATCGGCCAGAGCATCCACGACCGCAAGCTCAACCTGCTGATCGACGGCGCGTGCGCGGGTCCGTGCGCGGACTACTGGTTCCCGGCCGCCGCCAGCCGGCGCGGCACCGGGTCGGGCACGTGGCTGGGCTACGTGCCCGACCTGAGCGAGAGCGGCACCGCCACCGCGCAGCAGCAGAGCGCCGAGGCCAAGTTCTACGCCGCCTCCGGCGTGGACGCCGCGAAGTTCCACGCGGCCCTGGACGGCCAGCTCCGCGAGGTCCCCGGCGGCAGCGCGGCGCCGAGCGCCACCATGTGGATGCCGAACCAGAGCGACCTCAAGGCCCTGGGCTACTCCGCCCAGAAGATCAAGGACCTGTGGCTGCCGCCGAACCTGGCCTCGGCCAACGCGCAGGCCCGGGCCTGGCAGCAGGTCGTGGCCTACCAGAACACGCTCGTCGGGCTGCCCTCGGTGCCGGACAAGCCGGCCCCGGCCGCGCCCGCGGCGCCGGCCTCCCCGGCCTCCCCGGCCTCCCCGAAGCCGTCGAAGAAGTCCTAACAGCCCGGTTCGGCCCGCCCGGCGGCATCCAGACCGCCGGGCTCGGACCCCCCCGACCGGATCAGAGCTTGCCGACCGCCGCCTGCGCCACCGCCTTGGCGTCGTCCGAGGCGCTGGCGTAACTGTCGGCGTGGATCACCGCGACGTTCAGGTCGAAGCCGTTCTTGTACACGTCGATCACCCCCGGCGTCTGGCTGCTGCGGTACGCCTCGTCGCCCAGGCCCGGCACGGAGCTGACGGTGCCGGCCGGGATCGTCGCCCGGAACGCGTCGAAGCCGGACTTGGTGACCCCGGTCAGCGAGATGGTCACCGTGTCCGGGTGTCCCGAGTTGTAGGCGCAGCTGCGGCCGCCGCTGGTGGACGCTATGGCCCCGGACTTCGAACCATCCGGCAGGTGCGCGATCTGCACCACCTGGTCGGGCGTGATCAGCCCGCAGGGGTCGGGCACGCCGGGGACCACGAAGCCCTGGGCGCTGCCCGTCGCGCCGCCGGCGGCGCTCGTGGAACCGCTCGCGACCGGAGCCAACGGCGGCGGGGTGGAGTCCCCGCTGCACGCCGACAGCGTCACGGACAAGGTCAGCGCGAGCACCGCGGTCGCGCAGAGTGCGGGTCGGGTGCAGCTGGCAGGCCTGGGGCTTGGCATGGGGACTACAGTAGCCGCGGCTCTTCAGGCCGACGCCGGGACCTGGACGGGACCGGGAACCGTGCGCTCACTCATTCACCGGTCGTGCCGTCGATCGCCTCGCGCAGCAGGTCGGCGTGGCCGATGTGGCGCGCGTACTCCTCGATCATGTGCAGGTAGACCCAGCGCAGCGTCAGCGTGTGCCGGCGTCCCTCGAACATCTCGTCCAGCCCCCGCCGGACGCACGCCTGCCGGGCCAGCTCGGCCTCCTCGGCGAACACCGCGAAGTCGGCTTCGGCGCTGGCCGCCGTGCCGTTGTCGAAGTCGCCGTCCGGATCCTCCTCGGTCGTGAAGATCTCCTCCAGCGACTTCTGGCCCAGGAACTGGATGCGGAACCACCAGCGCTCCACCAGCGCCATGTGCCGGACCAGGCCCAGCAGCGACAGGCTGGTGCTGGGCAGCGGCCGCGAGGCCAGTTGCTCCCCGGTGAGCCCGCCGCACTTCCACAGCAGGGTCTCCCGGTGCCAGTCCAGGTAGTGCTCCAGGCTCTCGCGCTCGGTGTCGGACGGGACGTTCTCCCGCCGCTCGAATATCGGCGCGGTCCACACGGATGACGAAGATGATGATGAAGACATGGGCACAGCGTCTCGGCCTTCGGGCCAGTCTGGCAACGCCATTAGCAAACCCGTGTATGGTGGGTCACTGTCGGCACAACACAGGGCCCGCATATATCGCATCATCTCCGGTATATGCGGGCCCTGTCTGCTCTGCCGCCGGTAGGCCGGCCGGTCGGGCCCGGGCTCAGTCGACGACCGGCAGGTAGACGTGCGCCCCGGAGGCAAGGAACTCCTCCGACTTGGCCTGCATGCCGGCCGCGATCTCGTCGGCGGTCTCACCCTCGCCGGCCGCCGCCATGTCCTCGCCGTACTTCTCGGCGATGTTCCGGCTGATCTTCATCGAGCAGAAGTGCGGCCCGCACATCGAGCAGAAGTGCGCGGTCTTGGCCGGGGCGGCCGGCAGGGTCTCGTCGTGGTACGCGCGGGCCGTGTCCGGGTCCAGGGCCAGGTTGAACTGGTCCTCCCAGCGGAACTCGAAGCGGGCGTCGGACAGCGCGTCGTCCCAGCGCTGCGCGCCCTCGTGGCCCTTGGCCAGGTCCGAGGCGTGCGCGGCGATCTTGTAGGCGATCAGGCCCTGCTTGACGTCGTCCCGGTTGGGCAGGCCCAGGTGCTCCTTGGGGGTGACGTAGCAGAGCATCGCGGTGCCGTACCAGCCGATCATCGCCGCGCCGATCGCGGAGGTGATGTGGTCGTAGCCGGGCGCGATGTCGGTGGTGAGCGGGCCGAGGGTGTAGAACGGCGCCTCGTCGCACAGCTCCATCTGGAGCTCCACGTTCTCCTTGATCTTGTGCATCGGGACGTGGCCCGGACCCTCGATCATCACCTGCACCCCGAGCTCGCGCGCGATCTTCGACAGCTCGCCGAGGGTGGTGAGCTCGGCGAACTGCGCGGCGTCGTTGGCGTCGTGGATGGAGCCGGGGCGCAGGCCGTCGCCGAGGGAGTAGGTGACGTCGTACCGCGCCAGGATCTCGGTCAGCTCCCTGAAGTTGGTGTAGAGGAAGTTCTCCTCGTGGTGCGCCAGGCACCAGGCGGCCATGATCGAGCCGCCCCGCGAGACGATCCCGGTCTTGCGGTTGGCGGTCAGCGGGACATAGCGCAGCAGCACGCCGGCGTGGATGGTCATGTAGTCCACGCCCTGCTCGCACTGCTCGATCACGGTGTCCCGGAACACCTCCCAGGTCAGGTCCTCGGCCTTGCCGTCGACCTTCTCCAGGGCCTGGTAGATCGGCACGGTGCCGATCGGGACCGGGCTGTTGCGCAGGATCCACTCCCGGGTGGTGTGGATGTTGCGGCCGGTGGACAGGTCCATGACGGTATCGGCTCCCCACCTCGTGGCCCACACCATCTTGTCCACCTCCTCCTCGATCGAGGAGGCCACCGAGGAGTTGCCGATGTTGGCGTTCACCTTGGTCAGGAAGTGGCGGCCGATGATCATCGGCTCGGCCTCGGGGTGGTTCACGTTGGCCGGGATCACCGCGCGCCCCCGCGCGACCTCGTCCCGGACGAACCCGGCGCTGACGCCCTCCCGGACCGCGATGTACTCCATCTCGGCGGTGACCAGGCCCCGGCGGGCGTAGGCGAGCTGGGTGACCGCGCCGGCGTCCGCGGCCGCGCGCACCGGCTTGCGGCCGCCGGAGAACACGGCGTCGAGGTTGCGCAGGTCCTCGGACTTCAGCCCGTCGTCGGTCGGCAGCCAGGTCCGGCCCTCGTACTGCTCGGTGTCGCCGCGCTCGGCGATCCACGCGGCGCGCAGCGCCGGCAGGCCGAACCGGACGTCGGTGCGCACCTCGGGGTCGGTGTACGGGCCGGAGGTGTCGTAGAGGACGACGGTGTCGCCGTTGGTCAGCGCGATCTCGCGCATCGGGACGCGCAGGTCCGCGCGCGCGGCGGAGGACAGATACGTCTTGCTCGAAGCGGAAGAAGCAGAGGAATCGGAGGATTCAGACGATGCGGACACGTCATTGAAAGCCGTCATGGCGGCGCTCCCTACGTCGGCATTACCCGGACAGGTTCGGCGGTCGACGGCGCCAGCCGTCCTCTCAGCCCGGTTCGCCCGAGCTCCCGCGTGTATGTGGTTTCAGTGCGCAGCGTAGCGCGCGTACCGTGATCCGCGTCAATGCCATGGGGACGGGAGCGCCGATGATCGGCAAGCAGGGCCGGGTGACGGGGCGGATCGCGCCGGGGCTCGTCGGCGAGGTGATGGTGGAGATCCGCGGCGGGAGCGAGGCGTTCCACGCGTACGCGATGACGCCGGACACGGAGATCGCCAAGGGGGCGATAGTCGTCGTCGTGGAGTATCAGGCGCCGCGGACGGTGTACGTGGAGCAGCTGATGTAGGGCCGGCGAATCAGGCCCTTGTGGTTATCGAATATCGATGGCATCGTTTCTCGATACCATCGACTTTCGATATGGGGGAACGAGCGTGGACGCTGTCGCGAAGAAGAGGACGATCAAGGTTCGGAACCCGCTGGATCTCCTGACGACCCTCAGCGGAATGGCGGTGTGTCTGGTGGTCGGGGGATACGGCTGGGCCGCCGTCACCACGCTGTTCGGCGGCGGCACCCTCTTCGGATACGGGCACGACGCTGTCCCCTGCGTGGCCACCGGAGACATGGGCCTGGACAGTGACAGCGGGAATTGGCTGCTCCGCCCGCACGCCGGGATCGAGGTGGTCCCCACGCACGTCAACCTGTGCACACAGAACCCATCCGCGGGGCAACGCTTGTGGTACACGCTGGAGAACCTGCCGGGGACTGTGACTCTGATTGTCGCGGTCCTGGTCACCTACCTGGCGCTCCAACGGGCTCGGAATCAGGGTCCGTACTCCTCGGGCTTCGCAGCCAAGCTCCGCTTTCTCGGATGGTTCCTGCTGGCGGACTCGGTGCTGCGCCCGACCATCCAGATCTACGCCTCGCGCAGGCTGTGGACATCCATGGCCGACGGCCCCATGGACCACTCGTGGCAGCCGGTCTGGGCCTGCCTGCTCGCCGGGATAGCCTTGGTGACCCTGGCCCGGATCATGACCGCCGGCACCGCGATGCGAGAAGACCTGGAGGGCGTCGTCTGATGCCGGAGGACTTCGGCGAGGTCCACTTCATCGGCGTGCACCTGGACCGCCTTCTGGAGCAGCGCGGCCTGACGCTCACCGAACTCGCCGACCGCGTCGGGGTCACCGTGGTGAACCTGTCGGTGCTGAAGAACGGCCGGGCCAAGGCCATCCGTTTCAGCACCCTGACTGCGCTGTGCCGAGAGCTCGGCTGCCAGCCCGGTGACCTGCTCAGCTACCGCCCCGACCTGGGCGGATGAATGCGTGAGGCATGCATGTTCCGGCCGTGAGCGCGCTGTGAGAAACGCAAGCGCGATGCAAACGCCGAAGCCGTTCTAAGCCGCTCCCGCCGGGAGTAGAACTTCCTTGGCACTCCGCAGGGTACGGAGGCTACACGGGAAGGATGTGAACGGTGTCCAGTGCCGTTCCGTACGTCATCATCGGGGGAGTCGTACTCCTCATCGCAGTGCTCGTATTCCTGTTCAAGGCCATGTGGCGGGTGGCCGAGCCGAACCAGGCGCTGATCGTCTCCGGGCGGCGGCACCGCGGGGCGGGCAGCGACGGGCTGGGGTTCCGCATCGTCACCGGGGGCGGCAGCTTCGTGCTGCCGGGGGTGCAGGTGGTGCGGCGGCTGTCGCTGGATCTGAACGAGTCCGGGCTGGAGGTCGAGTGTGTCACTCGGCAGGGGATCCCGTTGCACGTCAAGGGTGTGGTGATCTTCAAGGTCGGTGACGACCACGCCTCGATCGCCAACGCCGCGCGCCGGTTCCTGGACCAGCAGGCGCAGATGGGGGTGCGGGTCCACAACATCTTCGCCGGCCACCTGCGCTCCATCGTCGGCAACCTGACCGTCGAGGAGATGATCCGGGAGCGGGAGCGGCTCACCGAGCAGACCCGGGCCACCAGCGGCACCGAGATGGAGAAGCTGGGCCTGATCATCGACTCGCTGCAGATCCAGGAGATCGACGACCCGACCGGGTACATCAAGGCCCTGGCCGCGCCGCACGCCGCGGCGGTCAGCCGGGACGCCCGCATCGCGCAGGCCGCCGCCGACCAGAGCGCGACCGAGGCCGAGGCCGAGGCCAACGCCCGCAAGGCCGAGGCGATGCGCAAGGCCAGCATCCAGCAGGCGGGCTACCAGGCCGAGGTGGAGGAGGCGCAGGCCCGCGCCCGGCAGGCCGGACCGCTGGCCGACGCCCAGGCCCGCCAGGACGTCGTGGTCCAGGAGACCCGGGTCGCCGAACTCGAGGCGCAGCGCAAGGAGCAGCAGCTGCAGGTCGAGGTCCGAAAGCCCGCGGACGCCCGGGCCTACGAGACCGTCACCGTGGCCCAGGCCGAGCGCGAGGCGAAGATCCACGAGGCCGAGGCGCAGGCCCGGGAGACCGAGCTGCGAGCGGCGGCCGAGGCCACCCGGGTCAAGGCCGCGGCCGAGGCCGAGTCGCAGGCCAAGCGCTCGCTGGGCCAGGCGTCCGCGGACGCGGCGCAGGCCCAGGCGCTGGCCGACGCCGAAGCGCGCCGGGCCCGCGGCCTGGCCGACGCCGACGCCCGCAAGGCCGAGGGCATGGCCGAGGCCGAGGCCCGCAAGGCGCGCGGTCTGGCCGACGCCGACGCCCGCCGGGCCGAGGGCATGGCCAACGCCGACGCCAAGCGCGCGGAGGGCCTGGCCGAGGCCGAGGCGATCAAGGCCCGCGGCGAGGCGCTGGCCGAGCACCAGGAGGCGATCATCACCCAGCAGCTGGTCTCGCAGCTGCCGATGGTGGTCGCGGCCGGCGCGAAGTCCTTCGAGAACGTCGAGCACATGGTGCTGCTCAACGGCGCCGAGGGCGTCACGGACGTCTTCAGCAAGGCCCTCACGATGGGCGGCACCGGCCTGGGCCTGGCGCGCCAGATGCTGGCCTCGATGGGCGACCAGGCGCTGCGCCGGGAGCTGCCGCGGCAGAACGGGGCGGCCGCCGGTTCGGAGAAGAAGGAGTCCGTCGAGATCGCGGAGTAGACGGCCACCGCGCGCGAAACGGGTGGGCCCGGCGGATTCGCTTCCGCCGGGCCCACCCGTTTCGGGGCGATCACAGGACCTTGGTTCACCCCGGGGAGTAAAAGCCCTGCCAGGGGGAAGGAACACCGATGAGACCCGCGTCAGCGGGTCTCACCAGTTTGCCCGAGAGCGCATCGGCCTCAGGGATCGCCTTGTGTCCCGTGCGTCACACTGGTCGCACGGGACACAACAGCACGCACCTGTCCCCCGGTTCGCGCCGGCCCGGTCGGCCGGCGGGCCTTCTAGTACAGGCCCTTGCGCTGCTTGTCGCGCAGCTTCTTCCGGCGGTAGGCCGGAATCTCCATCATGACCTTGTGGTATCCCCAGTACAGCGCACCCACCACGGCGGCCGCGATGACCAGGGTCACCAGGCCGTGCAGGATGAAGCCCACGATCGCGCTGATGATCCAGAACGCGACCACGACGCCCGCTATCGGGAGTGCCACCCACTTCAGCCAGAAGGGCATTACGACCCCACCTTGTCCTTGTCGTTTTCTGCCGGAACCGTAGGTCCCGTACCACTCAACGTCGTGGCCGAGTCTTCTAGTTCCCAGGTAACCACGCGATATGTCGCGTTGGCAAGCGGCTGAGGAGGGGACCGTCCGGCGCCGGGAAGCCGTTGGGATCACTGCGTCGGGTGGTGCGGGAGCGACCGAAGTTGCTTTTGAGGATGTTGAGATACCCGGGGCCGATGTTGCTCAGTGTGCTGATGTGCGAACAGTGCACTGATGTGCTTCGCCCCCGCGCCGCCCCCATACCCGCCCCCAACGAAAAAAGACCCCTGCAATCCTTCGGGCCCGGCGCCTGAGCGCCGGGCCCTACTAGCAGGGATCTTGCCGATTGTCGCCGCGCGTGAGCCGAGTGGCTCAGCGCGCGGTCTTCTTGGCCGTCTTCTTGGCGGTCTTCTTCGCGGCCGCCTTCTTCACGGTCTTCTTGGCCGCCGCCTTCTTGGCCGGGGCGGCCTTGGCCGCCGCGGTCTTCTTGGCCGGGGCCTTCTTCGCGGTCTTCTTCGCCGTGGTCCGCACCGCCCGCTTCACCGGCTTCGGAGCGGCCTCCTCCTTGGTGAAGGGGGCGCGCGCCTGGTCCAGCAGCTTGGCGAACGTGGCCTGGTCCTTGACCGCCATGGTGCCGGCCAGCGTCTTCTCGACGGCCAGCACCTCCTTGTCGGCCTTGGCCAGGATCCGCTTGCCGGCCGTGGTGATCGTGGTCTCCATGGCGCGACCCTGGCCGGGCACCGAGCGGCGCTCGATGTAGCCCTTGAGGGTCAGGTTGCCCAGGACCGTGGTCATCGTCTGAGGGGTGACCAGACAACGCCGGGCCAGCTCCGCTCCGCTGATGCCGGGCTCGTCATTGATGACGAGCAGGGCCGTGTACTGGGGGACCGTCACGCCCATCGGCCGAAGCACGGCGTCCTTGGCCCCGCTGAGTTCCTGTTCGAGGCTCTTGACCTTGTGGCCGAGCCGCTGTTCCACCGCAGTCATGGTGTGAGCATATCCGGCAAAACCCTTCATGAACCAATTCAGGGCCGTTCGTGGGATACCGACCCTGATAGCCAGGCGTGAAACCAGCCTTCTGCATCCGCCGATCAGGCGACATCAGTGGACGATGACGGATTCCAGTCACCGTCTGCTTGCCAGAGTACGGGTACACGGGAAATTGCGCGGCACCGGTGGTCGATTTCTTAGAAAGCTGTGACCTCGGCAAGCCCGGCGAGTCCCCTCGAAGTCCTCTTACGCCACAGTGAGCGCATCAAGGAACGCGGAGGGTGTCCGTCCGGACCCGACGAAGTGGCTTTCATGTTCCGTTCTTGATGAAGAACGGCTCCGTGTCAAGCCCTCGACTCCCGATATGGGCCCGTGCGAGCATGCCGCGGTGAAGAAGCTGCTGCTGAAGATCGGTATCAATGGGGTCGCACTGTGGGTCACCACGCTGGTGGTGTCCGGCGTGAAGATCGTGGTCGATCCGAACGCCCCGGACGCCACCAAGCAGAAGGTGCTCACCATCCTGATCGTCGCGGTCGTCTTCGCCGCGGTGAACACACTGGTGAAGCCCTTGGTGCAGATCGCCACGTTCGGGTTGTTCATCCTCACCCTGGGGCTGATCACCTTCGTGATCAACGCGCTCATGCTGTTGCTCACCTCGAAGATCTGCGAGCACTATCACGTGCGCTTCCACGTGGACGGCGTCGCGGCCGCGCTGATCGGGGCGTTCGTGATCAGCGTGGTCTCCATAGCCCTGCACGCGATGCTCCCGGACGACGTCAAGCGCTAGAACCGGCGGCGGCGTCCGGGCGGGCATGAGGTGAGCCGTTTCGCCATAATCGCTGAAAACTCCTGGACACAAACCGGGGCGGTTCGGACTTACTCGTCCGGCAGAGCCGTCACCTGCGGCTACGATCGCCATATGGCGAGTACTGTCGCGGACCGCGTGGCCGCCCTGCTGAACAGGGCCGTGCTCGGCGTGGCCGCCATCGGAGGCGGCTCCTTCGGGAAGACGTACCGCATACAGTTCTTCAGCGGCGGGGCGGCGTTCGTCAAGACGCTCGAGCACGCGGAGAAGGTCGCCGGTCCCGGATACTTCGACGCCGAGGCGGCGGGCCTGCGCTGGCTGCGTGAGGCGGTCGGCGCCGACGGCGCCTCCGGCGGTGTGCGGGTCCCCGAAGTCCTGGGCGTGGCCGAGGACATCCTGGTCACCTCCTGGATCGCGCCGGGCCGCCCGACCCCCGACGGCGCCGAGGAGTTCGGCCGGCGCCTGGCCTCCCTGCACGCCCGCGGCGCGCACAGCTTCGGCGCCGAGTGGCCGGGCTACATCGCGGTCCTGCCGTTGGACAACCGCGGGGACGAGGACTGGGCCACCTTCTACGTCGCGCGCCGGGTCCTGCCCTACGTGCGGCTGGCCCGCGACCGCGGCCACCTGGACGCCGAGGGCGCACAGGTGATCGAGGAGGTCTGCACCCGCATCGACTTCCTGGCCGGCGAGGAGGAGCGGCCCTCGCGGATCCACGGGGACGCCTGGAGCGGCAACATCCTGTGGGACGGCCGGGGCGAGGGCTGGTTCATCGACCCGGCGGCGCACGGCGGCCACCGCGAGACCGACCTGGCGATGCTGGCGCTGTTCCCGCCCCCGTATCTGGACCGGATCATCGCGGCCTACGACGAGGTGCACCCGCTGGCCGACGGCTGGCAGGAGCGCGTCCCTCTGCACCAGCTGCATCCGCTGCTGGTACACGCGGCGCTCTACGGATCCGATTACGGGGTGCGGGCCGCCTCGGTGGCCCGGGAACTGGCCGAGCGGCTGCGCTAGGGCGATGCGGGCGCTCGGCGGCGCCGGGACCGGAGCGGTCGGGCGCCCCGCCCGGTTATGAGGGCCCGTTCTCAGCAGTCTCAGGCGTCTCAGCCGTCGCGTTTTCGAGGTCTGGGCCCGCCAGGACGATCCCCAGCGTCGCCGGTTCCACAGCCGAGAACGGTCCTGAGAAGGGCCCCGGGAAGGGCTCTGGGACGGCCGCACCGCTCCTGCGGCCCGCGGCGCCGCCCGGACGTACCGGAAGACCCCTGACCGGCTCGTAGCGCCTCCTGCGGGCCGCGAACAGGCACCCGATGCCGAACAGCAGCGCGGCGGGCGCCACGAGCTCGCCCCAGGGCCGTACGGCCGCTGACAGGGTGCGGACGGTGATCGGCCGGTCGGCGCCGCCGATCGCGACTCCGATCCCGTAGTCGCGGAACCAGCCGCCGGGCAGCGCGAGCTCGCAGGTCAGGGTCCGGCGCCCGCCCACCGCCAGCGGTCCGCCGGTCCAGGCAACCGGGTAGCGGCCGACCACCTTCGCACCGCGCGACACCGTCAGCACCACGCCGGGGTCCGGCGCCGGTCCGCCGCCGAAGTTGGCGAAGGTCACCGTGACCCGCGCCGAGCCGTCCGCGCCGAGCTGGGTCAGGAACGGCGAGTCGCCGACCGAGGCGGCCGTCAGCAGCTTCGCGGTGCCGGCCGCCGCCGGCGGCGCGTCCTGCGGCAGGTAGCGCAGGCCGGGGATGCTGATCGGGGCGTCCACGGGGTCGGCGGCCGTGCCCGCGAACGGGGTCACGTGCACGGTGCAGGGACACGGCGTCGGAGGTTCGACCACCGGCAGGTTCTGGCGGAAGCCGCCGAGCGCGTTCGCGGTCGCGGGCACCGCCGCCGCGACGGCACAAGAGTTCGACGACCCCCCGATCCCGCAGATCTCCACCTGCAGCTGGGCCCCTATGGGGAACCCGCTCCCGGTCACGCTGATGGACTCCCCCAGCTTCGCCGTGGTCTTGGACAGCGCCAGCGTGGGGCCGTCGGCGCCGGCGTCGGCCCGGGTGACCGGGGCCGTGAGACCCGCGATGAGCAGCGCCGTCGCACCGGCCGCGGCCAGGCGGCGCATCACGGCGCGGCAGCCTTCGACGGCTCCCGCCGGGGCCGGGCCGGGAGCGGGATCCCGCGTCGGCGCCAGAACACGAGCACCGCCAGCACCGCGAGCACCACCCCGGCGACGACCAGCAGGCTGAGCCAGGGAATCAGGGTCACCGACACCGCCGCCGTCGATGTCACCGGGGGCGAGGCGGTGCCGTCGGTGACATCCAGATGCAGAGTTCCGATCTCAAAGGGCGGAAGGTTCTTCCAGACCTGTGAAAAATCGATGCTCTGTCCGGGAAGGATCTGCGGAAGCTGAACCGTCCGGTCTATCAGCGTGCCGAAGATTCCCGTCGCATGGAGATGCGCTTTAGGGGACTCCAGCAAGTTGCCGCTATTAGTAACGGTTGCAGTAACCGTTCCGTCACTGTCACTCACATAGGCCGGGAATGATGCGGATCCCGCGACTTTCAGGTCGGTGACGGTTAGCCCGCCCACTGCCGGCCCGTCGACATGAACATAGAGCCGCGCTGCGACGACCCGCTTGATGCCGACCTGTACGTTGCCCTGCTGCTGGACGCTCTCCACCGCGGTGTCCATGCCGGAGACGCCGCCGACGTGATCGCCGGGGGAGGCGTCCGAGGGAATGGCTATGGAGATCGGCACGACGGTGGAAGTACGCGCCGGGACCGTGACCGTGGGGAACGCAGTACGCACCCACGCACCGACGCCGGTCATCGCAAACCCATGGTCCCGCAGCGCGAACTGGCCGTCCCTGGGAGTGTTGTAGCCGTCGGCGCCGTAGACGTAGTAGGTGATCGGGTGGTCGGTGTAGTTGGACACCGCCAGGCCGTCCTGCAGGGTGGTGCCGGGGCGCCCCTCCAGGATGAAGTACTGGCGGGTGTCGGCGGCCGCTCCGGGCTTGGGGGCCGGCTGGACCCACCAGGAACCGTTGGACGGCGGCTTAGGACTCGGCGTCGGGTCCGCGGCGGCGGTTCCACTGCCGAAACCGGCTGAGACGCCGACGAGGAGCGCCACAGCCGCGAACACCGCGGCCGCGCGGGCGCGGGCGCGGGCACTGCGACGGACCACGTTGTTCTCCCCCACGACGATCTCCTCGGCAAGTCGCCCGGTGTGGTACTCATGGCTGTGGCCGCCGGTGGGGCGAATGGACCTCGCCCCACCGGCAGCCCCTTGCCTCCCTGCCGTTTCCAGCGAACTCAGATCAGCGCTGCGCGCGTCACTGCAGGGAGATGGTGACGGTGCCGGTGTAGGTGCCTTGCAGCACGTACGCCGGGACCTTCAGATTCAGCCCGGCGCCGACCAGGAAGTCGCCACCGGTGACGGTCGGCGGGTTGGTCCCGCCGGCTGCCTGCGAGCACAGCGTGATCGCGGTGGTGGTGCTCAGCGCACCGCCGGAGCCGGCCGTCGGGGTCGACGGGTACGGCGTGCTCCCGGCCGGGTTGCCGGTGCAGCTCAGACCGCTCGCCGAGACGTTGCCGGCCGGGATCGGCGCGGCACCGGTGTTGGCGTACGGCCCGCCGGTGAGCGCCAGGTCGGACATGGTGGCGTTCAGGACCCAGCCGTTGGTGGTGCCACGGAAGTCCTGGACGTCGACCTGCTGGAGCGCGCCGGTCTGGTTGTGCACGGTGCCGTTCAGGGTCACGCCCGGGAACGTCACCGCTCCGGTGTTCTCCTGCATTTGCAACGGCCCGCCGGTGACGGCCACGTTCGCGCTCTGCGGCACCGAACACGTCCCGGTCGCCGAGACGGCCGCGCCGGCCGCGTCCGCGGTGCAGGAGTTGCCGGCGTAGGTGAACGCCGCCGCCGCGCGCAGAGTCGTGCTCGGCGCGCCGCCGACCAGTTCCGCGGCGCCGATGGCGGCGATCGGGGAGCTGGGCACCGTGTAGTTGCCGGACAGGTGCCCGGAGGCGTCCGCGGTCAGCGTCGAGGGCGAGCCGACCGGGTTGTTGGACGCGTCCACGCCGCTGACCGCCACGGTCGCGCCGGGATCCCAGTTGCCGCCGGACAGGCCGACGACGGTGCCCGGGCCGCCGGACGACGGCGACGCGCTCAGCGTCGGCGCGCCCAGCACGGTGACCGCGGTCGGGACCGCGCCGCTGGTACTGCCGGTCAGGACCAGCGAACCGGCCCCGGTGGCCGCCGCGGCGGGAACTCCGATGGACCCGGAGATCGCGCCGCCTGCCGGGACGGTGATCGCCGTGCCGGCGGTCGCGGTGCCCGCGCTGTCGGTGAACGACGGGGTGACGGTCTCCCCGGCGATCCAGCCGGCCCCGGTGAAGCTCACCGTTCCGCCGGGCCGCACATAAGCGCTGCCCACCGACGCCGAGGCGTTGGTCGCGGTGATGGTGGCCGCCGAGCTCGCCCCGCTCGCGGTGCACTGGATCACGATCCCGAAGGCCGCCACGTCCTGCTCGTTGTTCCCGGGCGTGAACGTGTACGTGCCGGCGGTCGTCGGGGTGAAGGTGGCGGTGAAGTCCGGGATCTGGAACGTCCCGCCCGTGGCGACCGGCGCCGGCGGGAACGATGCCGAGGGCCCGGCCGTGAGGGTGCTGCTCGCCGCCCCGCCCACCACGATCTGCGCCTTCGCGGTGGCCGCGTTGGCGATCGGGATGCCGGGGGCCGGTGCCGTGGACAGCGAGTAGTGCCAGGTGATGGTGACCGGCGACCCGACCGCGACGGTGCTCGCCGAGGGGGTCAGGGTCACCTGACTGCTGTAGTCGGGCGGCGGCGCCGCGAGTCCGGGGTTGCTGCTGGTGCAGCTCCCGAAGTTCACGGTCGTCGTACCGGCCGCGGCCGCCGGGGCCAGGGCCGTCGCGGTGGCCAGGGCCACGGCGAGGGTGCCGGCCAGGGCGATGGCCCTGCCCGGTCTGGTTCTGTGTCTTGATCCGAACCCTTGTCTCACTGGTGGTGCCCTCTTTCTACGAGGGGGTGACAAACCCACGGGCCGGCGGCCCGCAGGGGTGGGTTGTCGCACACCGGTTCTGATGGAGCGTCAGATATTCACGGGCAGCGCGGATGCGAAGTCAATACGCACGTTCGAACCCCGGCTGCCGGACGGCGCGGAATGCGGGTGAATCAGGCCTTTTCGGTTCAGCCGTGACTCCCGTGCCGGCGGCGCGTGGCGTACAGGCCCGTCCCGCCGAGCACGGCGGCGAGGACCGCCCCGCCGGCCAGCCACCGGCCGTCGAAGCCGGTGTGCGGCAGGACGCCCGTGGTGGAACTGCTGGAGCCGGTCCCCGAACCGGCCTCGGTGCCGGTGCTGGAGGAACCGGTGGAGCCCCCGGAACCGGTGCTCGACGTCGAGGAGCCGCCTGAAGCGCTCGAGCTGCCGGACGTGGACGGCTTGGAGCTCGACGTCGGGGTGCCCCCGCCCCCGCCGGATGCCGGCGCCACCGTGATCGTCGCAGCCGGACCGGACGCGGCGCCCTTGCACGCCACCACCAGGCTGAACTGCGTGATGTCCTGCTCGTTGTCGCCGGGGGTCAGCTTGTACGTCCCGGCGGCGGTCGGCGTGAAGGTGGCGGTCATGTCAGGGATCTGGAACGTCCCGCCGGCCGCCACCGGCGCGGGCGGGAAGTTCGCCGACGACCCGGTGGTGACGGTCGAGCTCGCCGCGCCGCTGATGAGGATCTTCGCCTTCGCGGTGGCCACGTTCGCCACCGGGATCCCGACCGGCCCCGGCGCCGTGGAGATCGAGTAGTGCCAGGTGATCGAGATCGCCTTGCCAACCTGGAACGAAGAACCCTGAGGTGTCAGCGTCACCTGCGAGGTGTAGTTCGGCGGTGGCGCCGAGAGCTGGGGATTGCTGCTGGTACAGCTGGTGTAGGAGACGCTCGTGGTGCCGGCGTCGGCGGCCGGCGCGAAGACCGCGAGGGCCGCGGCGGCCACCGTGACCGCGCCGCCGAGCGCGGCCACCCGTCCGCTGATGCGCTTTGCATGCGTCTGTTGACGATCCATGGATGCCTCCTGACATCGAACGGCAGATCGAAACTGCCTAGTCATTGAGGAAGCAATCTGACGGAGTGTCAATAGTCATCTGATGGATCGTCAGACAGCTACGGATGCGAGCCGGTGGCGACCAGATGGCCGGTCACGATCATCCGCTGGGTGGAGGACCACCACGGATTGCAGGTCGTCAGGGTGATGAGACTCCGCGTCGGCCGGACCCCCGGCTCGCCGGGCACCGGGTCCACCACCCCGAGGTCGGTGGGCTGCACGATCACCGGATCGGCATCGATCCGGTAGGTGTACCAGGCCTGCGCGGTCTCCACGTAGACCAGGTCGCCGGCGCGCATCTCGTCGAGGTGGCGGAACGGCTCGCCGTGCGTCTTGCGATGGCCGGCGACCGAGAAGTTGCCGATCTGGCCCGGCAGCGCGGTGCCCGGGTAGTGGCCGGTGGCCTTGTTCAGGATGTCCAGCCCGACGCCTTCCAGCACCGGGATCCCGGCGTCGCCGATCCCGGAGCCCAGGCGCGGGATGTGCAGGATCGCGACGTCGTCGCCGTTGTGCAGCACCGCGGGCGGCGGCGGCGCCACCACCGGGGCGGACTCGCCGTGCGGCGCCGGGGGCGCCGGACGCGGGGGCGGAGCGGTCGTCCACTGCCGGCGCATGGAGGCCACCTCGTGGCTCATCGCCTGCCGGCCGACCACGTTCGTGTAATAGAGCTGATACACGATGAACAGCGCCAACAGCACCGAGAAGGTGACCAGCAGTTCGCCGACCGTCCGGACCGTGACACGCAGAATCGCCCCTGCCCTCGCCATAGTGGCGCAGAGTAGGGGCGACTCCGTGAAATGCGAAGGGGCTTCTCGTCCCCGTCAGGCTTCTTAGAAAGCCTCCTCCGGCACGTCCATCAGGGCGTTGTCGGTCGCCTCGACGATCGCGCGCTGCGCGGCCAGCAGCGGCAGGGTGTTCTGCGCGAAGAACTTCGCCGCGGCCACCTTGCCGGTGTAGAACGGCACGTCGCGGCCCGCCGCGCCGTCGGCCAGCGCCGCCTGCGCGACCGTGGCGCCGCGCAGCAGCAGCCAGGAGACGATCACGTCGCCGAGCGCGAACAGGAAGCGCACGGTGTTCTGCGCGACGACGTACAGCTGCCTGGAGTCCGACAGCGACTCCCCGGCCTTGTCCAGCATCGCCTTGAGCATCGCGCCGACCTCGGCCTGCGCGGTGGCCAGCAGCTGGCGCTCGCGGGCCAGCTCGGCACCGCCCGGGTCGGCCGCCAGGAACTTGGTGATCTCCTCGTTCAGGCCGTTCAGCGCGACCCCGCCGTCCTTCACGATCTTGCGGAAGAACAGGTCCAGGGACTGGATCGCGGTGGTGCCCTCGTACAGCGAGTCGATCTTGGCGTCGCGGATGTACTGCTCCAGCGGGTACTCCTGCAGGAAGCCGGAGCCGCCGAAGATCTGCAGCGCCTGCGCCAGCTGCTCGTAGGACTTCTCCGAGCCGTAGCCCTTCACGATCGGCAGCAGCAGGTCGTTCATGCGCTCGGCGTTCTTGTCCTCGGTGCCGGCGGCCCGGGCCTGCTCGATCGCGTCCTGGAAGGTCGCGGTGTACAGCACCAGGGAGCGCATGCCCTCGACGTAGGCCTTCTGCGTCATCAGCGAGCGGCGCACGTCCGGGTGGTGCGTGATGGTGACGCGCGGCGCGTCCTTGCCCGTGGTGGCCAGGTCCGCGCCCTGCACGCGCTGCTTGGCGTACTCCAGGGCGTTCAGGTAGCCGGTGGACAGGGTGGAGATGGCCTTGGTGCCGACCATCATGCGCGCGAACTCGATGATGTTGAACATCTGTGCGATGCCGTCGTGCACCTCGCCGAGCAGCCAGCCCTTGGCCGGCACGCCGGCCTGGCCGAAGGTGACCTCGCAGGTGGTGGAGGCCTTCAGGCCCATCTTGTGCTCGACGTTGGTGACGAAGGCGCCGTTGCGCTCGCCGAGCTCGCCGGTCTCCCAGTCGAAGTCGAACTTCGGCACGATGAACAGCGACAGGCCCTTGGTGCCGGGGCCGGCGCCCTCGGGGCGGGCCAGCACCAGGTGGATGATGTTCTCGCTCAGGTCGTGCTCACCGGAGGTGATGAACCGCTTCACACCCTCGATGTGCCAGGTGCCGTCGGCCTGCTGGATCGCCTTGGCGCGGCCGGCGCCCACGTCGGAGCCGGCGTCCGGCTCGGTGAGCACCATGGTGGAGCCCCACTGGCCCTCGACCATGTGCCGCGCGACCTTGCGCTGCTCCTCGGTGCCCAGGTTCCACACCACGGTCGCGAAGTCGGCGCCGGAGGAGTACATCCAGATCGCCGGGTTCGCGCCCAGCACCAGCTCGGCCACCGACCAGCGCAGGGTGCGCGGGGTCGGGGTGCCGCCGAGCTCGACCGGCAGGCCCAGGCGCCACCACTCGGCGTCCATGAACTGCTTGTAGGAGCGCTTGAAGCTCTCCGGCAGGGTGGCCGAGTTGGTCTCGGGGTGGAAGATCGGGGGGTTGCGGTCGGAGTCGAGCAGGCTCGGCGCCAGCTCGTCCACGGCCAGCCGCTCGACCTCGGCCAGGATCGACTTGGCGGTGTCGGCGTCCATGTCGGCGTACTCGCCGGTCCCGTAGACCTCGCCGCGTCCGAACACCTCGAAGAGGTTGAACTCGATGTCGCGCAGGTTCGACTTGTAGTGGCTCATCGCCGTAGGCTCCCGCTGTCCCGGACCGGCTCAGGGTTTACGTTCCGGTCGTACTGATGAGTAATAAGCTCTCCCCAGGATGCTACCCGCTGGTAACTAGCCGCAAGCCCGGACCTCGCCCTATTCGCCGGGGGCGGCGGTGAGGTCGATCACGCCGGCGCCGTGCGCCGCACCTCGAGCGGCGGGTAGGCTCTCGTGACGTGTACGGCTATCCCCAGGAGCCCCCGCCGTCCCAGGTGGCCAACCCCGCCCTGAGCGACGCGATCCGCGCGTTCACCGGCGGCGTGATGGGCCCCGAGGACTTCTACACGGTGTTCAACAGCGCGAAGATCTACTGCCCGCGCGGCGAACAGCCGGGATTCCTGGCCCTGCACGACACCCCGGAGCCGGTGATCCCCATGTTCAGCTCGCTCACCGAGCTGCGCGCCTACTCCGGCGAGGAGTCGCGGTACTTCACCGTGACCGGCGGCGAGGTTCTGGACCTGCTGCCGACCGGGTACGGGATCGTGCTGGACATCGAGGGGGAGCACCGGATCGTGTTCGACGCGAAGGCGATCGAGCAGATGACGGCTTACGCGATGCAGCGGTTGTACGGGGCTTAGGCCGCGGAACGCTGGTCAGGACCAGATTTTCCAGTCCGCGGTGTCGATGGTCAGGCCGAAGGGCTCGGGCAGCACGATCGGCTCGCCCAGGTCCCACGCGATCGCGGACTCGTAGCGGCTCGTCTCCGGATTCGGATCGAAGTAGAGGATGGCTCGCGCGACCCGCGGGTCGCCATCGACCAGCAGGTAGAACTCGACCCCGGCGGACGCGTAGTCGGTCCACTTGCTCATGATCCGGTTACCGTTCTTGCGCCGGTGCTGAGGGCCGGGCTCACGGTCGTGATCGGCGTTCGACGGCGAAGTGACCTCGACGGCCATGGCCATGTCGCGCGGGCCGATGACCACCAGCCCCGCCTCGGCTGCTTCGTCGCCGCGCCTGTTGTCCACGATGGCCACATCCGGAATCCAGCCCTTGGACTCCGGCTCTCCGACGCCGGTGTTGGGCACCGCTTCCCACCGGAACTCCGGGTCGGCGTCCGATGCCCGCACGAATGCGGCAGCGATGCGTGCGGCGATCCTGTTGTGCGTGAAGCGAGCGGCAGGCGACACGACGATGTCCCCCTCGATGATCTCGGCGCGGAAGCCCTCCGGCAGGCCGAGATAACCCTCAAGCTCGCCGCGGATCCACATCTCGTACGGCGAGTCCGGGAGTGGAACCTCCACAAAGCCGACGCTCATGGGAGACCAACCTTCTGGTGGAACTCGATCTGACTCCATAAGTTCAGCGTAGCCAGTCGGTCACCGCAGGCGAATGCACTTCAATCACCTGTTCGGACTAATCCGTTTGTCAGCGCCCGTACTTCAAGAAGTCCAGAAGGTCCGCCGGCTTCATCTTCCGCGCCCGGGCGAACTCGCCGTCGGCGGAGTCGAAGCGGATCTTGCCCTCGGGGTTGAGGACCGACAGGGACGGGATGCCGCCGGCGATCGGGTGGTTGAAGTCGGCGTCGATGTCGGCGTTCTGGTCGCGCTGGCCGCGTTCGGTGCCGACGCTGACGGTGACCAGGTGGTAGTCGCGGGCCAGGACTTCGGCCACGTCGGGGTCGCGGGTCCAGTCCTCGAAGGCGGTGCAGTCCGGGCACCAGCGGGCGCCCAGGGCCAGGAGGATGTCCTTGCCGTCCTTGGCGGCGGCTTGGCGGGCCTCGGCCAGGTCGGCGCGGGGGTCGCGCGAGGGGTCGAACAGGTCCGTGGGCGCTTCCATGGTCACAACGTAGCGGGATCGAAGTCGGTGGGGGAACCCGTGGCGGCGAGTTCTCCGCGGCGCAGGACGTGGATGCGGGCGGCCAGCGCCAGTGCTTCGCGGGGTTCGGGTTCGGCCAGGACCACGGCGCGGTCGGGGTGCGCCGCGGCGAGGGCGGCCAGGACCTCGTACAGGCGGGCGGCCAGGACCGGGGCCAGGCCGTGCGAGAGCTCGTCGACCAGCAGCAGGCGCCAGGGGGCCAGCAGGGCGCGGGACAGGGCGAGCATCTGCTGCTCGCCGCCGGACAGCTGGGCCGCGCGGCGGTGTGACAGGGTACTGAGATCCGGGAACGCGTCGAGGGCCGGGGCGAGGTCGCGGCCGGCGGCGAACAGGTCCAGGTTCTCGCGGACGGTCAGGGTGCGGAACACGCCGCCCTCGTCGGGGATCAGCATCACGCCCGCGGCGGCGCGGCGGCGTATCGGGGCGCGCGTGATATCAGCGCCCTGCCACTGGATGCGGCCGGAGGACGTGCGCAGGTAGCCGGCCACCGCACGCAGAAGGGTGGACTTGCCGGCTCCGTTGCGGCCCAGGACGGCGGTCACCTCACCCTGCCCGACGCTGAGGCTGACCCCGTGCAACGCCTCCAGGGGACCGTAGCGGACGCGGACCGCGTCGAGCGTGAGCATCAGGAATCGCCCACGTAGATCTCGCGGGCCAGTTCGGAGGCGAACACCTCGTCCGGACTGCCGGACAACAGCACCCGGCCGGCCACCATGAGGTAGGCGCGGTCGGCGACGGCCGTGACGAAGCGGATGTCGTGCTCCACGAGCAGGATCGCCAGGCCGTCGGCGGCCAGCGCCCGCAGCACCTCGGCCAGCCGCGCGATCTGGCGGTCGTCGAGCCCGGAGGCCGGCTCGTCGAGCAGCAGCGCGGCCGGTTCAGCGGCCAGCGCGCGCCCGAGTTCGACCAGGCGCATGGTGCCGATGGGCAGCGAGCCCGCGGAGACGTCGGCGAGGGCCGTGAGCCCGAGCCGGTCCAGGACGGCGGCGGTGGTGGCCCGCACGGCGGCGCGGCGGGGATCGGGCAGGCCCAGCAGACCGGCCAGCAACGGACGGCCGCGCCGGTTCTCCGCGCCGACGCTGACGTTCTCCGCGACGGTGAGGCCGGCGAAGAGCTCGATGCGCTGGAAGGTCCAGGCGACGCCGGCCCGGGCCCGGGCATGCGGTGGCAGACCACTGAGAAGCAGCGACGAGGCCTCGGACGCGCCGACCAGCCGCACGCTCCCGGCGTCCGCGGTGTCCAGCCCGGTGACGCAGTGGAACAGCGTCGTCTTCCCGGCCCCGTTCGGCCCGATCAGCGCGGTGACCGCGCCGGCCGGGACGTCCAGGTCCGCGTCGTCGACCGCGGTCACGCCGCCGAAGCTGCGTCGCAGCCCTCTGATCTGCAACGCCGTGAACCGTTGCCCGCCGCTCATGAGGCCCGCCGCTCCCGCGCCCGCGCCGCCAGCGCGCGGCCGGCGGGGCTGAGCCGCCGGGTGGTCGGACGCCGCGCCGGCCGCGCCAGCCAGTCCCCGCCCCGCCGCACCGCCGCGCCGATCCCGCCCGGGGACCGCCCGAGCACCACCGCGCCGGCGCCGATCAGCAGCCCCGATACCCCCACCACCGTCCCGACGTCCACCGCCACCAGCGCCGCGGCCCCGACGACGGCGCCCAGCGCCGAGTCCACGCCCCACACCGCGACCGCCGCGAACCACACCAGACCCTGCACGGGGTCGAAGTCCGTGGGGTTGAACGCCTGCGCGGCGGACGTCGTCAGGGCGCCGCCGAGGCCGGCCAGCCCCGCCGCGCAGGCGAACACGAACACCTTCATCCGCCGCACATCGATCCCCGCCGAGACCGCCGCCGCCTCCGAATCGCGCAGCGCCACCAGCGCGCGCCCCATCGGGCCGCTGTGCAGGGAGCGGACCAGCAGCAGCGCGAGCAGCAGGCAGGCGAGTTCGAGAGCGTAAAACCAATGGTCATCCGTGAAGTCCGGCGGTCGCGAGACCACCAAGCCGCCGACGAACACAGGCTGCGCGAAGACGAAGCGGGCGACCACCGCTGCTGTCGCGAAGGTCGTCAGAGCGAGGTAGAGCCCGCGCCGGTGGATAGCTATGCCTTTATTGACAAACACAGCGCCCGTGAGCCACCCCAGTGGCACCACCAACAGCGGCCCGAGGAACAATGCCACCAGCCACGGCACCCCCGCCCCGGCCAGCTTCGCCATGAACAGCGCCCCGAGCCCCGCGTAGCCGGCCTGCCCCAATGAGATCTGGCCGGCGTATCCGGTGGCGACCACCAACGACACGAACACCACGGCCAGCGCCGGTACCGCCAACGAGGCCCGCAGATCCGCCGGATCGAAGAACAGCGGCAGCGCCAACACCAACGACAGCGCGCCCATCGGCAGCCGGCTGACAAGATCAGGGTTCGAAGTCCGTCGCGCGCCTACGCGGTGGAGTCCGGTTCCGATCTCCCCCGGGTCCCGGATCCCCAAGCGGGGCACCACCATCAGCGCCGCGAAGAGCACCAGCACGAACAGGTTCGTGTGGAACGCGTCGACCAATCCCTGCCACCGCGCCGCCGGATGCACCGCCGTCAGCTCGGTCTGCGCGATCCCGATCGCCAACGCCGCGAGCACCGCCACCGGCAAGGACGTCAGCCGCGCCAGGACCGCGACACCCATCGTCTCCAGCACGGTCAGCGTCAGGCTGTACGGATCCAGGTGGTAGATCGGAGCCCACAGCACCCCGGCGACGCCGGCCAGGAACGACCCGAACGCCCATCCTCCGGCGGCGAGCCGGTCGGCGGGCACCAGGGCGGCGGCCAGGTCCCGGTCGTCGACCACGGCCCGCACCATCAGGCCGACCCGCGTGGCACGCAGGAGGAAGGTCAGCACTATGGCGATCAGGGCGACGACGCAGAGCTCGACGATGGTCGCGTAGGACAGGGCCAGCGATCCCGTCAACCGCACCGAGCCGGCCGGCAGCAACGAAGGCGCGTCCACGTAGGAACGCCCGCCCCACAGCAGGAAGACCACCCCGAGCTGGAGCACCAGCACACCGAGCGTCGCCACCAACAACCCGGACGCCCCGCTGCGCCGCAACGGCCGATAAACCAACCGCTCCAGCAGCAGCCCGACGCCCGGGGCGACGATCCCCAGCACCAGCAAGGCGGCCACGCCGACGGGCATCCGCCACACCCGCACGCACTGCCACATGACGTAGGCACAGAACACCGCGGTGGAGCCGAAGGCGATGTTGAAGACGCCGGTCACCCGGTAGGTGGCCAGGAGCCCCACCGCGGCCAGCGCCGCCACGCACCCGATCGCCAGCCCGTTCAGCGCGAGACCGGCGTAGAACATCGCGCGCCTACTCCTCAGCCTCGGAGTCCTCGGTGAGCAACGCGTGCAACTCCGCGATGCGCCGAGCTGTATCAGGGTCGGTGCTCCCGGATATCGCGAGGACGAACCCGCACACCACCAACACCGCGCCGGGTATCGAGGCGGACGCCAGATACGGCAGCTGCTTGGCCGCGATCGCCTCGCCCGAGATCAGATACCAGCCCACCACCAGCAGGAGCACCCCGACGAAACCGACGGCACCGCCGAGCGCCACACGGGTCCGCCGGTCCAGTTCGTCGAGGCGCGACATAGGCTCCGAATACCTTCCGGCAACATCCGTGAGGCGGGTGTGTCTGTGGACCCTTACTGGAGATGATGGTATGTCAGGTGGAAGAGGCCGGGAATACTCTTCAGGAGCGTGATCCTCCGTGACATCTCGACGCACATCGCTTGTCCGAACCGGCGCCACCCTCGCCGTGGCGGCACTCCTCGCCGCCGGTTGTTCCTCCAGCAAGTCCTCGCCCTCGGCGAGCGGTAGCACCACCACCGCCGGCGGTTCGAGCAGTTCGAGCTCTATGGCGGGCGGTTCCAGCAGCTCCAGCTCCAGCAGCGCACCGTCCGGCGGCCAGCCCTCCGACGTGGCGGGCGCGACCCAGCAGGTGAAGGACGCGTACAACAAGTTCTTCGACAACAGCATCAGCACCGCCACCAAAGCCGCGATGGTGCAGAACGCCGCCCAGGTGCAGGGCCTGCTCACCGCGCTGGCCGCGGCGGCCAACGGGGAGAAGTCCTCGATCCAGGTCAACACCGTGACCTTCGACAGCCCCACGCACGCCAACGTCGACTTCGCGATCCTGCTGAACGGCCAGCCGGCGCTGCCGCACGCCAGCGGGGACGCGGTCTACGACGCGTCCTCGGGCAACTGGCAGGTCTCCGACGCCACCTTGTGCAAGCTCGCCGGGATCACCCCGGGCGTCAACCCGACCGTCCTGAAGACCGCCGGATGCAGCTGAGCGCCGCCGATCGGCCGGCGGCGGCTAACCGGCCTCGGCCGGCTCCGCCGCCGCCACCGTCCGGTGCGCGCTGAGGTAGCGCCACAGCAGTTCCAGCACGACGCACGCCGCCGCGGCGATCACCAGGCCGGTGGTCCACTGGTACCACGGGCCGAAGTGCAGGTCGAAGAAGTGCCGTCCGGCCGGCAGGGCGACGCAGAGCACGAACAGGCCGGCCATCGACGCGATGAGCACGACCTTCCACCACACGATCGGCCTCGCCACCAACTGCACGATGTACAGGCTGCACGCGAACAGCGACACCATCGCGGTGGTCTGCGCTTCCCCCAGCGTGTTCTCCTCGCCGCGCGCCACCCAGTAGGCGACGAACACCTCGATCCCGGCGACCAGCCCGGCCGGGATGGCGAAGCGCAGCACCCGCCGCACGAAGCCGGGTCTGGCCCGCTCGTAGTTCGGGGCCAGCGCCAGGAAGAAGGCCGGGATCCCGATGGTCAGCGCGGCGATCAGGGTGGTGTGCCGGGGCAGGAACGGATACTCGAGCTGGAAGATCCCGACCAGGACCACCAGCACGAAGGAGTAGACCGACTTCACCAGGAACAGGTTCGCCACCCGCTCGATGTTGCCGATCACCCGGCGTCCCTCGGCGACCACCTCGGGCAGGGTGGCGAAGCGGTCATCCAGCAGCACGATCTGCGCGACCGCCTTCGTGGCGCCGGCGCCGGAGCCCATCGCGACGCCGATGTCGGCGTCCTTCAGGGCCAGCACGTCGTTGACGCCGTCGCCGGTCATGGCCACGGTGTGGCCGCGGGACTGCAGCGCCGTGACCATCTCGCGCTTCTGCTGCGGGGTGACCCGGCCGAAGACCGAGTGGCCCGCGACGTCCTCGGCGAACGCCTCCGGGTCGCCCTCGGGCAGCGTGCGCGCGTCCTTCGGGTCGGCGGCCCCGGGCAGCTTCAGCGACGCCGCGACCGCGCCGACCGACACCGCGTTGTCGCCGGAGATCACCTTCAGCGTGACGCTCTGCTTCTCGAAATAGTCCAGCGTGTCGCGGGCGTCGGAGCGAACGCGCTGGCGCAGCGTGATGAGCGCGACCGGGGTGCTCGAACCGGCGGTCACCTCGTCCACCGGGCCCTCGGCGCGGGCCAGCATCAGGACCCGCAGCCCCGAGGAGCCCAGCTCCTCGGCCTGGTCGGCGGCCGGGGTGCCGCGGCCCAGGACGTCCGGCGCGCCGAGCAGCCAGGTGCCCTTGCCGTCGGCGAAGGTGACCCCGGACCACTTGCGGGCCGAGGAGAACGGCGCGACCTGGGCCGGGATCCAACCGTCCGCGTTCGGCGGGAACTTCTCCATCACCGCCTGCATCGTGGCGTTGGGCCGTTCCTCGGCCGCGCCGAGCGCCGCGAGCACCGTCGGGACATCCGTGCCGGACCCGCCGGCCGCGCCGGGCAGCTCCTGGACCCCGTCGAAGGCCATCCCGCCCTCGGTCAGCGTGCCGGTCTTGTCCAGGCACACGGTGTCCACCCGCGCCAAGCCCTCGATCGCGGGCAGTTCCTGCACCAGGCAGTTCTTCTGGCCCAGCCGGATCACCCCGACCGCGAACGCCACCGAGGTCAGCAGCACCAAACCCTCGGGGACCATCGGCACCAGCCCGGCGATGGTGCGGCTGATGCCCTCGCGGACGCCGCCGGAGCGGTTCAGCTGCGTCACCACCTGAAGGATCCCGGCCGGGACCATCAACATGGTCATCCACTTCAGGATGTTGTTGATGCCGGTGCGCAGCTCGGAGTTGACCAGCGTGAATTTCTGGGCCTCCTCGGCCAGCTTGGCCGCGTAGGCCTGGTGCCCGACCTTCGTGGCCCGGAACGCCCCGGAGCCGGCGACCACGAACGAGCCGGACATCACCGCGTCGCCGGTGTGCTTGAGCACCGAGTCGGACTCACCTGTCAGCAGCGACTCGTCGACCTCCAGGGCGTCGGCGCGCACCACCTCGCCGTCCACCACGACGCGATCGCCCGGACCGAGCACGATCACATCGCCCAGCACGATCCGCGAGGCCGCGATCTCCTGCTCGGCGCCGTCGCGCAGGACCCGGGGCCGGGACTCGCCGACCACGGCGAGGGAGTCCAGGGTCTGCTTGGCCCGCCACTCCTGGAAGATCCCGATCGCGGAGTTGGCGACGATGACGAAGCCGAACAGCGCGTCCTGGATGGGGCCGACCGCCAGCTCGATGACGAACAGCGTGCCGATGATCGCGTTGAACGGCGTGAACACGTTCGATCGCACGATCTCGGACAGCGGGCGCGAGGTCTTCGAGGGGATGTCGTTGACCTCGCCGGCCGCCTCACGCTGCGCGACCTGGGCCTGGCTGAGCCCGGAGAGCGGCTCCGTCACGGCTGTCCCAGGATGCGTCATGCGTCCCATCACAACCCGAACTGGTTGTTGGCCGCAAATCGGAGAATCTGTCCGGGGCGTAAAGATGAATTCCCCTACGCACCGCGTCCGGATCAGGGACCGCATTCGCTCACTTGGCCTAACCTCGTCGCTGCGGCATGCCCGCGCGTTTCGGGGAGCACCCGCATCGGGTGCGGCGCCGCGCTGACGACAGGCCAAGGAGCCACTTCATGTCTGACTCTGTTTTGCGCCGGCCGCTGGCGCTGACCGCAACGCTGGCCACCTCGGTGGCCGCCGCGGCCGGGCTCATCGCCCCGGTGGCGAACGCCACCACGGCGAGCCCGAACGGCACCGCGAACCTGACGGTCTCCGGGGGCAGCACCACGGCGCCCTCAGCGACCAGCACCGTCGCCGGCACCAAGTACGCACTCGGGTTCGCCCCGAAGGCGCAGAATCTCGCGTGGGCGCCGACCGGCGCCCGGGCCGCGTGGATCGACCCGGCGACCAACGCGGTCGTGGCCGGGGTTCCGGGCGGCGCGTCCGAGGTCATCGCCCCCGCGCCGGGCGCCGGCATCGTCCGCTCGCACCCGGCGTGGATCGACGGCGGATCCAAGGTGGTCTGGTCGGAGACAGTCCCCGGCAAGAACTCCGTCCTGAACTGGGCCTACGGCAGCGGCATCCAGGGCGCCTACGGCAGCGGCGTGGCGGGCGGCGGCGGAGCGCCGACCGTCCAGACCCTGCAGAATGTGGCGGGCAGCGACCTTTACCACCCCGACTCGGTGGGCTCGCTGCTGGTGTACCAGGTGAACACGTCCGGCAAGGCGCCCCAGATCTACCTGTGGAACCGGGCGACCGGCGCGGCGCCGGTGGCGATCGCGACCGGCTGGAGCCCCTCGATCTCGGCCGACGGCACGCATGTCGCGTTCGTCGCCAACACCGCGAGCCCGGCCGGCACCAACGTCTACACGGTCGCCCTGAGCAACCCGGCCGGCACCCTGACCCAGGTCACGGCAGGCGGCGGCGGCTTCGACAACCCGGCGTGGACGCCGAGCGGCAACGGTCTGGTCTTCGAGCAGCTCGACGGCACCGGCAAGGACGTCGACACCCTGTCGGTCCCGGCCACGGCCGTGAAGAGCGCCGCGTACACCGAGGTCGTCCCGGGCACCAAGATCACCGGCCAGCCGGCGTTCCGGCCCGACGTCCAGGACAGCGTGACCCGCATCGCCGGCACCGACCGTCTGGGCACCGCCATCAAGGTCTCCCAGTCGCACTGGTCCTCCGCGGGCGTCGCGAACTCCCCGGGTGCCGCGGCCAAGGCGGTCGTGCTCACCCGCTCCGACCAGTTCGCCGACGCCCTCGGCGGCTCGGCGCTGGCCGCGAAGGTCGGCGGCCCGCTGCTGCTGACCCAGACCGCTGGGCTGGACCCGGCGGTGAAGGCCGAGATCCAGCGGGTGCTGGGCCCCGGCGACGGTGTGAAGACCGTCTACGTGCTCGGCGGAATCCAGGCGCTGTCCCCGAACGTGCAGAACGCGCTGACCGCACTGCACTACAAGGTGCAGCGGGTCTCCGGCGGCGACCGGTTCGAGACCGCGGTGGCCATCGCGAACACCGTCACCGGCCCCGGCGTCGCCCCGGACTACATCCTGGTGGCCACCGGCGAGAACTTCCCCGACGCGCTGTCGGCCGGCGCCGCGGCCGGCGCGATCGACGCGCACCAGGGCAAGAACGCGGTCGTGCTGCTGACCGACAACACCGTGATGCCGAAGCCGACGATCCAGTACCTGGCCCCGCTGCTCGGCAGGACCAACCTGAACACGGATCACTCGCGGCCGGCGAACTTCATCGAGCTGGACAGCATCGGCGGGCAGGCCTCGGCCGCGCTGGGGTCGCACTGGATCCCCGCGGGTTCGCAGGGCGGCTCGTTCCTTGGCCTGTGGGGCACGGACCGGTACCAGACTTCGGCCTTCGTCGCCCGGTACTTCTTCGGCTCGGCGAACTCCGCGGGCCTGGCCACCGGGATGAACTGGGCCGACGCGCTGTCCGGCGGCGCCGAGATGGGCACCGAGGACGGCCCGCTGCTGCTGGTGGACCCGAAGGCCGGGGTGCCGGCCGGCGCGGCCCAGTGGCTGAACCAGGACGCCGGCCAGTTCAACCGCGCCGAGATCTTCGGTGGAAACGCCGCGGTCCCCGGAAGCGTCGACAAGGTTGTGGGCAGCCTGATCGCCGGGACCGGCGGCGTCGCCTACTCGTCCAACCCGGTGGGCTGAGGCCCACCGACCGCAGGATTCGGGCAGGCGGCGCGGGCTCAAGGGGAGCCCGCGCCGCCTGCTTCGCAGAAACAAAGGGTGGGGTGTGGGTTAGGTGTCGGCGTTGTTTCATCGGTGGCCCAAGCGGGTCACGGCGGCGGTCTGTGCGGCCGCCCTGGCCATGGCCGGGCTGGCCACCTGGCTACTCACCGCGACCGCGAGCCCGCCGGTGCCGCAGGCGGTCCCCAGCACGGTGTACTCCGGCGCCGGCTTCGATCCCTGCTGGGCCCCGGACAACGCCTCCATGGACGCCTGGCTCCAGTCGCCGTACCGGGCCGTCGGCATCTACATCGGGGGCCTGCGATACGCGCCGGGCTGCAAGGCGCAGA
The DNA here is from genome assembly GCF_041260665.1 of Catenulispora sp. GP43. Classification (NCBI taxonomy): domain Bacteria; kingdom Bacillati; phylum Actinomycetota; class Actinomycetes; order Catenulisporales; family Catenulisporaceae; genus Catenulispora; species Catenulispora sp. GP43. The sequence goes on along the minus strand of NZ_JBGCCT010000003.1, from coordinate 502,887 downwards.
ACACCGCGAACCTCACCAAGGAATGGGTGGGCCGGCAGGCCGCGATGGGCTGGCGCTTCCTGCCGCTGTACGTGGGCAGCCAGGCGCAGTACAAGGACGGCAGCGGCAACTACCAGAGCGACTTCACGACGCTCACCACCGCCACCGCCTTCCAGCTGGGCTCCTCCGAGGCCGACGACGCCGCGAACCAGGCCCGCGCCCTGAACTTCCCGCCGGCCTCGGTCGTCTACGACGACATGGAGAACTACGACTCCAGCTACACCCAGCTGGTCATCGCCTACTCGCAGGGCTGGACCCAGGAACTGCACCGCAACGGCTTCCGCGCCGGCTGGTACTCCAGCTCCAGCACCGGGATCAAGGACCAGTCCGCCGCGTACGGCGCCAGCTCCCCCGACGTCATCGACATCGCGGCCTGGGACAACCAGAACACCACCGACGACCCCAACGTGAAGCCCTCGCAGTGGGCGAACCACCAGCGCGTGCACCAGACGCAGGGCGGCCACGACGAGACCTACGGCGGGGTCACCATCAACATCGACACCGACTGGTTCGACGTCGGCCAGGCCAGCCGGGGCACGGTCGAGCGGCTGGCCGGGTTCGACCGCGACATCACCGCCGTCCTGGCCAGCATCCGCACCTTCGACTGCCACGGCTGCGCCAACGCCGGACGCGACCAGGCCAAGGCCGCGGTGCTCAGCCGCGACGACACCTTCGCCGACGCGCTCGGCGGTTCGGCGCTGGCCGCGCAGGCCGACGGACCGCTGCTGCTGACCGGGTCCAAGGCGATGAACCCGAGCACGATGAAGGAGCTCCACAGGATCCTGACACCGGGGTCGACCGTGTACCTGCTCGGCGGGACGCAGGCGTTGTCCCCAGCTGTGGAGAACGCCATCGCCGCCAACGGATTCGTCCCGCGCCGCGTCGCCGGGCCGGACCGCTTCGCCACCGCGGTGAGCATCGCGCACACCATCTCGCCGAACGGGCCGCCCTCCAGCGTGCTGGTGGCCACCGGGACCGACTTCCCCGACGCGCTGGCGGCCGGAGCGGCGGCCGGAGCACTCGGCATCTCCGCGCAGAGCGCGACGCCGCCCAGCGCCGGAGCGGTGGTCGTGCTCAGCAACGCCGGGGTCCTGCCGCCGGCGACCAAGGCCTACCTGTCCGGCCTGGACCCGAACGTGACGAGGATGTACGGGATCGGCGGCAAGGCGGTGGCCGCGGTGCACGCCTCGTTCCCCTCCTGGCACGACTGGACGACCTTCACCCCGCTGTTCGGCGCGGACCGCTACGGCACCGCGGCGGCTGTCGCCGCCCGGTTCTCCTACCTGCCGACCTCGGTGGTCGTGGCCTCCGGCATGAACTGGCCGGACGCGCTGTCCGGCGGCGCGATGGCCGCGCACCGCGCCGTCCCGCTGCTGCTGACCGATCCGAAGGTGCTCCCCGGCCCGACCGGCTACTACCTCGGCGCGAAGAGCAACCCGATCACCACCGCCACCCTGGTCGGCGGCACGGCGGCGATCTCGCCGGCGGCCGCCACGGCGCTGGGCAACAGCTTCAGCTACCCGGGGCAGTGGGACCTGGTGACCATCAACTGACCGCGTTCACAGAGCGCTCTTCAAGAACCGGAACGCTCTTCGGAGAAATCGAGCGGGCCGTGTCGAAAACGACGCGGCCCGTTCGACGTTTGGGTGCACGACAGTCCTGAGCAGCCGAAACACCCAGACAGGAGCGCGCCCGATGAAGGTCACCGCCAACATGTCCATGTCCCTCGACGGTTTCGTCAGCCATCCGACCGACGGCATCGACACCCTCTTCCGCTGGTACAGCCGCGGGGAGGTGGTCACCGAGACCGACGGGGACTACGACTGGGAGTTCAAGACCAGCGCCGAGGAGGCCGAGGGCCTGGAGGACGCCAAGACCTCGATCGGCGCCATCGTCTACGGCCGCCGCTCCTTCGACGCCGCCGAGGGCTGGAACGGCCGGCACCCGCTCGGCGTGCCGGTCGTGGTGCTGACCCACAGCGTCCCGGAGGGCTGGCCGCGCGAGGGCGCCGCGGTGCACTTCGTCACCGAGGGCGGCGTGGCTGCCGCGATCACCAAGGGGCGCGAGGTCGGCGGGGGCAAGGACGTGGTCATCGGCAGCGCCGATCCGACCCAGCAGGCGCTGGACGAGGGGCTGCTGGACGAGCTCACCGTCGACCTGGTGGCCGCGATGCTCGGCGCGGGGACGCGCTTCTTCGACAACCTGAAGGGCGCGCCCTACGAGCTGGAACAGCTCTGGACGCGCCCTGGGAACGGCGTCGTGCACCTGGGTTATCGGGTCATCAAGCACTGACCTCGGAAGCCGGTGCCTCCGGCGCGGGCTGGGCCTCGGCCACCGCGCCGGGCTCGCCCTGCGCACCGGACCCGACCTGCGCACCGGGCTCGGCCTGCGCGACCGTCTCCGGCTTGAACACCCAGTGCTTGTACAGCCAGAAGTTGTAGAGCGTGATGACCACGGTCGACAGCGGCTTGGCGATCAGGTAGTTCACGCCGGCGCCGGTCAGCGAGTACATCAGCACCTGCGTGACACCCAGGTTCACGGAGACCAGCAGCGCGAAGCGCACCGTCTGCTTGTGCACCGCGCCCTCGCGCGCGCCGTGGTCGGCGAACGTCAGCATCCGGTTGATGGAGAAGTTGACGCCGAAGGCGATGAGGTAGGCCAGACCCGTGGCCAGCCACAGCGGGAACTTCATCAGGCCGTGCGTCAGGAACAGCACGACCTCCTCGGTCACCAGCGCCGAGCCGCCGCTGAAGGCGTAGCGGACGAAGGTGTTCCTCGCCAGGTTCCTGATGAGGGCAGTCACGACATCACGTCCTCGGACACCTGCTCCTCGCCGGCAGCGGCCGCCGGAGCCGAACCCGCGGCCGCGCGGCGCCGCTGGAACCACCAGACGCCGCCGAGGGCCAGCAGGCCGACGGTGCTGCCGCCGATGCCCGCGTAGAGCCCCGGCGGGGTGAAGGACATCGCGATGCGGTGGGTGCCGGCCGGGACCGGGACGCCGGTGAAGGAACCGAGCAGCTCGGTGGTCTTCACCGACTTGCCGTCGACCGTGACCGACCAGCCGGGGATCGTCGGGACCGACAGGAAGACGGTCGCCGCGCTGTCGCCGGTCGTGGTGGCCGACAGGCCGGTGTCGTTCCAGTGGACGTCGGTCACGCCGCCGGTGCGCAGCTGGGACAGCTTGGCATCGACAGCGGTCGGGTCCAGGCCGCGGACCGGGTTCGCGGGCACCGTGTAGGTGTTCTTCAGCGTCAGCTCGTCGCTGGACATCGTCACCGTGAACGAGCCGGACTGGACGCTTCCGAGGTCCTGCACACCGTTGGCGAAGCCCGCCGGGTAAGGGATGTTCGCCTTGTCCGCCGACACAGCGCCGGCCTTCGGTGCGGGCCGGTTCTGGCCGTCCACCCGGACATACGACAGGCCGGTGGGCATCGCGGTCGGCGCGTACAGGTACACCTGGCGCGGCCCCGAAGACTGGCACTGCCACACGATCTTGTCGCTGTAGTACTCGGCACCGGTCGGCGCCGTGGCCGGAATCTTGATGGACGCGGTGCCGTCGCTGTTCTGCGTGACCGTCACCCCGTCGCTGGCGGTGACGATCGGCGCCCCGCACATCGACTGAAACGCGCCCGGCAGGCCGAACGCCTGCTCCTGCGCGGCGAACGGGGAGCTCTGCGGCACCGGCGCGGTGAAGTCCGCGAGGTCGGAGCCGGTGAGCCGGAAGCCGACCGGGAGCGTGTCGTCGATCTTGTAGACCGTCGTGACATTCGACGCGCCGTTGTCGTACGTCTTCTGCAGCGTCGTGCCGAGCCGGTCGATCGTGCCGTCGGCGGACTCGCGCGTGGTGCCGACCAGGTACTGGTAGCCCAGCAGCGCGTCGGTGAACAGCGTGGCGCCGGTGTGCGCGGACCAGACGTCGGCATCGTGGTGCGCGAAGCCGAGGTTCTGCATCGTGGTGTGCAGCTTGCCGGAGGACAGCGAGGAGAAGTGCGTGAAGCCGAAGTTGCCGTAGCGCAGGCTGTCGTTGGTGGTGCGCAGGTTCTGGTCGTAGCCCTCGGCCCGGTAGAACTCGTCGTTGCTCGGCTGCAGGGAGGACAGCGCCGTGCCGTAGGACGCGGTCGGCGAGCTGTTCCAGTTGAACGTCTTCACCGAGCCGTCGCCGTGGGGCAGGTTGCCGATCGAGTTCTGGCCGACCAGTCCGGCCGAGCCCGAGACGTCCACGGCCAGCACCGCGACGGCGAGCACCGCGCCGACCTTGCGGGTGGCCAACGGCTTCGGCATCCAGGCCAGCCGCTTGGGCAGCGGCTCGCCGGCCGGCCGTACCCGCAGATAGAGCGCGAAGGCCAGGAGCGCGGTGCCGGCGACCAGGATCACGGCGTCGAACTTCACCACCTGCGGGCTGACGATCCGGGGGTAGCTCTGGCGCCCCCAGTACAGGATCACGAACCAGACCGCGGCGCTGACCCCGAGCCACTTGATCTGCTTCACCGAGTCGATGCCGACCCAGGCCCGGAACGCCAGGAAGGTCAACAGCGCGATGATGAGGAACGCGAAGCGGTACGGGAAGGCGTTCGGCATCTGGCCGCCGTGCATCACCAGGTACAACGGCTTGATCTTCAGGGCCAGCAGCAGGAACGCCAGGACCGCGCCGAAAGCGATCCGCTCGGCGCGCTTGATGCTCTTCACCGCGAAGAACAGCGGCACCAGCACCAGGATCAACGTCGCGGCCCCGATGTCCGGGGTGTGCTGGCCGGCATCGCTGGTACCGCCGAAAAAGCGCACGAGCAGCGACAGCACCGGCTGCTTCTGCGGGTCGACGGAGGCGTCGGCGTGGAGCTTGGTCTTCTGGGTCAGCCCGCCGAGGTAGGTGGGCAGGATGAACGCGGCGGAGATGAGGCCGCCGATCGCACCTGCGGCCGCGAACTTGCCGGCCGTGCGCAGGAATTCGGCGCGCTCGAAGCGTTCCCGCACGCCCGCGTACCGCGCCAGCGCGTACAGGCACACGAAGACGCAGATCATCGCGCCGGTGTAGAAGTCGATGACCAGGTTCAGCCCGATGGCCAGCGCCAGGGAGGCGATCCGGCCCTTGGTCAGCAGCCGCTCCACCCCGAGCAGCGCCCACGGCAGCAGATAGAGCGCGTCCAGCCACATGATGTTGAAGGCGTAGAGCAGCGACCACGCGCCGAGCGCGTAGGACGCCGACAGCACCACGATCACGGCCTTGTCGACGGCCGAGCTCCGGCCCGGGCCCGGCTCGCCCCGGAACTTACGCAGGAACAGCGCCATCCCGAGCCCGGCCGCCCCGAGCTTCAACACCGTGGCGAAGGCGATCAGCACCGGCAGCTGGTGGTCCGAGCCGAACAGCGTCAGCAGACCGAAGGGGCTGGTGAGGTAGTAGGCGACGATCGGCCAGAAGTTCATACCGCCGTCGGCGCGCCAGGTGAACAGCAGCGACCCGTGGCCTTTGAGCGCCTGGTCGAAGTACGAGTAGAACTGGGCGTACTGGTTGTTCAGGTCGATCATGAACGGCGTGTACGGGCCGTGCGGGTCGAACGGGTAGATCTGCCGGTCGGCCAATATCGCCGCGTAGACCACCGTCGGGACGACGAAGGCGAGGACCAGGTAGAGATTGCGGCGCAGGGTCCCCGAGACGGTTCTGCTCACTGGATTCCGTTCAGCTCTCGCGCCCCGGGGACGCCGTTGACCGGGTCACTGCTCTCCTCCGGCGCCGAGCCCCCGGAAGGCGCGGCGGGCGCGGCGGGCCGGTCCGCCGAGCGGTGGTCGCCGGAGATGGCCTGGAAGTCGTCCTGGTGCCGCAGCGGGCCGGACTCGGTCTCCTTGACCAGGTAGTGCGGCCGCCGCTTGACCTCGTAATAGATGCGCCCGACATACTCGCCGATCACGCCGATCGTGAACATCTGCAGACCGCCGATGCCGACGATGGCCGCGATCGTGGTGACGTAGCCGGGGGTGGTGTTGCCGCTGATCATCGTCCGCACGATGAGCCACACCATGTAGACGAAGGAGATGCTGAAGAACAGGAAGCCGAGGTAGATGGCCATCCGCAGCGGCTTGTTGTTGAACGACAGCAGCGAGTCCACGCCGTAGTTCAGCAGCCGCCGGAACGACCACTTGGTCTCGCCGGCCTCGCGCACCGCGTTGCGGTAGTTGAAGGTGACCGTGTCGAAGCCGATCCAGGCGAACAGGCCCTTGGAGAAGCGGTTGTACTCCGGCATCTCCAGCAGCGCGTCGACCGCGCGCCGGGACAGCAGCCGGAAGTCGCCGACCCCGTCCACCAGCTCGACGTCGACCATCTTGTTGATCAGCTTGTAGTAGGTCCGCGCGACCAGGCTCTTCATCTTCTTGTCGCCCTCGCGGTTGCGCTGCGCGATGACCTGGTCGAAGCCCTGCTTGTGCAGGTCGACCATGCGCCGCAGCAACTCTGGCGGGTGCTGCAGGTCGGCATCGATGATGATCACCGCGTCGCCGCTGGCCCGCTTCAGGCCGGCCAGGATCGCCGACTCCTTGCCGAAGTTGCGGCTGAAGGAGACGTACTTGGCCTCCGGGTCCTCCACCGAGAACTTCTTGAGCAGTTCCAGGGTGCTGTCGGAGGAGCCATCGTCGACGAAGACCAGCTCGACCGCATCCGCTATCCCCGCGGTCTCGGCCCGCACCACCTCGTGGAACCTCGCCAAAACCGCTTCTTCGTTGAAGCACGGGACGACCAGGGACAGACGCATGGGATCTCCGGTTATGGACGTGGACTGCGGGGCCAGGCTACCCGAGCACGCCGGGGCGGACGGCATTACTGGTGAGGACGCGTGCGCGGGAGTGGACGGTTGCCGCAGAACGCCACACACGACCCAGGTTCCTCAAGAGTTGTGTAACGAGTCGGTAACAGGGGTCAACTGTTCGACCGGCCCCGCGTCGTTCCAGGTGACAAGGCTCTGAAGAGCCACGTGTTCTGGGGAGAAACACTATGCGCAGCTCGAAGCTCAAGAAGTCCTTGGCGGCCTCGGCCGTCCTCGCCAGCTCCGTCGCGACCGCGGTCGGGTTCTCCGCCGCGGCGCACGCCACGTACCCCGGCGCGGCGAACTCGCCGCTGACGGTCGGCAAGGGCTCGTGGGCCCCCGACGGCAGCCGGTACGTGCACGCGAACGCCGACGGTTCGATCGCCACCCGCAACCTGCCCGGCGGCGCGGAGATCGTGGTCGACCCGGCCAAGGCCGGCGTCGCGCGCTCGAACCCGACGTTCTGGAACCACGGCACCGAGATCGTGTTCTCCGAGACCGTGAACGGGGTCTCCAAGATCGTCGCGATCCCGGACTACACCCCGGCCGGCGACCCGGTCGTCGAGAGCGACCCGCTGGCCACGCCGGGCTCGAAGTTCCAGGAGGGCGGCGACAGCGCGCCGGACGCCAACGGCGACAGCCTGACCTTCCAGCACCACAACACGGCCACCAACCAGGACGACATCTACGTCCAGGACGCTTACGGCCGCGGCAGCGCCGGCCCCATCCTGGCCGCCGCGAACGGCGACTCGCCGACCATCTCCCCCGACGGCAAGACGGTCGCGTTCATGCGCAAGGACAACGCGGGCCGCGAGCAGATCTGGACCGTCGCGTGGAACGGCCAGGAGGCCTCCCCGGCGGCCGGCACGCCGAAGCAGCTCACCACCGGCGCCGAGGACCACCTCTTCCCGGCCTTCTCCGCGGACGGCAGCCGGATCGCCTTCGAGGCGCGCACCGCCACCAACGGGGCCCCGAACGACGTGGAGTCCGTGTCCGCGGCCGACGGCGGCGGGCAGCGTCAGGAGTCGGCCTCCGTCGGCCTGCCGGACTACCAGCCGCTGGTCAAGAACACCGAGACCCGGCTGGCCGGGGCCGACCGGCTCGGCACCGCGATCGCCGCCTCGCAGTCCCAGTGGAAGGCCGGGACCGCCAGCACCGTCGTGCTCAGCCGGTCCGACCAGTTCGCCGACGCGCTCGGCGGCAGCACCCTGGCCACCGCCGAGGCCGGCCCGCTGCTGCTCACCCCGACCGACCACCTCGACGCCGCGGTGAAGGCCGAGATCACCCGGGCGCTCGGTGCGCCGGGCGGCATCAAGACCGTGTACGTGCTCGGCGGCGAGCAGGCGCTGTCCCCGGCCGTGTACAACGCGGTGAAGGGCCTGGGCTACGACGTCAAGCGGATCTCCGGCACGGACCGCTACGCGACCTCGGTGGCCATCGCCGAGCAGGTCACCAACAACGCCCAGTCGAACGGTTGGGTCCAGCCGGACCGGGTCCTGGTCGCCACCGGCAACCTGGCCCCGGACGCGCTGTCCGCGGGTGCGGCCGCGGAGGCGAGCGGCTACCCCGGGCCCCCCGAGGGTGTCGTGGTCCTGACCAACGACAAGCAGATGCCGGCCTCCACCGCGGCGTACCTGGCTCAGGTGAAGGCGCACAACAGCGCGAACTACACGACCCCGGTCTACGGCGTCGGCGGCCAGGCCGACATCGCGCTCACCGGCATCGGCTACAAGCACACCGGCCTCGTCGGCAACGACCGGTACCAGACCTCGTACCTGGTCGCGAAGACCTTCTTCGCAGGCTCGAACGGCGCGGCCTTCCCGACGAGCATCGGCTTCGCCACCGGCGCGGACTGGCCGGACGCCCTGTCCGGCGGCGCCGTCATGGGCGAAAAGCGCGGCCCGCTGCTGCTGCTGCAGCCGGGGGTCGGACCGTCGGCGGCCGAGCAGAACTACATCTTCGGCTGGGCGCCGGCCACGACCAACGCCTACATCTTCGGTGGGACCAAGGTCGTGGACGGCGGCGTCACGCAGTCCAACATCGGCGGCGGGATCTCCGGCCCGGCCGGGTACGACTACGTGCTCAACCCGCACGCCTGAGCCGTGTCCGTCTCGGTCCCGTAGCTGTCACCGAATAACCGGAAGCCCCGCAGACACCAGGGGGGTCTGCGGGGCTTCCGCCTGTCCGGCGACAGCGGCAGCGCCTACCGGAACCGCCGCAGCCGCAGGCTGTTGCTCACCACGAACACCGACGAGAAGGCCATCGCGGCCCCGGCGATCATCGGGTTCAGCAGCCCAGCGGCGGCCAGCGGCAGGGCCGCCACGTTGTAGCCGAACGCCCAGAACAAGTTCCCCTTGATGGTGGCCAGGGTGCGGCGGGACAGGCGGATCGCGGTGGCCGCGGTGCGCAGGTCGCCGCCGACCAGGGTCAGGTCGCCGGCCTCGATGGCGGCGTCGGTGCCGGTGCCCATGGCCAGGCCCAGGTCGGCCTGGGCCAGGGCGGCCGCGTCGTTCACGCCGTCGCCGACCATCGCGACCACCCGGCCCCGGGCCTGCAGCCGCTTCACCGCCTCGACCTTGCCCACCGGCAGGACCTCGGCCAGGACCTCGTCGGGGCCGATGCCGACCTCGGCGGCGACCGCGCGGGCGACTGTCTCGTTGTCGCCGGTCAGCAGCACCGGGGTCAGGCCCAGGGCGCGCAGTTCGCGGATGGCCTCGGCGCTGGTGGGCTTCACCGCGTCGGCGACCGCCAGCACGGCGCGGGCCCGGCCGTCCCAGCCGACCGCGATCGCGGTGCGGCCCGCCGCCTCGGCCTCGGCCTTGGCCGCGGCCAGCTCCGGGCTCAGGTGCTGGGCCCACTCGGCCAGCAGCTTCTCCCGGCCGGCCACGACCGCGTGGCCGTCCACCACGCCCTGCACACCCAGGCCCTCGACGTTCTCGAAGCCCTCGACCGCCGGAAGCGTGCCACCCGGTTCGGCCGAGGCCGCGGCGGCCACGACCGCCTTGGCGATCGGGTGCTCGCTGGCCTGCTCCAGCGCGCCGGCCAGGCGCAGCGCCTCCTGCGGCGACTCGCCCTCGGCGACGGCCACGCCGACCAGGGCCATGGCGCCGGTGGTGACGGTGCCGGTCTTGTCCAGCACGATGGTGTCCACCTTGCGGGTGTTCTCCAGCACCTCCGGGCCCTTGATCAGGACACCGAGCTGCGCGCCGCGGCCGGTGCCGACCATCAGCGCGGTCGGCGTGGCCAGGCCCAGGGCGCAGGGGCAGGCGATGATCAGGACGCTGACCGCGGCGGCGAACGCCGTGGCCACGCCGGTGCCCGTCAGCAGCCAGAAGGCCAGGGTCGCCAGGGACAGCAGGATCACGGTCGGGACGAAGACCGCGGAGATCCTGTCGGCCAGCCGCTGCGCCGCGGCCTTGCCGTTCTGCGCCTCCTCGACCAGCTTCGCCATCCGGGACAGCTGGGTGTCGGCGCCGACCCGGGTCGCGCGCACCACCAGGCGGCCGGAGGTGTTCACGGTCGCGCCGGTGACGGCGTCGCCGGGGACCACGTCCACCGGGACCGACTCGCCGGTGAGCATCGAGGCGTCGACCGCCGAGCGGCCCTGCTCGACCACGCCGTCGGTGGCCACCTTCTCGCCCGGCCGCACCACGAACGAGTCGCCGACAGCCAGCTCCCTGATCGGGATACGTACCTCGGCGCCGCCGCGCAGCACCGCGACGTCCTTCGCGCCGAGCGTCATCAGGGCCCGCAGGGCCGCGCCGGAGCGCCGCTTCGCCTTGTGCTCGAAGTACCGTCCGGCCAGGATGAACGCGGTCACGCCCGAGGCCGCCTCCAGGTAGATCGACCCGGAGCCGTCGGTGCGCGAGACGGCGAAGTCGAAGCCGTGCTTCATGCCGGGCATCCCGGCGTCGCCGAAGAACAGGGCCCACAGCGACCACAGGAAGGCCGCTGAGACGCCGACGGACACCAGGGTGTCCATGGTGGCCGCGCGGTGCTTCAGGTTGGTCCAGGCCGCCTTGTGGAACGGCCAGGCGGCGTAGGTGACCACCGGCGCGGACAGCGTCAGCGAGGCCCACTGCCAGTTGCGGAACTGCAGGGCCGGGATCATCGCCATCAGGACCACCGGCACGGAGAGCACGACCGCGGTGGTCAGGCGCTGGCGCAGCGATACCGCGCGGCGCTCGTCCTCCAGTTCGGCGGCGGTCCGCACCGGCGCGGACCCGTCCTCGGCGGACGCGGGCCCGGCGGGGGCCGGCGGCTCGGGCAGCGCCGCGGTGTAGCCGGCGGCCTCGACGACGGCGACCAGATCGGCCGGCGCGTAGCCGTCGGGGAAGCTGACCTTCGCCTTCTCGGTGGCGTAGTTCACGGTCGCGGTGACGCCGTCGAGCTTGTTCAGCTTGCGCTCGATGCGCGAGGCACAGGAGGCGCAGGTCATCCCGCCGATCGCCAGCTCGACGTCGTTGAGCGGGCCGGGTTCGGCCGGCGCCTCCAAGGCGGTGTCCACCATCGCTGCCTCCGCGTGCGGGAAGGGGTTCAGTCTCTCAGTACACCCAACGGTATACCCCATGGGGGTATTCCGCCAGCGGCCGGTCCGTCGATATGACCATTGCGCCGCCGGGGTTCAAGGGAGTGATCGCCGGCGCGCCACCGGGTAGACGGAGCGTCATGCGTCTGTTCCCACTCGTCGCGCTGACCGCGGTCCTAACTTTGAGCTGCGGCAATGCCGTCGACGCGGCGGTCGGTCCGCTGTCCGGGCTCAAGGAGGTGAGCTACGCCGGCACCACCGTCGAGGTCCCCGTGAGCTGGCCGGTGCACGATCTGACCGCCCATCCGCATACCTGTATCCGGTATGACCGCCACGCGGTGTACCTCGGCGATCCGGGGCCGGACCAGAACTGCCCGGCCGGCGCCGTGGGACGGACCGACACCGTGCGGATCGCCTCGGATGGCAGCGTGACGCGGACCCGGGGCCACCAGGCGTCCGGCGACAAGACCGGCGACGGGACCGGCGAGGTGCCCCAAACCGCCCCCCCAAACCGCCCCCACATCCCCGAGCGGCCGGTCAAGGCCGCCGCCACCTACTCCGGCCTGGGCTTCGACACCTGCGCGGCGCCGACCACCGACGCCATGAAGGCCTGGGCCGGCGCCTCGCCGTACCACGCCGTCGGCATCTACATCGGCGGCGTCGACCGCGCCTGCCCGGACGGCAACCTGACCCCGGCCTGGATCCAGACCGTGGACCAGCAGGGCTGGAAGCTCTTCCCGATCTACGTGGGCCTGCAAGCCCCGTGCTGGAAGGACCCCCACCACGGCCACCCCGCGCTGATCGACCGCGGCCGCCGCTGGACCGAGGGCCAGGAGGCGGCCGACAACGCGGCGGACCGCGCGGACTCCTTCGGCATCGCCCAGGGCAGCCCGATCTACTTCGACATGGAGTACTACCCGCGCGACAACCCGGGCTGCACCCAGGACGTCCAGGCGTTCCTGAGCGCGTGGACCGACGAGCTGCACACCCGCGGGTTCGTCTCAGGGATCTACAGCAGCTCCCACGGCGCGCTCGCGGACATGGCGCTGCTGTACGACAGCCAGGCGGCCTACCGCGCCGACGTGGTGTGGTACGCGCACTGGGACAAGATCCCGCGGCTGTTCGGCGACCCGACGCTGGCCGACCGGTACTGGCCGGGCGCGCGCCGGATCAAGCAGTACCGGGGCGGCCACAACGAGACGTACGGCGGCAAGCGGCTGAACATCGATCTGAACGTGCTGGACGCGCCGGTCGCGGCGCTGAAACCAGCGGCAGCCGCCAACTAGCGGGCCGGCCCGCTAGCCGTCGCCGGTCATCGCCGGTCCCGCCATCCTCAGCAGCAGCCGAAGCCGACTACCGCTCCGAAGGCCGCCCGGGCCGGGTCGCCGGACGGCGTCCCATGGTCCCGCGCTGCGGCTGCGCGGCGGCGGCGGGCCGACGCGGCGGCACGCCGTTGCGGTCGCTGGAACGGCTCAGGTCCTGCTGCGGCTCGGCGGGGCGGCCGTAGCCGTCGCGGGGCTGCTGGGGCCGCGGGCGCGGCTGCTGACCGGTCGCGCCGGGCACCGGACGCGGGGCGGCCTGCTGCTGCGGCTGCGGACGCGGCTGGTGCGAGGGGCCGCCGACGCCCGGGCGGCGCGGTGCGGCGGCACGCGGCTCCCAGTCGGCGCCGGTCTCGCGAGGGCGGTTCGCCGGCGGCAGCGCGGCCTGCTGCGTCGGGCCGCCCTGGTAGCCGCGGCCCGCTCCGGCTCCGGGAGCACTCGAGTAGGGCTTGGCCGGCGCGGGAGCCGGGGGCGGCGCCGAAGGCGCGGGTACCGGCTTGGCCGGACGGCCCATGACCGGGGCGGGCGGTACCGCCGGGAAGCCCCCGGTGCCGGTCCCGTCCGCGGGCTCGAACCAGCCGTTGTTCGCCGCCCGCGCGCCGGTCGCGGCCGGCAGGTAGGAGGTCGGTGCCGAGTCGTACGAGCCGGACGAGGCGTACGTCCCGGAGGAGTAGCCGCTCTGGCCGAGCGGATCGGGCGACGTCGAATACGTGCTCTGATCCAGTGGGTCGGGCGCGGACGAGTACGAGGAGGGCAGCGGGTCGGTCAGCGGGTTCGCGAGCGACGCGTACGAGCCGGACCCCCAGCCGCCCGAGGAACTCGAGGAACTCGAGGAACTGTAGCTGCCCGAGGAACTCGAGGAGCCGTAGCCGCCCGAGGAACTGGTCGAGCCATAGCCGCCGGACGAGCTCGTGGTCGATCCGTAACCGCTCGCGCCGGAACTGTAGGCGTCGGTCGGGCCGGCCGAGGTGCTGTAGCCGCCCGAGGAGCCATAACCGCTCGTCTCGGTGGCGTAGCCGCCGGAGGAACTGGTCGAGCCATAAGTGCTCGTCGAGCCATACAGGCTCGTCGAGTCGTAGCCATTGGTCGCAGAACTCGTACTCACCCCGCTGCCGTACAGGGCGTCGCTGCTCGAGGAACCGAACGCGGGCCCCGTGCCGAAGGCGTCCGAGGAGGTCGGCGCGGACGAGCCCAGCGCCGGGGTCGATCCGAAGGCCGATCCGGACGTCGCGTACCCGCTCGACCCGCTGGGCAGCGCCGGCGCCGGGGACACCGGCGGCCCGCTCTGCGCCACCGCGGCCATCGCCATCGGCAGCAGGTCCATCGAGGTCGTCCCGAGCCCGTCGGCCGGACACACCCGCACCAGTTCGCCGACGGTCAGCGCCAGCTCGGTGGCCAGGTCCAGGGACCGCGGCTGCATCGGGTTCTCCCGCATCCACCAGCACGCGATCTGCACGATCGACCCGGCGGCGTGCGGGCACGTCCGGATCGCACCGCGCAGCTGCAGCGGCTGCGGACCGGACACGGTCAGCCGGAACCAGGTGCCCTCGCGGAAGCCGAGCGCCGGGTGGCCCAGTGAGTCCTGCAGCACGACGTGGTACTGGCGCTCGAGCTCCCGCTGGCCACCGGCCCCGGACGCGCTCATCGCCGAGCTGTTCCTCTGCTGCTCGCCGTACGCGAGGCTCATCGGCTGCCTGACCGTTCTCCGGAGTGCGAGTCCGGAACCCTGCTCGTCGTCACCATGTGTCGCCCGCCTCGGCTCAGAAGCTCGGGATGAGGCGGCCCCCGTTGCCGCTGTGTCCGCAGTGCTGTGTGTGATCAATGTCCACTGATGTGGTGGGATCGTTGCGCAAACGGTACTCAATACTGGAGCCCAGCGGTAGGGCATCTACTAAGAAGTAGCCGTGATTTCTGTGCGCTGCCCACAACACCCAGATCGGCACCACGCCGGGCCGCCCCTCGATTGTCATCCCAGCGCCCCCTCGGCATAACGTTGTGGCGTGACGGAGGACAGAGACCAGGAGTTCTCCCGCTATGTCACCGAACGGTCCGGCGCCCTACTGCGAGTCGCCTATCTGCTGACCGGAAACCGCGCCGACGCCGAGGACCTTCTACAGACCGCGCTGGCCAAGACCTATCTGTCATGGGGCCGTATTCAGGACAAAGGCGCGCTCGACGGATACGTACGGCGCGTCCTGGTCAACACCCAGACCTCCTGGTGGCGCAAGCGCCGCGTCGAGGAGTACGCCACCGACCAGCTCCCCGAACAGGTCTGGGAGGACACGCGGCCGGCCGAGATCGAATTGCGCTCCACGGTCTGGAACTCGCTGGCGCAGCTGCCGCGCCGTCAGCGCGCGGTGGTCGTCCTGCGCTATTACGAGGATCTGTCCGAAGCCGAGACGGCCGAAGTAATGGGGATCTCAGTCGGCACGGTGAAATCGACCGCTTCCCGTGCTTTGGCCAAACTCCGGACGGACGGCGCGTTGCGCGACGCGCGGGTCGCCATCCCCGCTCCGCTTAGCCCGCCTGCCGGAGAACCCCTTCCGAAATCCGCAAGGGTCGATGCAGACTGACCGGTGTACCGCCCGGTAACCTCAACCCCTCAGGAGGTCAGCGATGCGCTCGACCATGCAGGAGACCCCGCTTGGCATCCCGACGCTCCTGAGGTTCGCCTCGACCGTCTATTCCGGCTCCCGGGTGCACACCGTGACCGCCGAGGGCCTGCGCACCGCGTCCTTCGCCGAGGTCGGCGCCCGCGCCGCGCAGCTGGCCCACGCCCTGCACGACGACCTGGGCATCCGCGGCGACCAGCGGGTCGCGACGTTCATGTGGAACAACCAGGAGCACCTGGAGGCGTACTTCGCCGTCCCGTCCATGGGCGCGGTGCTGCACACCCTGAACATCCGGCTGTACCCGGATCAGGTCACGTACATCGCCAACCACGCCGAGGACAAGGTGGTGCTTGTCGACGGCAGTCTGATCCCGCTACTGGCCCGGGTGCTGCCGGGATTCGAGACCGTCGAGCACGTGGTCGTCGTCGGCGAGGGCGACCCGGCGCCGCTGGAGGCGGCGGGCAAGCGGATCCACCGGTACGAGGAACTCCTGGCCGGCAAGCCGATGACCTACGACTGGCCGGACTTCGTCGAGACCGACGCGGCCGCGATGTGCTACACCTCCGGCACCACCGGCAACCCCAAGGGCGTGGTCTACAGCCACCGCTCGATCTACCTGCACTCGATGCAGGTCACGATGCCGCAGTCGTTCCAGCTCAACGAGACCGACCGGGTCCTGACCATCGTGCCGATGTTCCACGCGATGGCCTGGGGCATCCCGTACGCGGCGCTGATGAGCGGCGCCAGCCTGGTCATGCCGGACCGGTTCATGCAGGCCCCGGCCCTGGTGCGGGCGATCAACGAGGCGGGGGCGAACTTCGCCGGCGCGGTGCCGACGATCTGGGCCGACGTCCTGAACCACCTGGACGCCACCGGGGAGAAGATCCCGACGCTCAAGCGCGCGGTGGTCGGCGGCTCGGCGGTCCCGCCGGCGCTGATGCACGCCTTCGAAGAGCGCTACGACATGCGCATCATCCACGCCTGGGGCATGACCGAGACCTCGCCGCTGGGCAGCGTCTCGCATCCGCCGGCCGGCGCCGAGGGCGAGCAGGCCTGGTCCTACCGCGTGTCCCAGGGCCGTTTCCCGGCCGGGGTGCAGGCCCGGCTGGCCGGCCCGGACGGCGCGATCGTGCCCAACGACGGCGAGGCGGTGGGCGAGCTGGAAGTGCGCGGCCCCTGGATCGCCGCCTCCTACTACCGCGACGAGGACCCCGAGCGGTTCCGCGACGGCTGGCTGCGCACCGGCGACGTCGGCACCATCACCCCCGACGGCTACCTGACGCTCACCGACCGGGAGAAGGACGTCATCAAGTCCGGCGGCGAGTGGATCTCCTCGGTCGAGCTGGAGAACCACCTGATGGCGCACGCCGCGGTGGCCGAGGCGACCGTGGTCGGCGTCCCGGACCCGCGCTGGCAGGAGCGGCCGCTGGCCGCGGTGGTGCTGCGCGAGGGTTCCGAGGCCTCGCCGGCCGAACTGCGGGAGTATCTGTCCGGACTGATCCCGAAGTGGCAGCTGCCCGAGCGGTGGGCGTTCCTCAACGCCGTCCCGAAGACGTCGGTGGGCAAGTTCGACAAGAAAGAAGTGCGCCGCGCGTACGCGGCCGGTGAGCTTGAGGTCACGGAGCTGTAGCAGCGTTGTAGAAGCGTTGTAGACCAGGGCCTGAACGCCTCTTCCGTGGAAAAGTCCGCAGTGTAGAGTGCCGAGAACTTGAGCGCTGGAACATCAGTAGTACTCGGCAGGGGAGGCACCGCGGACATGCGGATATCTCGGCGGTTTTCGCGCGGCGCCGCCGCGGGCGCGGCATCGGTGCTCACCGCGCTGTCGATGACGGCGTGTTCCGGCTCCTCATCCGGCGGTGGTACCGCGGCATCCAGTGCCGCGGCGTCGCAGTCGCTGGCGAACGCCGATGCCAACGAGAACGACGTGCAGGTCCTCAACTCCTTGCAACTCACTACCCAGGAGTTGGACAGTGCATTCGCCACTGACAACAAATGGCAGACGTGGCAGGGTGCGGACGCCTCGAAGATCCTGCTCAAGCAGGCCTGGGCCTGCACGCAGAACATGATCGACACCAAGCAGAAGTCGCTGGAACCGGTCACCAGCTACTTCCGCGCCGACGCGCTGCCCGGCGATCCGGTGGCGCCGTCGACCACGTCGAGCTCAAGCTCCTCCAGCCACAGCCACAAGGGCGGTTCCTCGAACCCGACCTCGTCGAGCTCCA
Source organism: Catenulispora sp. GP43 (assembly GCF_041260665.1). Taxonomy (NCBI): domain Bacteria; kingdom Bacillati; phylum Actinomycetota; class Actinomycetes; order Catenulisporales; family Catenulisporaceae; genus Catenulispora; species Catenulispora sp. GP43. Next base: position 485,376 of record NZ_JBGCCT010000003.1, on the reverse strand, counting down.
GCGGGTCCTCCTCCACGAGCGACGGCAACCCGGCGCACTGGGTCGTCAGCACCGCGATCGCCTACCTGAGCTCGGACGCCGCCCAGGCCGCCGTGGCCGGCATGGGCACCGTCGACCCCAACGCGCCGAACTGCGGCGGGCCCGGGGACGGCGCGAAGGACGAGGTCGTCGGCGGCGGCATCGGCGAGGTCGGCCCGTCCTGGGACAACTCCCAGGGGGTGTTCGTCTACACCGACACCCAGAGCCATGTCACGATCTCGGTCGTGGCACAGCGCCGCGGGCGATACGTGGTTATCACCTACACACGCGGGAATGCCAAGGCCGACGCAGGGTATTACGACTTGGAAGCCGGCTCGGACACCGACCCGGCGGCCGACGCCGCCACGGCCGTCCTCGGCCTGCTGACCACCGCGGTCGTGGGCTCCGGCGGCTGACCAGTCCTTCGCACCCCCTCAGTGCGACAGAGGAACCGACGACGAGGTCCAGCGCCACCTGAGCAGTCCAGGCAAGCCGCCGAAAACGTGTGAAGGCCACTGATACCGATGCGGTCGGGGACCGAGGATTTCCGTGAGTTCGTCACCGCCCGCCAGGGCGCTCTGCGGCGAACCGCGTATCTGCTGTGCGGCGACTGGCACCAGGCGCAGGATCTCACCCAGCAGACGCTGGCCAAGCTCTTCGTCGCCTGGTCGCGGGTGCGCGCCGTGGAAGCCGTCGACTCCTACGCGCGCCAGGTACTGGTGCGCACCTACATCGACGAGTCGCGCAAGCGCCGCAACCACGAACTGGTCACGGCCGAACTGCCCGACTCCGGCACCGAGGGCCCGGAGATCGAGACCCGGCTGGCCCTGATGGCGGCGCTGAAGCAGCTCTCACCGCGCCAGCGTGCCGTCGTCGCGCTGCGGTTCTGGGACGATATGAGTGTGGAGGCCACCGCCGAGGCACTCGGTATGAAGGCCAACACCGTGAAGTCGGACACCGCACGCGCCTTGGCGAAACTGAAAGGTCTGCTCGACTCGTCTGTACACCAGGCGGTCTGAACGATGGGTGCGGATCCGGCGAAAGGAGGACACGGATGAACGCGGTGGACGCGTCCGCGGGCGAGGACGCGATGCGCGGTCTGATGGAGACCGCCTTCACCGCCGGGGAACCGGCGCTGCCGGACGTGGACGACGTGATGGTCGCCGTGGAGGCCCTCGGCGGGCACATCCGCCACCGGCAGCGGGTGCGTACCGGCGTCGCGGCCGGAGTGCTGTGCGTCGCCGGGTTCGGCATGGTCGGCGGGATCGCCGCCGTGGCGCACTCGACGCACACGAGCGTCACGAACGTGGTCCCCGGCGGCGGCAGCGGAGGGCCCCCCGCGCCTCCGGTCGGCGGGACGACGCTGAGCGGAGGCGCGCAGAGCAGCGGGACCAGTGGTGGGACGGTAAGCGTCGACCCCTGACACGCTCTGAGGAACGAGGAGCCGAGGGGCCGAGGGGCTGAAGGGCTGAGGGCCTTGGGAGGGCCGATGCGACGGATCCAGCGGATGCGGCTGGTCTTCGTGCTCGGAGCGGGCCTTCCGCTGCTCGCGACCGCGGCGTGCGGGACCCGGCTGCCGGATTCGGCCTTCGCCGCGCAGAGCCCGGGCGCGTCCGGGACGACGGCCGCCGGATCCGCGAACCCGGCCAGCGACGTGGGCGTCACCCCGGCCTCGATCACCATCGGAATGATCGACTCGGTCGACTCGCTGCTCGGCCCGGACACCTTCTCCGGCCCGATGTACGGCGCGCAGGCCTTCTTCAAGGCGCTGAACGCCGCAGGCGGGGTCGACGGGCGCCGGATCACCTTCGTGACGTGCGACGACCAGGGCGTGGGCGGGACCGACGTCTCGTGCGCGCACACGCTGATCGACCAGGACAAGGTCTTCGCGTTCTCGGGCAACTCGATCTTCCAGTACGACGGCGCGTCCTACGTCTCGGCCAAAGACGTGCCGGACATCGGCGGCGAGCCGATCAGCAACGCCTACGACCAGTACCCGCACCTGTACTCGATCTACGGCAGCGACTACCCGCGCGACGGCAAGACCATCGGATGGCAGGGAAAGCTGTATTCGTCCACCGAGGCCGAGCACTACGCGAAGACGGTGTTGAAGGCGCGCGTCGCCGGGCTCGTCTCGTACAACGAGGCCGACTCGGCACGCTTCGCCTCCTATGAGGCGCAGGCTCTGCGCGCGGAGGGGTTCACGGTCGTCCCGGAGCAGTTGGACATCGCCTTGGCGGACTTCGACTCCGCGGCTCTGGATATGAAGAACAAGGGCGTGGACGTCGTGTTCGACACCATCGACACCGACGGGAACGCCAGGCTGTGCAAGGCGATCGAGGACGCCGGGGTGCCGATCAAGGCGAAGATGACGACGGTCCAGAGCTGGGACGCCACCGTCGCCACGACCTACAAGGACGCGCCGAAGTGCCGGAACCTGTTGTACGCCAACTCCTCCGACGCCAACTACGAGGACACGTCGAACCCGGCGGTGAAGGCGTTCCGGGACGCGATGGCGAAGTACTTCCCGGACCGGGAGGGAAAGCTGTCGGAGTGGGAGATCGACGGCTGGGCCTCGGCGCAGTGGCTCACCGACGCGGTGGCCTCGTGCGGGGCGGATGTGACGCGGGTGTGCGTCGAGAAGTTCATGAACTCCGGGAAGCCTTATGACGCGCACGGGATCATCACGCCGGCGGCGTTCACCGTGAAGGCGCCGACCGGGACGACGCACGCGTGCTTCGACGTGGCGCAGTGGCAGGACTCCGCGGACGGCGGGAAGGGCGGCTGGGTCACGCGGGTGCCGGACATGGACACCAACTGCTACGACGTGCCCGAGGTTTCCTACTCGCCCTAGCGGACGAGGTGGACGACCGGGCGCCCCTCGCCGTCGTCGAATACTTTGACCCGAGCTCCGTAGTGCTCGGCGATCCGTTGCTCGGTAAGGACTTCTCGCGCCGTGCCGGTGGCGACCACCGCGCCGCCGGCCACGAGAGTGAGCTCGTCGGCGTACTGCGCGGCCAGGCTGAGGTCGTGCAGGGTGCTGACCACGGTCAGGCCCTCGGTCGCGCGCAGCTCGTCGACCAGGTCCAGGACCTGCTGCTGGTGGCCGAGGTCCAGGGCGGTGGTCGGCTCGTCGAGCAGCAGCACGCCGGCCTGCTGCGCGAGGGCGCGGGCCAGCACCACCCGCTGCCGTTCGCCGCCGGACATCGCCCCGAGCCGGCGGCCGGCGAATCCGGCGAGGTCCAGGCGCTCCAGCGCGCCCTCGGCGACCGCGCGGTCGCTACGGGACTCCACGCCCAGGTAGCCCAGGTACGGGGTGCGGCCGAGCAGGACGTACTCGGCGACGGTCATGTCGCCGGGCAGCTGCGGCTGCTGCGGGACGTAGGCGATGAGGCGGGCCCGGTGCTTGGCGGACAGCTTCGCGACCGACTCCCCGCCGACCCGGATGTCGCCCTGGTAGGCCAGGATGCCGACGATCGCCTTGAGCAGCGTGGACTTGCCCGCGCCGTTCGGGCCGAGCACGGCGTGCCACGATCCGGAGGCCACGGCGAGGTCGACGCCGTGCAGGATCGGCTTGTGGTCCAGCCTCACCCGCACCCCGGCGGCCTTGACCGCGCTCACCGGTCCCGCTCCCGCGTCGCCCGCAGGATCACCAGGAAGAACGGCGCCCCGACGAACGAGGTCACGACCCCGATCGGCAGCTCGGCCGGCGCCAGCACGGTCCGCGCGAGCAGGTCGGCCAGCACCAGGAACGCACCGCCCACCAGCAGGCTCATCGGCAGCAGCAGCCGGTGCCCGGGCCCGGCGACACGGCGCACGACGTGCGGCACCACCAGCCCGACGAACCCGATGATGCCGCTGACCGCGACCGCGGTCGCGGTCGCCAGCGAGGCCGCGGCCAGCACGATCAGCCGGGTCCGCACGGGGTTCAGGCCGAGGGTGGCGGCCTCGTCGTCGCCGAGCGCGAGGACGTCCAGATGCCGCGCGTGCACGGTGACGATCAGGACACTGATGACGGCGTAGGGCAGCGCCAACCGCACCAGCGACCAGTCGGCGGCGGCGAAACTCCCGAACAGCCACGAGTACACCTGCCGCACGTCCGTGGTGCTCCGCTGCATGACGAACGCCTGCACCGCCCCGACGAACGAACTGACCGCGACCCCGGCGAGGATGAGCGAGGCGGTCCCGCCCCGACCCACGAACGTGCCGAGCACATAGCTGGCGAGCACCCCGCCGAGCGCACCGACGAACGCGGCCAGCGGCACGGCACCGATGCCCGCCACGGTGTGCTCGGGCCCGCCGCCATAGACGATGACGAGCGTCGCGGCCATCCCGGCACCGGCGGAGGCCCCGATGGTCCCGGAGTCAGAGAGCGGATTGCGGAAGACGCCCTGATACGCGGCCCCCGCCTGCGCGAGCAGCGCCCCGACGAGCGTGGCCAGGACGACGCGCGGCAGCCGGATCTGGTCCAGCACGCTCTGCTGCACCGGCCCGAGCCCGGTATGGAGGTCTACGAAGGGGAGCTTGTCCAGCAGCGCCTTGGCGGTGCCGGCGACCGGGAGGCCCGCGGCGCCGCCGAGGCTGGAGACGAGGACGGCGAGAAGGAGGACCGCGGTCGCGGCGAGGAGGGCGACGGTCGGGCGGGCGAGGCGGCGGCGTGGGGGTGAGTGCGGGAGCGAGTGCGGAGGGATCGAGTTCGGCTCATCGACCGCGGAGCGGGCAAGGCGGCGGCTCGGGCGCGAGTGCGGGGGGATCGAGTTCGGCTCATCGGTCGCCGGGCGGTCGCCGCTCGCAGACTCGGCAGCGACATGCGCGGCAGGTCCCGGCGCCAGGACTCCGGCCGCCGCGTCAGCGCCCGCGGCCACCATCGTCGCAGCAGCATCGACCGCCGCGGCTTCGGCACCCCCCGCCGCCGCCGCGTCAGCATCCGCATCCGCTCCCTGCCGCCGCATCGCCGTGGCTCAGCCCTGGGCCTGGTTCACGGCCTTCGAGATCTGCTGCACCAGATCCACCAGGCGCGGACCCCAGCGGGAGGCGATGTCGTCGTCCATGCCGACGACCGTGCCCTTCGCCGCGTTCTTCACCGCCGGGATCGCCGACCAGCCGGGGCGGGCGGCGACGGTGGCCGAGGTCTGCTGGCAGCACTTGGTGTCGGCCAGGAAGATCAGGTCGGGGGCCGCGGTCACCAGGTACTCGTCGGAGAGCTGCGGGTAGCCGCCGCCCGTCTTGTCGGCCGGGTCGGCGATGTCGGTCAGGCCGAACTGGGCGAAGATCGAGCCGATGAAGGTCTTCGAGGTGGCGCTGTAGTTCCCGGGGGTGCCGACCTCGTAGTAGTACTTAAGAGGTGTGGCCGGCTTCTTCGTGGCCGCGATCGCCGCCGTGATCTGCTGCTTCATCGTGGCGACCTCGGTGGTCGCGGCGGTGGTGTGGCCGGTGGCGGCGCCGAGCTCGGTGATCTGGCTGTAGGCGTCGTCCAGGGTGTTCGGGGCGTCGAACCACAGGACCGGGACGTTCAGCTTGCCGAGCTGCTCCACGATCTGCGAGCTGTCGTCGGCGACGACCACCAGATCCGGGTTGTACTTCGCTATCGCCTCGGCGTTCGGCTTGTAGCCGGACAGCGCGCTCTTCGGGGCGCTCGCGGGATAGTCCGACTGGTCATCGACCGCGGTGACCTGCGAGCCCGCGCCGATCGCGAACAGGTCCTCGGTGGCCGAGGGCGACAGCGACACGATCTTCTTCGGCTCGGCCGCCAACTTCACCGCGCCGTTCTTGGCGGTGATCGTGGCCGGGAAGGCGGCCGCGGACGAGGCGGCGGTCGTGGTGGACGCGGTGCCCGAGCCGGCCGGGGCCGACGCCGACTTCGACGACGAACACCCGGCGGCCAGCAGCGCCGAGGCCGCGACGAGGCCGACGGCCACGCGCCGCGTCGAATTGTGCAGACGAGAATGCACGAGGTCAGCTCCTCCGGCTGATCCGCGGTCCCCGCCGCGCGCGCCGACCCAGGCAGGCGTGCCGCGCACACAGCCGGACCGCCCCGAACCGCGAGGGCCGAACCTTGGCACATCGCGTGAGGCGACCTGGCTCGCCCTCCGAACGGAGAGCTCACAGTTGCGGGACAGCGCCGGATTCCCACCGGCTTCGCTGCACTCGATGTGGACGGCGCACACCGCCGTCGCCCAAGACGCTAGCAAGCGCGGACGCACTCGCCTAACGGCAAATGGGGCGACGGCTGGTGATCTGCACTACTTCAAGAAGCCTGCGCTACTTCAAAAGCCCCGCGCTGCTTCAAGAACCCCGCACCACTCACGGCCAGACCGGCGACCGCTTCTCCACGAACGCCCGCACACCCTCGGCCCGGTCCGCCGAGAACGCCGTGGCCCGCCACGCCCCGTCCTCCACGTCCAGCCCGGCGGCCAGCGGCAGGTCCGCGCCGACCTTCAGCGCGTGCTTGGCGTTGCGCACCCCGATCGGCGAGTTCTTCGCGATCTGCTGCGCCAGCTCCAGCGCCGCCGCGCGCGCCGTCGAGCTCCCCGGCACCCGCCGGTCCACCATCCCGAACCGGTCGGCCTCGTCGGCGTCGATGCGCCGCGCGGTGAAGATCAGGTCGGCGGCGCGGTTCATGCCCACGCGCCGCACCAGCGTCTGCGTGCCGCCGCCGCCGGGGATGACGCCGACGGACACCTCGGGCAGCCCGAACACCGCGCCGTCGTCGGCCACGATCAGGTCGCAGGCCAGCGCCAGCTCGCAGCCGCCGCCCAGGGCGTAGCCGGAGACCGCAGCCACGACCGGCATCGGCAGCGAGCCGAACGCGCCCCAGGTCCGCCGGAACGCCGGCCGGGTGGCGACCAGCTCGGCGTCGCTCATCTGGTTGCGCTCCTTGAGGTCCACGCCGACGCAGAACGCGTGGTTCTTCCCCTCGGCCGCGGGCGGCGCCGACGACACCACCACGGCGCGCACCGCCGGGTCCTCGGCCAGCTCCGGCGCGACGTCCCGGATCGCCGCGGCCATCGCGGTCGAGATCGCGTTCATCGCCGACGCGCGGTTCAGCACGATCTCCGCGACCACGCCGTTGCCGGACGCGGGGTGCCGCCGCAGGAGTACGCCTTTGTAATCCTTCTCGGTTACCTCGTTCATGGCGCCCAGATTATGAGACCAAGGTCAGAATCCGAAGGGCACCCAGGGCGCGACATCGCTCACAAAGGCCCGCGACGCCTCGGCCAGCGCCCCCGGCCGCAGCTCCTCGACCCGCCCGGCCCGGCCCAGCGCGGCCAGCGAGAAACCGCCGAGGTAGGCGGTCCCGAGCTCGCGCGGCCCCAGCACCAGATCCGCCGGATCCGTGGTCCGCTCGCAGACCGCCCCCTCGGCATCGCCGCGCAACCGCCAGCGTCCGGTGTTCCACGCGCAGAAGGTGTCCGAGATCTCGAACACCACGTCGACCGGCGCCGCGTACCGCCGCGCCGCCAGGGCCCGGTCCACGTCGACGATCCGCACGTACAGCTCGTCCTGCACCCGCGGCACCGCCTGCCGGGGATCGGCGAGCAGGAACAGCAGCGGGTCGTCGGTCGGCACCTCGGCGTGGATCTCGCTGGTCAGGTCGATGTCGAGCAGGAAGCGCCAGATCGCGACGTAGGACGCCAGGTCGCGGCCGTAGACCTCCTTGGCCCGCACCTTGCAGTCCGGGCGCGCGGGGTTGTCCCAGTCCTCCTTGATCCGGTAGCGCGCGAACCCGACCGCCCGGCCGGCCGCGTCCTCGGCGACCACGCAGCGCAGCGGGCCCGCGCCGTCGCGGGCGAAGTCGTGGTCGGCCAGCGCCGAGTCGTGCCAGGCGTCGCCGGCCCGCGGCAGCATCCCCGGCCGGCCGAGCCGGTTCGCCTCGAAGACCTCCTGGCAGCGCTCGTAGGCCTGGAGCGGATCGGCCATCCGCAGCTGGAACTTGTCGCCGCCCGGCACCCGCGACAAGCCGTTGTCGCCGCGCGGGATGGTCAGTTCGAACTGCTGGGAGCCCAGTCCGTAGCCGAACCGGCCGTAGATCGCGGGCTCGGAGGCCTCCAGGATCGCCACCGGCGCCTCGCCGCGCTCGTGCAGGCCGTCGAGCTGGTAGCGCATCATCGAGGTGAGGATTCCGCGCCGGCGGTGTGTGGCCTTGACGGTGATGTAGGAGACGCCGGCCGCCCGCACCGTGACCCCGCCGGGCACCGTGAGCTCGAAGACGTGGTCGCCGCCGGTGCCGACCAGCTCGGCGCCGTCGAACCCGGCGATCGCGCGGCCGCCCAGCAGCCGCATCGCGAGGTCGTGCGCCTCCTGCGGCGGGTTCTCGTGGAAGGCGAGGTCGAGGTGCGCGGTGTAGGCCTGGACCTCGTCGTCCGTGATGGGACGGATCGGATGGTAGGCGCCGTTGGAGCTCATAGTCCATGGCTAACACCGCTTCGTCCCGACAGCGAGCAGATATTCACCCGGCGGCGGGTCGCGCGACGCCTCACGGAGCGTGAACGCGGCCCCCTTCGGCCTGCTCCCCATGGCAGGCTGATCCCATGCAGGATTCCGATCCGATCCGCCTGGCCGGCCCGTGGACGCACCGCGACATCACCGCGAACGGCGCCCGCTTCCACGTCGCCGAGATGGGGGAGGGCCCGCTGGTGCTGTTCCTGCACGGCTTCCCGGAGTTCTGGTGGTCCTGGCGCCACCAGCTCCCGGCGGTGGCCGACGCCGGTTTCCGCGCGGTGGCCATGGACCTGCGCGGCTACGGCGGCAGCGACAAGACCCCGCGCGGCTACGACCCGCTGACCCTGACGATGGACGTCACCGGCGTCATCCGCGCCCTCGGCCAGTCCAACGCCACCCTGGTCGGCCACGACTGGGGCGCCTTCCTGGGCTGGACCGCGGCGGTCTTCCGCCCGGCCGCGGTGAACCGCCTGGCCGTCACCGGTTCGGCCCATCCGCGCCGGCTCCGCCAGGGCCTGCTGACCGATCCCAGGCAGATCTCGGCGGCCCGCTACATGTGGTCCGCCCAGCGGCCGTGGGCCCCGGAGAAGGCACTGACCCGCGACGCGGCCATGCTGGTCGAGCAGCTGCTCGCGGAATGGGGCGCGACCGGCTGGCCGGAGCTGGACGTCGCGCAGCGCTACCGCGAGGCGATGCTCGTCCCCGGCGCCGCGCACTCCTCGCTGGAGTACTACCGCTGGCTCATCAGGTCCCTGGTCCGCCCCGACGGCATGCGGTACGCGCAGCGCATGCGCACCGAGGTCAAGGTGCCGGTTCTGCACCTGCAGGGCGAGCTCGACAACGCCCTGCTGCCGCACATCGCGCGCGGCTCGGGCCGCTACGTGACCGCCGCGTACCGCTGGCGGCTGCTGGAGGGCATCGGCCACTTCCCGCAGGAGGAGGCGCCGATGCGCTTCAACGGCGAGCTGATCGACTGGCTGAAGAGCTAGCCGACTACGACTTCCCAGAAGTCTTTATGTAGAGCAGCACCGCGCACCCCACGGCCATCGCCGGCGCCAGGAACCAGGTCTCCATCTTGTTGCCGGTGCGCTGGATCAGCGGTATCCCGGTGCGCAGCGTGAACGGCCAGAACAGCCGGCAGCCGTGGTCGGTGAGACAGTCACCCGCCAGATGGGTCAGCGCCCCGAGGCCTATGGCGAACGGCAGCCAGCTCGGCGCGCTGGCGATCCAGCGGTCCATCAGGACCGTGCCGCCGCCGGCCAGCAGGATACAGGGCCCGTAGGCGTGAAGCCCTTCTCCCGGCGGGCACAGGTTCAGCGCCCGGGCGGCCAGCGCCAGCATGAAGAACACCAGGCCGAGGGTGAAGTAGCGCCCGAGGTACTTCTCGCCGGCCCAGGTGCCGTAGGTGACGGCGGCGACGAAGGCGAACGAGTGCGTGGCGTGCCGGTGCCCGCCGCTGATCTTCTCGATCGCCCTGCACAGGTTGTGGGTGATCGGCCCGATCGCGTGCGCGATGGTGCCGTTCGGGTGGTCGATGTCCGGCAGCAGCGCCGCTCCGGCCGTGATGAAGGTCCCGAAGATCAGGTCCTTGACCTGGATGTGCGCGGTGGAGCCATGCATGGCCGGATAGGCCAGGACGCTCATCGGCAGCGCCGAGGCGGCCGCCGCCCAGGCCAGTCCGCCGCTGGTCGCGTGTGAGTGCCCGAGCATGGCCGATCCGCCCCCTGGTTGTGCTTCGCCGACAGTGGCATGAACGTATCAGGAGGGCACGACGGAGGTCAGTGCGGCAGAGGGCTGAAAAACCGGGTCGCCGGCCCGGCGCCTCAGATCGCGCAGGCCTGCGTGTTCACCGGAACGTCGGTGGCGGCGCCGGCGGACGCGTCGGAGGAGACCTCCTGCGCGGTCAGCGCGTACCCGGTGTTCTTGTCCTCCAGCGACTTGGCGAACACCACGCCGAGCACCCGGCCGTCGGTGGACAGCAGCGGGCCGCCGGAGTTGCCCTGCTGCACCTGCGCGTAGAGCGCGAACACCTGGCGCCGGACGTTGCCGTTGGAGTAGATGTCGGCGCCGGTCGCGGTGATCTGCTCGCGGATGCGCGCGGGGTCGACGCTGAACGGGCCGTCCTCGGGGTAGCCGACCACCATCGCGGAGTCGTTGGCCTTGCCGTCCAGGTCGAAGTTCAGCTGCGGGGCCTTCAGGCCGGGGACGTCCAGCACCGCGATGTCGCGCTTGGGGTCGAACAGCACCACGGTGGCCGCGTACTGCCGGTTGTTGGACTGGCGCACCACCAGCGAGCGGGTGCCGCCGACCACGTGCGCGTTGGTCATCACCTTGCCGGGCGCGTACACGAACCCGGAGCCCTCGATGTCCTTGCCGCAGGAGGGGGCCTGGCCGCGGATCTTCACGATCGAGGCCCGGTCGGCGGCGATCACCGGGCTGCCCACCAGCGACTGGTCCGGGGCCGGGACGTTCGCCGGGTCCTCGGCCTGGAAGGGCGCGAACACCTGCGGGAAGCCATTGCGGTTCAGGACGTTGGAGAACCCGTTGAACCACTGGTTGGCGCCCTGCGGCAGCACCTGGGTCATGCCCTTGAGGATGCTGGAGGAGCGCACCTGGTCGCTGATGGTCGGCACCGAGGACGTGAACAGCGCCAGGCCCAGGAACCAGGCCACCATCAGCACCGCGACCACCGACACCACCGCGCCGCTCACCGCGTCCACCAGCCGGGCCGGCTCCCAGGTGATGGCCTCGCGCAGCTTGCCGCCCAGCATCGAGCCGAGCACCTGCCCGACCACCGCCAGCGCCAGCACCGCGCACAGCGCTATCACCGAGGCCAGCAGGCTCGCCGAGGAGCGGTCCAGGAACGTCGGGACGATCACGAAGCCCAGCGCCAGACCGCCGAGGAAGCCCGCGAAGGAGACCACTCCGACGACGAAACCCTGCCGATACCCGGAGACCGCGAACGCCGCCACGACCAGCAGCAGCAGGATGTCGAGGATGTCCATCTACTTATCTTCTCCCCCCGGCGCCCCGCGGCTGCGGAACGCCAGCGCGAGCACCTCCTGCGGCAGCGGCTCGACCCGCCCGGTGTCCCACGGCTGTTCCCATCCGCCCGCCCTGAGCACCCCGTCCAGGAGCGCGGCGGTGAAACCCCAGATCAACAGCGAGCCCGCCTCGAAGGCCGGGCTCGACCGCCCCGAAGGGTTGCCGACCAGCATCCGGTTGGCCGGGTCGACCAGCTCGCGCACCGCGATCCGGCGCACCGAGGCGACCTCCCGCGGATCGCGCACCCGCACCGGGCTCGGGGCGCGCCACCAGCCCAATACCGGCGTCACCAGGAAGTCCGAGGGGAAGACGTACTGATCGGGCAGGATCCCGAAGACCTGGACCCCGTCCGGATCCAGGTCGGTCTCCTCGTTGGCCTCCCGCAGCGCGGTCGCCACCGGCCCCTCCCCGGGGTCCACGGCACCGCCGGGGAACGCCGGCTGGCCGGGATGGTTCCGCAGCGTCTTGGCGCGCTCGACGAACAACACGTCGGGCCCCTCGACGGGATCCTCACCGAACAGGATGAGCACGGCGGAGCGCCGGGGCTCCCCGGCCAGATCCGCGGGCCGCTGGAACCGGGGCCCCATCCCGCTCCCGTTCTCGGCGGCGCGGGCGAGCGGAAGCAGCCAGTCGGGCAGCGGATCGGCTATCGGAATGTCCATGTCGTGCGCAACGCTCACAGCGGCAGACCGCCTTCCCCCGGCTTGTACTTCAGCAGCGCGGCCGCCTTCACCGGATCCTGCTCCCCGATCCCCCGGCTGGGGCACAGCTTCGCGATCGGGCACGCTCCGCACGCCGGCTTCTTCGCATGGCAGACCCGCCGGCCGTGGTAGATGGTCCGGTGCGAGAGCAGCGTCCAGTCCTTGCGCGGGAACAACTCGCCGATGGCGTGCTCGACCTTGACCGGGTCCTCCAGATCGGTCCACCCCCAGCGGCGCACCAGGCGCCCGAAATGGGTGTCGACCGTGATGCCGGGGACGCCGAACGCGTCGCCGAGCACGACATTGGCGGTCTTGCGGCCGACCCCCGGAAGCTTCACCAGCTCGTTGAGCTTGCCCGGCACCTGCCCGCCGTAGTCGGTGACCACCGCCTTCGACATGCCCAGCAGCGACTTCGCCTTGTTGTGGAAGAACCCGGTGGGCTTGATCAGCGCCTCGAGCTCCTCGGGATCGGCGGAGGCCAGGTCGGCGGGCGTCGGGTAGCGCCGGAACAGCGCGGGCGTGACCTTGTTCACTCCGACGTCGGTGGACTGGGCGGACAAGATGACCGCGGTGAGGAGCTGGTAGGGGTCCTCGAAGTCCAGCTCGCACTTGGCGTACGGGTAGACGTCGCTGAGCTCGCGGTAGATCTTGCGGGCGCGCCTGACCAGCGCCGTGTGGGTCTCCGGCTTCGCTGTCTTCACGTCGGAGACGTCGGCGGCGGCTCGGGTCATGGGCTCCACTGTAAGCCGATGAACCTAAGAGGCGGGTGTGAACTCGCGGTCGTCACCCGATGGCGGCGGGGTGAAGCGGGCCGCGGCGGACGACGGCCGAGGCCCGGCACCTGGGTGCCGGGCCTCGCTTGGCGAGAATCTGGTCGCGCGCCTTCGCTCACCGGCGGCCGGCCGTCATCACGTACTCGCGGTTCCGGTTCTGGCCCTGGTTCTGCGGCGCCGTCCGGGTCCGGATCTGTGTCTGCGTGGTGCGCGAGGACAGGGTCCAGGCGCGGGCGCCGATGGTGCTCAGTCGGACGATGACTTCGCTGAAGGCCATCAGGATCAGGGCGGTGACCCAGGCCTGGCCGCTGGTGATGTCGTGGGCGGCCGAGAACTTGGTCAGGTGTGCGGCGCCGGAGGGGTGGGAGGACCAGACCGCGAAGCCCAGGCGGAAACCCATGCTGATGACCCACAGTGCGGCGGCGCCGGCGGTGGCCTTGATGTGTGCGTGGCCCTGCAGCATCCGCATCCGGGTGAGCAGGCCGCCGAACAGGCCGAACACGACGCCGACACCGGTGAACACAGCGATCAGCACCAGGTCGTTGCCGGCGGTGGGGATGCCGTGCAGGTAGTTCTTCGCCGCGAAGGTGATCATCGCGATCGGCACGATGAACGTGGCCTTGGAGATCCGCTCCTCGCGCAGCTGGCGGAAGACGATCAGGACGAGCGCGATGTCGATGATCCAGTCGGTTGTCGTCATGACTACGACTATGCAAGCCGACGACCTGCTGTTTCTTCAACCCTGAGGTGGGACGGGGGTGGAAACCACGCCTCCACCCCAGGGTTGAACGCCCGGCCGCGGAACGGCCGGGCGGCGCTCAGCGCTTCGCGTCCGTGATCAGCCGTGCCTCCACGACCGGCGAGATCGCGGTGGGTCCGCCGAAGATGTGGCCGTCAGCAACAGCGGGCCGTTCATGAGCGCCATGTACGCGCCGCCGGTGAGGCTGTCCGCGAAGGCCGTTCCGCTGGCGACGCCGACGGGGGTCGCGGTCGGTACGTCCTCGTTCCAGGCGCCGGCGAGGTTGGCGGCCGTCGCGTAGCGGTCGTGGCCGCAGACGCCCGTGGATCGTCGCGTACAGGAGCAGTCCGTTGGCCGACTTGGAGACGGGATAGTCGGCGGTGGTCGGGGTCTTCAGAAAGGTCTTCAGCCCGGTGCCGTCCAGCTTCACCGACATGATCGTGGTCGCCGGGATGACGACTGGATTGTGCGTGGGATCGTACGAGTGCGTGGTGCGAGCGAACAGCACTGTGCCGTTGTCCGCCCAGAGCGGACTGGAGTCAGGTTCTGCAAGGGAGAGCCACCGACGTCCGAGGTCCCCGGGGCGACGAGTTCGTGGGCGTTCCGGCCGCCCAGGTCGCAGACCCACACGGTGTTGGCGGTCTGATCCTCGAAGACGATGCGTGATCCGTCCGGCGACACCGCCGGGTTGTCGGCGACATGGCTGGTGTCCCAGCCTCCGCCGACGACGGCGACGTGCGCGGGCTGCGATCCATCGGCCGCCACCGTCTCGAAGCCCGACGATAACCAAGACGACGCATGTCAGGGAGGCTAGCGCGAGCGTGCGACGACGTGATCATACGTTCGGTCGAGGCCATCTCACCCTTCTGCGAACCCGCCGAAAATCGACACCGCGATGACGAAAATCGACATGATGTAGACTTTTTTTCGTCGATGGGAGAAACGATGCAGCAGAAGTGGCTCATCACCGGAGTCAGCAGCGGCCTCGGCCGCGCGTTCGCGCAGGCCGCCCTGGATGCCGGGCACACCGTGGCCGGCACCGTGCGCTCCGAGGAGGACTCGCGGGCCTTCGAAGCCCTCGCCCCCGGACGGGCCCACGGCCGCGTCCTGGACGTGACCGACGACAACGCCGTCGCGCGCACGGTCGACGAGGTCGAGACGGCCGTCGGGCCCCTGGACGTGGTCATCGCGAACGCCGGCTACGGCCTGGAGGGGACCTTCGAGGAGACGCCGCTGGCCGAGGTGCGGCGGCAGTTCGAGGTCAACGTCTTCGGGGCGGTGGCCACGTTGCGCGCCGCGCTACCCGCCATGCGCCGCCGCCGGCGCGGGCACCTGATGGCCGTCACCTCCATGGGCGGACTCATGGCGGTACCGGGGATGTCCGCCTACTGCGGCAGCAAGTTCGCCCTCGAGGGCATCCTGGAGGCGCTGGGCAAAGAGGTCGCACAGTTCGGGATCCACGTCACCGCGATAGAGCCGGGCTCCTTCCGCACCGACTGGGCCGGCCGCTCCATGACCCGCGCCGACCGGACCGTCGAGGACTACGACGACCTGTTCGGCCCCATCCGCGACGCCCGCCGCAAGGCCAGCGGCAACCAGCTGGGCAACCCGGCCAAGGCCGGCGAGGCCGTGGTGCACATCGCCTCGGTCGAGGCGCCGCCGTCGCACCTGCTCCTCGGCTCGGACGCGCTGCGCCTGGTCGGGGCCGCGCGCGCGGCCGTGGACGCGGACATCCGCGACTGGGAGGCGCTCTCGCGCACCACCGACTTCGCCGAGGGTGCTCAGCTCTGATGCCCGGCCACGACACATCGAGCCGGCGCGCCGCCGAGAGCAAGGGCGATCTGCGGGAGCGGGCCATCCTCGACACCTGCGAAGCACTGCTGACGGACAAGGGCTACGACGCCATGACCGTCAACGACATCGCCCAGGGCGCCGGCATCACCCGCGGCGCGTTGTACTTCTACTTCGGCTCCAAACAGGAGGTGGTCACCGCGCTCGTCGCGCGCACCGTCGAGCACCTGTGGGAACGCTCCCGCGCCACGGCCGAGGCCGACGAACCGCGCGCGGCCGTGGCGACGGCGATGCGGCGCACGGTCGAGCTGTGGAACGACCACGGCCCGGTCATGCGCACCGCGATCGACCTGTCGTTGACCGTTCCCGAGATCGGCACCCTGTGGAACCGCACCGCCGACTTGTTCATCGCGGCCATCACCGCGGTGCTGGAACGCGCCGGAGTGGCGCCCGGCGGCGGACCGAAGCAGGCCTCGGCGATGGCGCGCGCCCTGTGCTGGATGATCGAGCGGAACTTCTACCACGCCTCGCAGGAGTCCCGCGAGAGCTTGAAGAACACCTCGGACACCTGCGAGCACATCTGGTTGATCAGCGCCGGCCTGTCCTGAGGAAGGCTCCCGGAACCTGGCCGGCGGCAGGCGCCGATCGCGTCCCGGCTACCCGCCGATCTTCTCCAGTTCGGCGAGGTCCTCGTCGGAAAGCACGAGTCCCGCGCCGGCGGCGTTCTCGCGCAGATGCGCCACCGACGACGTACCGGGGATCAGCAGGATGTTCGGCGACCGTTGCAGCAACCAGGCCAACGCGATCGACATCGGGGTCGCGCCGAGGCGGGTGGCGACCGCCGACAGGGCCGAGGACTGCAACGGGCTGAACCCGCCGAGCGGGAAGAAGGGCACGTAGGCGATCCCGGCGGCGGCGAGCGCGTCGATCAGCTCGTCGTCCTGCCGGTAGGCGAGGTTGTACAGGTTCTGCACGCACACGATCGGCGCGATCCCCCGGGCCTCGGCGACCTGCTCGCTCGTCGCGTTGCTGACGCCGAGGTGCCGGATCAGGCCCTGCCGCTGAAGGTCGGCCAGCGCCTCGAAGGGCTCGGCAAGCGAGCCGGGCTGCGGTCCCGTGGCGTCGCCGAGCCTGAGGTTGACCACGTCGAGCGCTTCCAGGCCGAGGTTCTCCAGGTTCTCGTGGACGGCGCGGCGCACCGCGTCGGGTTCCCGGGCCGGCGGCCAGCCGCCGTTCGCGTCGCGGGTCGCGCCGACCTTCGTCACGATGTGCAGCGCGCCCGGATAGGGGTGCAGCGCTTCGCGGATCAGCCGGTTGGTGAAGTGCGGACCGTAGGCGTCGGCGGTGTCGATGTGCGTGATGCCGAGGGCGACGGCCTCGCGCAGGACGGCGCGTGCGCCGTCCGGGTCGGCGGGCGGTCCCATGACGCCGGGACCGGCCAGCTGCATGGCGCCGTAGCCGAACCGGGTAACGGTCAGATCGCCCAGGGACCAGGTTCCGCCGGGCAACGAAGGAGATAGCGTGCTCATAGCACTTCAGTGTGGACAGGTAGCTTCCCATCGGGAAGTAGGCACTTAGAAGTGCGTAAGGTACCCACGGGTGTGAGGAGCGACCGATGGCCACGAGGACGGCGGCCCAGCAGCGGGCCCAGGCCAAGACGGAGTACGACGCGTTCCTGGCGGTGTGCCCCAGCCGCAAACTGCTCGACCGGATCTCCGACAAGTGGGTCACGCTGATCCTGTGCGCTCTGGGCAACTCCGGCGAGCCGCGGCCGATGCGCTACTCGGAGCTGTCGCGTCTGCTGGCCGGCGTCAGCCAGAAGATGCTCACCCAGACCTTGCGCTCGCTGGAGCGCGACGGCCTGATCACGCGCACCGCGACGCCGACCGTGCCGGTCACCGTCACCTACGAGCTGACCGGCCTCGGCGTGTCGCTGCACGCGATGGTGCGCGGCATCAAGGACTGGGCCGAGGGGCACATGGACGACGTGCTGGCCCACCGCGAGACCTACGACGGCCGCGAGGCTTGAAAACCCTTATACAAACAGCGCACCCGCGTTCATCATGAACGCATGTCCCCGACGACCTTCGCGCCGACCGCAGCAGGCATCGCCCTGCCGGTTCCGGCTGCCGTCGTCGCGGCATTCGCAGCAGCAGCCGTGTTCACCGGCGTCCGAAGCTGACCCTCCCCGCCTCTGGCGGAAACCGAGCGGGGAGGGTGGCTCCCCTTCCGGTTTCTCCGGCCCCGCGCGTCTCGGCAGGCGCGCATGAGGGCCGTCACTCAGCCGACCCCTTCAGCGGAACCCGCGCCGATGCCGCGCGCCCGCGTCAGCTTCAGGGATCTGAATCCACCATGTCCAAGCAGCAGTTCGCCCGCACCAAGCCGCACCTGAACATCGGCACGATGGGCCACGTCGACCACGGCAAGACCACGCTGACCGCGGCGATCACCAAGGTCCTGGCCGAGAGCCCCGGCGGCGCCGGCGGTGCCAACCACTACGTCGCCTTCGACCGGATCGACCGGGCCCCGGAGGAGATCAGCCGCGGCATCACCATCAACATCGCGCACGTCGAGTACGAGACCACGCTGCGGCACTACGCGCACGTCGACATGCCCGGGCACGCCGACTACGTGAAGAACATGATCACCGGTGCCGCGCAGGTGGACGGCGCGATCCTGGTCGTCTCGGCGCAGGACGGCGCGATGCCGCAGACCAGGGAGCACATCCTGCTCGCCCGGCAGGTCGGCGTCCCGCACATCGTCGTCGCGCTCAACAAGGCCGACCTGGTCGACGACGAGGAGCTGCTGGACCTGGTGGAGCTGGAGATCAGGGACCTGCTGACCGCGCAGGGCTTCCCCGGCCAGGACGTGGCCGTGGTCCGGGTGTCCGGGCTGCGCGCGCTGGAGGGCGACCCGGTGTGGACGCAGCGGATCCTGGACCTGCTGACCGCGGTGGACACCACCGTCCCGGACCCGGTGCGGGACCTGGAGGCGCCGTTCCTGATGCCGGTGGAGAACGTGCTGACCATCACCGGCCGCGGGACGGTCGTCACCGGCGCGGTCGAGCGCGGCACCCTGGCCCTGGGCTCGCAGATCGAGGTGACCGGGCAGGGCGAGGCGTTCACCGCGGTGGTCACCGGCATCGAGACCTTCGGCCGGACCATGGAGGCCGCGCAGGCCGGGGACAACGCGGCGCTGTTGCTGCGCGGGGTGCGCCGGGAGCAGATCCGGCGCGGCCAGGTGCTGGCGGCTCCGCACAGCATCCGGCCGCACAGCCGCTTCCGGGCCGAGGTGTACGTGCTCTCCTCCGCCGAGGGCGGCCGGCACACCGGCTTCGGCGCGGGCTACCGTCCGCAGTTCCACTTCCGCACCACCGACGTGGTCGGGGTGGTGGACCTGGGCACCGGCGGCGTGGCGCTGCCCGGCAACCGGGTCACGATGACGGTCGAGCTCGGCCACGGCGTCGCGATGGAGCCGGGCCTCGGGTTCGCCATCCGCGAGGGCGGCCGGACCGTCGGCGCCGGGACCGTGCTGGAGCTGGTCGACTAGGACCGGCTTGCTGGAACCGGCCGGCGAGAACGGAAGCGGCCCGATCGGGACACCGATCGGGCCGCTTCCGCGGTGTCCTGTCTCGCTACCACCGCATGACGAAGCCGAAATCACTGGCCCGGCGACCGGTCAGCTTGTCCTCGGAGGTGATCGCTCCGGTCGCGATGTGCCGGGCGACCTCGGATCCCGACAGTTCCAGCCCGGTCGCGATGACCGTCGACACCCGCAGCGGGATGCGGTGCGTGAACTCGACGCGCACCTCCAGAATGTCCGCCTTCGGCAGGTCCACCGGATCCATGTCCAGCCGCCACGCGTCGGTCCAGTCCAGGGCGACGTCGTTGCGGTGCGGCAGCTGGGGATCGGTCAGCAGCCTGGCCGCGAGCGAGGCGTCGTTCGCATGGAACCGGCTGAGCGTCTCCGGGTCGATGGTGCGGACATGGGTCCGCTCCATCACCGTCAGCTTGATCGTCTCGCCGCACTGCGCGCACAGCGCCAGCAGCCAGACGTCGAGCAGCTTGTGGTTCGCGTTGACCCGGAACTTGCCCTGGGTCCGGTACTCGTTCGAGGAACAGGCCCGGCAGCGGCGACGGATGGTCGGGAGGGCGGTCGGGCGTACGCGCCATTGCGTGGCGGCGCGCACGAGGAAGGTGTTTTCGTGCACCAGGAAAGGCCGATCTGCTGAGAGATCATCACTGAGACGTCGATGCCCCGCGCGAACGCGGAAAGCATCGGCTCGACCTTCGGATGCCGGGGAAAGGCAACCGGACGTCGATGACCTGTCGAGGGCACGGGCAACAGGACCGGCAGCGCTACAGCGCTAGAAAGCCGGTCTGGCGGCGCCTACTCGACGCGACGAACGTCTCAGCTGGTGTACAACGGCCTGCCCTTGACGCGGCGGCCCGGTTCGCCGATGTGATCGGCCCATCCCGGATGACGCTGTGAGCGTAACGCCGGCCGATGAAGCGTGGCCAGCGAATTAGAGCCGATTAGGCTGCGGGCCCGTGAGCAGACACAGACCCGCGGTCGGCGCACCGCTGCGGCGCTGTGCGGAGTGCGGCGGCTACGAGTACGGCGGCGCGCCCGCCTGCGATACCTGCCGCGCGCTGGTGGACGACATCGTCGAAGGCGAATGGTCCGCGTTCCTGCGGCGCTGGGACGTCGATCCCGGCCAGGATCAGGAGAAGACCCTCGCCGAGATGGTGACCGCCGAACCCGACCGGCACGACTGGCGGATCGTCGACGCCGCCTACGACCGCCTGACCTGTCCCGAGTGCGGCGGGCGCTTGAGCCGGGGACCTGTCGGCTGCCCGGCGTGCGATCTCGCGCACGGATTCCGTTACGCCGCCGTCGAAACGGACCGTCCCGGCGCGCGGCCGGGCAACGAGCACGGCGTCCGGGTCAACGGCTCGGTGGTGCGGCGGCCTCAGGTCACGTCAGAGGACGAACTCCTGGTGCGCCGCCTGGTTCTGCCGCTCGCGCTGATCGGCTGGCTGCCCAGTACCGACCAGGCACAGCGAGCCAGTACCCTGATCAAGAGGGCGCCGGCCGGGGAGCGGGCCCGCCTTGCCGAGCAGGCCGTCGAGTCGTGGATCGAGCAGGCCCTGATCGAGCGGGCCTGAATGCGCCGGCCTGATCGAGCAGGCCTGAACGCGCCGACCCTCAGCCGATCTCGACCGTGACCGTCCGCGTCCCGCCGTCGTGCGAGGTCAGCGTCACCGGTCCGAACGTGATGATCGGGATGGCGCCGCCGTCGCCGCCCTTGTAGTAGCCGGTCGCCCGCGTGATCCGCACCGCCAGCGCGACCAGGGCGCCGGCCGTGCTGGCGTCGCCGTGCACCTTGGGCTCGGTGAGCGCACGATGGCCGTTCGCCCGGCCCCACTCGTGCACCGCCCACGCGTCGCGGCTCATCTCCGGCAGGACACTGTCGTTCGCCCAGGCCCACAGCCACGATTCGGCCTCGGCGTTGAAGCTGCCGAGGATCTGCGCCGGGGCGGTCGCGGTCCGGTCCGGGAACGTCCAGGTGATCAGCCCGGTCCGCTGGTCCAGGTCCCAGCGGTCGGCCGTGCCCAGGCCCCAGGCCTTGGCGTGCGCGGCCCCGAGCTGCTCGATCATGTCCTCGCCCTGGATCAGCAGCGCGTTCAGGTCCGAGGTGCCGGAAGGGCCGGGGTCCGGTCCGGCGCCGCGCTCGATGGGTCCCATGCGGCGCAGTCTGCCAGGGGACCGATCAGGGCGGCGACGCGGTCGAGCTGTTCGGCCTGCGCGGCCAAGCCGATCGCGCCGAGGCGCAGCACCAGGTGCCGCGCGCCGGCGGCGATGTAGGCGCCCAGGCCCGCGGCCACCTGGTCGGCCGTGCCGGTGACCACCGCCTGGATGGTCCGCAGCTCGTCCAGCGGCATGCCGTAGTTGGCGCGGGAGTACCGGTCGAGCTGGGCCCGGCCGGCCGCCTCGTCGGTGTCGACGCGGACCGTCACGAACAGCGCCGGGGTGACGGCCTCGGCCGGGCGGCCTTCCCGCAGCGCCGTCTCACGGATCGAGGCCAGACCACTGCGATAGTCGGAGGGATCCGGCGGGTAGGGCAGCCAGCCGTCGTAGTGCTTGGCGGTGCGGGCCAAGGCCGCCGGCGTCGCGCCGCCGAGCCAGATCGGCGGTCCCGACGCCCGGAAGGGCTTCGTGGCCGGGGGCAGCTCGTCGAAGCGGACGAGCTCGCCCTGGAACGACGTCGCCCCCGCCCACAGCGCGCGCCACAGCGCGACCGTCTCGTCCAACCGCTGGAAACGGCGCTCCCATGGCAGCTCGGAGAGCGTGTACATGGGACGCCCGAACCGCCCGGGGAACCCGGCGCCGACCGCGACGGTCAGCCGGCCGCCGGACAACGCGTCGATGGAGGCCAGCGACTGCGCGGCCTGCACCGGGCGCCGCATGAACGGCAGCAGCGCGCCGGTCCCCAGCCGCACCCGGTCCGTCGCCGGGGCCAGCGCCGCGAGCATGGTCAGCGCCTCGATCCTC
Organism: Catenulispora sp. GP43; assembly: GCF_041260665.1. Classification (NCBI taxonomy): domain Bacteria; kingdom Bacillati; phylum Actinomycetota; class Actinomycetes; order Catenulisporales; family Catenulisporaceae; genus Catenulispora; species Catenulispora sp. GP43. Next base: position 463,312 of record NZ_JBGCCT010000003.1, on the reverse strand, counting down.
GGGCTGATCAGCGAATCGTTGACGAACAGCGAGGAGAACCCGATCCGCTCGGCCCGCAGCGCCAGCGCCACGACGCCGCGCGGATCGTCCCCGGGTTCCCACTGGGCCTGACCGGTCGGAAGCAGCACACCGATGTCCATGCCCTCGATCCTCGCCGCGGTGCCGCGGCGCCTCAATTCCCCGGAGGGAATCAGCGCGCCATCGCGGTCTCCTCCTCGAACCGCGACAGCTTCTCCGGGTTGCGGACCACGTAGATGCCCTTGATCAGGCCGTTCTCGGTGTGCATCGCCACGATCGTGTCGACCGCCCCGCCGACCCGCAGGATCACCCCCAGGCCGCCGTTGACGTACGCCGTCTCCATGGTGACGAAGCCCGCCAGGTGGGACAGGCCCTCGGCCATGAAGGCGGACACCACTTCGGCGCCGTACAGCGGCCACGGCGTGGCCTGCACGACGCCGCCGCCGTCGCCGATGAACACCACGTCCGGGGCCAGCAGGTCGAACAGGCCCTGCAGATCGCCGGTCGTGACCGCCTTCCGGAACGCCTCGGTGGCGCCACGGGCGTCGGCCGTGGAGGTGACCCCGCGCGGCCGGCGCGCCGCGACGTGGTTGCGGGCGCGGTGCGCGATCTGCCGGACCGCGGCCTGGCTCTTGTCCACCGCCTCGGCGATCTCGTCGTACTCCAGGCCGAACACCTCGCGCAGCACGAACACCGCGCGCTCGGCCGGCGTCAGCGTCTCCATCACCAGCAGCATCGCCATCGAGACGCTGTCCGCCAGCTCCACGTCCTCGGCCACGTCCGGCGTGGTCAGCAGCGGCTCGGGCAGCCACGGCCCGACGTAGGACTCCTTGCGCCGCCCGAGGCTACGCAGCTGGGTCAGCGCCTGCCGGGTGGTGATCCGCACCAGGTACGCCCGGCGGTCGCGCACCGTATCCACGTCGACGGTGGTCCAGCGCAGCCAGGTCTCCTGCAGCACGTCCTCGGCGTCGGCGGCCGAGCCGAGCATCTCGTAGGCGACCGTGAACAGCAGGTTGCGGTGGGTGATGAAGGTCTCGGTCGCGGACTCGCTCATGGACGGCACCAATCTGCTCGCTTACTAGCGCTTTTACACGGGACTCCGCAGACCGCGTTTCTGTGACGTCCCCACCGAGTGACCCACGTCACATTCGGAGACCGTCACAGGGCTCGGGCGGCCGGCATCTGGTGACCATGGAAACCCGATTCAACCTCTTCGACAGCCCGACGGCCACGAAGCTCGCCAAACGCTTCTACGCCACGTCCCAGGTCATGGAGAAGTCAGCGCTGCCCAAGTCGCTCCAGGACCTGGTCTCGCTCCGGATCAGCCAGCTCAACGGCTGCGGCTGGTGCGTCGACATCCACACCAAGGAGGCCGCGCTCGCCGGCGAGACGCCGCTGCGCCTGAACATGGTCGCGACCTGGCGGCACAGCACGGTCTTCACCGAGACCGAGCGCGCCGCCCTCGCCCTGGCCGAGGAGGGCACCCGGATCACCGCCCCCGGCGAGGCGGTGTCGGACGCGACCTGGGCCGCGGCCCGCGCGCGGTTCGACGACGACCAGCTCGGCACCCTGATCTGCCTGATCGCGATGATGAACGCGACCAACCGGATGTCGCTCATCCCGAACATGCTGGGCGGCGAGTACGAACCGGGGGCGTTCGCGGTCCTGGAGGAGTGAGCGCCGGCGGGCTGAGAAGCTCCGCTTGACCTTGACGCAGGGTCAACCTTCCAGCATGGCTGTCATGACGACGACGACAGCCACATCCCCCGCGATCAGCGTCTCCGGCCTGCGCAAATCCTTCGGCGACAAGACCGTCCTGGCCGGCGTGGACCTCAGCGTCCCGGCCGGGACGGTCTTCGCCCTGCTCGGCCCGAACGGCGCCGGCAAGACCACGACGGTGCGCATCCTGTCCAGCCTGATCGCCGCCGAGGCGGGGCGGATCTCGATCGCCGGCCACGACCTGGCCGAGGCCCCGGAGGCGGTGCGCTCGGTGATCGGGGTGACCGGCCAGTTCTCCGCGGTCGACAACCTGCTGACCGCGCGCGAGAACCTGATCCTGATGGCCGACCTGTACCGGCTCGGCCGCCGCGCCGGGCGGGCCCGCGCGGCCGGACTGCTCGAGCGCTTCGGGCTGACCGAGGTCGGCGACAAGCCGCTGTCCACGTACTCCGGCGGCATGCGCCGGCGGCTGGACCTGGCGATGACGCTGGTCGGCGACCCGAAGGTGATCTTCCTCGACGAACCGACCACCGGTCTGGACCCGCGCAGCCGCCGCGAGCTGTGGGCCATCGTGCGCGAGCTGGTCGCCGACGGCGTCACCATCCTGCTGACCACGCAGTACCTCGAGGAGGCCGACCAGCTGGCCGACCGGATCGCCGTGCTGGACGGCGGCCGCATCGTCGCCGAGGGGACGGCCGCGGAACTGAAGCGGCTGATTCCCGGCGGGCACATCACCCTGCGCTTCGCAGACGCCGACCGCCTCGCCGAAGCAGCACGGACGCTCGGCACGGACTCGGTCGACGAGGACGCGCTCACCCTCCAGGTCGCCACCGGCGGCGGCTTCGACTCCCTGCGTACGGTCCTGGATCTCCTGACGTCCGCGGGCCTTTCCGCCGAAGAGCTGTCCGTGCACACGCCGGACCTCGACGACGTGTTCCTCACCCTGACCTCCGGCCGCTAAGGACTCTGCCATGACCGCCAAGAACCACACCCCCACCGACACCTTCACCCTGCTGCGCCGCAATCTGCGCCACACGGTCCGGTATCCCTCGATGACGCTCGGCTCGGTGTTCGGACCGGTCATCATGCTGCTGCTGTTCGTCGGCGTCCTCGGCAGGACGCTGGGCAAGGGCCTGGCGGCCGGAGCCCACTCCGGCGGCTACATCGGCTACATCGCGCCGGGCATCATCATCACGGCCGTCGCCTCCGGCAGCATGGCCACCGCGGTCGCGGTCTGCGTGGACATGACCGAGGGGATCGTCGACCGGTTCCGGACCATGCCGATATCGCGGGTCGCGATCCTGGCCGCGCACGTCGTCAACAGCGTCGTCACCACGGTGATCTCGACCGGATCGGTGATCCTCGCGGCGGTGCTGCTGGGCTTCCGGCCCCACGCCTCGGCTCTCGAGTGGGTCGCGGCCTGCGGGCTGCTGCTGGTCCTGAGCATCGCGCTGACGTGGCTGGCGGTGGCCATGGGCCTGGTGTCCCCGACGCCGGAGGCGGCCAGCAACGCGCCGATGCTGATCGTGTTCCTGCCCTTCATCGGCTCCGCCTTCGCGCCGGCCGCGTCCATGCCCTTCGGGGTGCGCCAGTTCGCCGAGTACCAGCCGTTCACCCCGGCCATCGAGACCGTGCGCGGCCTGCTCACCGGCGCGCCGATCGGGCACAACGCGGCGGTGTCCCTGGTGTGGTGCGCGGTGATCGCGGCCGGCGGATACGCCTGGGCCGTGGCGTCGTTCCGGAAGCCTCGGGCACACTGATGCTGATGCTCACCATCAGCCAGCTCGCGGACTACGTCGGGGTGACAGTACGGGCCGTGCGGCACTACCACCAGCGCGGCCTGCTCCCCGAACCGGACCGCGACCACTCGGGCTACCGGCGGTACGACGCCCAGGCCGTGATCGACCTGATCCGCATCAAGACCCTGGCCGAGGCCGGGGTCCCGCTGGCCCGGATCGAGGAGCTGCTGGCCGCCGACACCGAGCAGTTCGGCACCGCTATCACTGAGATCGACCGCTCGATGCAGGACCAGATCCGCGAGCTGAAGGAACGGCGCCGCCGGGTGGCGCAGCTGGCCTCCGGCGAGCGCCTGTTCCTCCCGCCGGAGATCGCCGACTACATCGAGGAGCTGCGGGCCGCCGGGGTCAGCGATCGCGGGGTCCTGATGGAACGCGACGGCTGGATGATGCTGGCCGCGTCCTACCCGCGGCTGGCGCCGCGCTGGGTGGCGCAGAAGCGGGCCGACTTGGAGGACCCCGAATACCGGGCCTTCTATGTGACCTACGACCAGGCCCACGACTGGAAGGTCGACGATCCGCGCCTGGACGCGTTGGCCGACACCATGGCCGAACGGTTCCGCAAGCAGTTGGCCGAAGCCGGGGACCACGCCGACGAACTGCGGATGGAGAAGGTGCTGTCCCCCGAGGAGCAGAAGCTCTTCGCGGCCTACGTCAACGACTACTCGCCTGCCTGGGTCCGCTTGAACGAGATGGTGGCCAAGCGCATAGCGAGGTAGGCACGTTCTGGTTCGTTGTCGGTGAGCAGCAGGGCTTCCTCATATGCGGTAGCGGCTTCCGGCCACTGTCCCAGCCTCCTGAGGAAGTCGGCGCGAGCGGCGCTCAGATAGCGGTAGGTCGCCAGGGCGGCGTCGGCAGCCAGGGCGTCGAGGGCGACGAGGCCGGCCCGCGGACCGTCCCGCATTCCGATGGCCACCGCCCGGTTGAGCTCGACGACCGGCGAAGGCCACAGGCCGAGCAGGACGTCGTAGAGCGCGACGATCTCCGTCCAGTCCGTGGCTTCGAAAGTCGGTGCTTCGGCATGGACGGCGGCGATCGCGGCCTGGACCGCGTACCGGGTCGGCGGACCGCCGCGAAGAGCCTCGGTCAGCAGGTCCGTGCCCTCGGCGATCAGTGCGCGATCCCACAGGGAGCGGTCCTGGTCTTCCAGGAGCACGGGAACGCCGGTGTCGGCGGTGCGGGTCGCGCGCCGGGCGTCGATCAGGAGCAGCAGCGCCAGCAGCCCGGCGGGCTCGGCGACCGGCAGCAGCCGGTGCAGGGTGCGGGCCAGGCCGATCGCCGAGGCGACCAGGTCCTCGCGGATCAGCCGCTCGCCGACCGGGGCGTTGCTGCCGGTGGTGAACACGAGGTGGACGACGTCGCAGACCGCCGCGAGGCGCTCGGGCAGATCGGCGGCCGTCGGCACGCGGTAGGGGATGCGCGCCGCCGCGATCTTCTTCTTGGCCCGGGTGATCCGCGCGGCCATGGTGCTCTCCTGGACCAGGAAGGCACGGGCCACCTCGGCCGTGGACAGGCCGCAGACCAGGCGCAGCGTCAGGGCGACGCGGGCTTCCCGGGAGAGCGCGGGATGGCAGCAGGTGAAGACCAGGCGCAGCGTGTCGTCGGCCACGGCCGGGGGTTCGGCCGCGTCCTGCGGGTCGGGGGCGGTGGCGGTGGCCTCCTCGACCAGCAGCGGCATCGCGCGCCGCCACACCGATTCGCGCCGCAGCAGGTCGCGGGCCCGGTTCCCGGCCACGGTGCGCAGCCAGGCGCCCGGGTGGTCCGGGATGCCCGCCGAGGGCCACGTCCGCAGGGCTTGGGCGTAGGCGTCCTGCACACACTCCTCGGCGGTGTCCAGGTCGCGCGTGATGCGGACCGTCGCGGCCAGGACGCCGGCCCAGTGGGCGCGGTGAGCGGCCGCGACGGCCTCGCCGGCCTCGCCGGACAGGCCAGACCCGCCCGACTCGCAGGATCCGCTCACCGCCGCACCACCCCTCAGCCGTGCTGGACCAGCGGCGTGATCTCGACGCCGGAGTGGTCGTGCCGGACCTCGGCCAGCTCCCGGCTCAGCGCCACCGCCTCGTCCAGATCGGCGGCCTCCACCAGGTAGAAGCCGCCGACGACCTCCTTGGTCTCCAGGAAGGGGCCGTCGGTCACCGCCGGCGCGTCGCCGTCGCCGGCGCGCACCGTGGTGGCCGTCGAGGACGGCTCCAGTTGGCCCGAGGCCAGGATCCGGTCGCCGGCCCGCTTCTGGAAGGCGACGTGGCCGGCGTCGATCTCAGCCTGCTCCACCGGGGACAGGTTCTCCCAGCGCTGCTCGTCGCCGTAGATGAGGAGCATGTACTTCGCCATCCGCGTTCCCTTCGTAGCGGGCCGGTTTTCGACCCTCTCACTCCTAGGGACGATCCGCACCGGCGCCGATCGACAGCCGGGCGTGCTCGATCGCCGTGGCGAGCGCCTCGTCCTCGGCTACCGCGATGTCCGGGACGACGCCGGCCCCCTCCCAGTCCGTCCCGGTGACCGGGCTCTCCGAGCGGCAGTTCGGGACGGTCACGGTCACGTGCTCGGTGAGCTGGTACCAGTCCGTGGGGTGCGCGCCGCCGCGGGTGGTCGCCCCGATCAGCGTGGCCCGCTTCAGGCCCTGGAGGGTGTACGCCAGATCCTCGCCGCCGGAGAAGGTGCGGGCGCCGGTCAGGACGAAGACGGGACGGTCGAGGTAGCGCGGCCCGTCGAGGTGGCCCAGCGTCCAGTACTGACGGCTGCCCTTTACCCGGGAGTGCGAGGTGGTGAGCAGGATGTCGGCGCCGGCCAACAGATGGCTGCACCACAGCTGCACGCCGTCAGTGGACCCGCCGATGGTGGTCCGCAGGTCGATGATCAGCGCCTTGGTACCAGCGACCAGCCGCATCGCGGCATCGATGGTGGCGCCGCCGATCTCAGCCGTGGGGATCAGCGTGAGGTCGAGATAGCCGATGCCGCCGTCCAGGATCTCGACCTTGCGGACCCCGTCGTTGTGCTCCCGGCACAGCGCGGCGAACATGGCCGCGCCGGCCTCCTCGTCGTCCTCCTCCAGCGGCTCGGGCTCCTGGCTCCATATGAGCCGCAGATGCTTGTCCTGACAGACGTCGGCAAACACCTTGGTGACGGCCGCGCAGGCCGCGGCACCGTCCAGGTCCGCGTATTCGCCAGCGGCCGCGGCACGCCGGATCTCGGCGGCGGCGCGGGCCGCCTTGTCGGGGTCGATGTACTCGGCCTCGAAGCGGCTGAGCGCGGCTTCGAGAACCTGCGGGTCCAGGATCATGGCTGGTGATCATAGGGGTGTAACGGATTCCGATCACCTGGCGCCTTTTCTACAAGGCACAGGGGAGAGGGCTTAGGCCGTCACCGTGCCCGTTGGACGCGTCGCGCCGCACCCCCCGAACGGCGCGGCGCGTCCCTTTTTCTTGTCCCGAAGCGTGCGCCGCGGTTGAAGTTCGCTACACGAACGACTAAGTTCGTACAGCGAACTACTTAGGGGACGGAGCACAGCATGCCCGAGAACACGGCGAGGTTCGGCATCGGGGTGTCGAACGCGGTCCGGGACATCGACCAGACCATGGAGATCGTCGCCGTCGCCGATGAGGCCGGCCTGGACCACTTCTCGGTCTCCGACCACCCCTACGTCGGCCGCATGCTCGACGCCTACTCGCTGGTCGGCGTCGCGCTGGGCCGCACGCGGCGGATCAGCGGCATGGTCAACGTCAGCAACCTGCCGACCCGGCCCGCCCCGATGCTGGCCCGCGCGGTCACCTCGCTGTCCGCGCTGACCGGCGGCCGCGTGGTGCTGGGCCTGGGGGCCGGCGGCTCCTGGGACGACATCGCCCGCCTGGGCTTCCCCCGCCTCAGCGGCGCCGAGGCCGTCCGCGCCTTCGAGGAGGCCTTCGGCCTGATCAGGTCCCTGACCGGCGGCGGCGACCCGGTCAGCTTCGACGGCGAGTTCTACCGCCTGGACCGCGTCGACCCGGCCCCGGTCGCGGCCCCGCCGATCTGGACCGGCTCGGTCGGCGCGAAGTCCCTGGCCGTCACCGGCCGGCAGGCCGACGGCTGGATCCCCGGCCACGCCGCCGACTGGCTGAGCACCCGCTACCGCGAGTCCCGGCCGATCATCGACGAGGCGGCGCGCGCCGCCGGCCGCGATCCGCGGGCCGTCGCCACGGTCTACAACCTCCCCGGCCGGATCAGCCCCACGCCGCTGGCCGCGACCCGCGACGCGGAGGGCCGCTGGCTCGGCGGCTCGGTGGAGCAGTGGGTGAGCGAGCTGACCGGCGCGGTGCTGGAGCACGGTGCGGGCGGCTTCACGTACTTCCCGGTCGGCGATGTGCCGATCGAGCGCGCGTCGGCTTTGTGGGCGCAGGAGATCGCGCCCGGCGTGCGCGAGGCCCTGGCCGAGCACTGACGCTCCCGCCTTCTCGACGGCGATCAGGCCTCGCGATCGCCATAGTGCAGCCGCGACGAGACATCCTCGTGCGCCAACCGCCGCAGCGCCAAAAGCACCGGTTCGACCAGCACCGTGTAGGCGACCGTCGCCTCGATAGCCTCCTCGATCTGCTCGTACTCGGCGATTGTCGCGTACTCCGTCTCGGCCATCGGGTGAATCGCCTTCGCGTACCCGCGCAGGTGCTCCACCGTCGCCTTGTAGCCCAGGCCCCGTAGCGTCACCACGGACTGCGTCAGCATGTCGAGCGCCGGCGCCTTGTCCTCGAAGCGCCAGCCGAGGGCGCGCAGTTCGTCGCGGATCAAGGTGCGCATCTCGTCCCACGCGGGCCGCTCCTCCGCGTCCTCCGCAGGGGCCTCCGCGTGCGGCGGCAGCATGTACTGCGCGATGCCGAGGCGCTCGTGGCGGGTGAAGGCCGGATCGTCGGCGACCGCCAGGACGTCGCGCACCTGGGCGACCGACATCTTGCCGATGGTCAGCATCGCCCGCACCAGCCGGAGCCGCCGGACGTGCTCGTCGCTGTACTCGGCCTTGCGCGCGGACAGCGGAACGCCGGCCGGCAGCAGCCCCTCGCGCAAGTAGAACTTGATGCTCGGGACCGACACACCGCTGCGTCGACTCAACTCCGCCAGGTGCACGTTCTCTCCCGCTCCGGGTCTCGACAGCCGTCGCGCCGGGTTCTACCCTGACCGCTAAGGATAGTTCAACTATCCTTGCTGCCCGCACCACCCGGAGCCACCACTCAATGGGGGTCTCGCCATGCCGATCCAGAACCCGATGCCCATGCACTGGACCCGCTCAGTGCCCGGCGCACCGAACCACCACAAGCGGATGTCCGGGCGCTTCATGGCCGACAACACCGAGCCGATCGCGGTGCTGCTGATCGGGGCGCGGATCAACAAGTGGTGGGCCGTGCACCACTGGTTCCCGGTCTTCCGCGCCATGCCGCGCATGCTCAAGGAACTGAGCGCGGACCCCGACAGCGCGCTTCTGGGCTACCGCATCCTGTGGGGCCCCTGGCCCGGACAGGTAACCGTGGTGCAGTACTGGCGCCGCGCGGGCGACATCCGCGCGTTCTCCCATGACGAGAACCGTACGCACCGCCCCGCGCAGGACCGCTTCACGGAGCGCATCACCGGCTCCAACGGAGCCGTCGGGATCTGGCACGAGATGCTGTCGGTGCGCGCCGGCTCGTATCAGTGCTTGTACGGCGACATGCCCCCGACCGGCATCGGAGCCTTCCGCGGCCTCGACGAGGTGATGGCCCGACCCGACGGCTTCGGCTACGAAAAAGTGGGTGAGGCGCAGCTAGCGTAGGAACCGTGGCTACCTACCTCCTGATCCACGGAGCGTCTTCGGACTCCTGGCTTTGGCACCGCGTCGTCCCGCTGCTGCGCGCGGCCGGACACCACGTCGTCACCCCCGACCTGCCCGTCGCCGATCCCGAGGCGGGGATCGAGGAATACGCCGACGCGGCCGTAGCGGTACTCGGCGACCACGCCGACGACAGCGACATCATCGTCGTCGCGCAGTCCATGGGGAGTTTCACCGGAACCGTGCTCACTCACCGGATCCCGGTGAAGCTCCTGGTCTTCCTCTCGGCGATGGCCCCGAAGGAGGGCGAGACGGCCGGACAGTGGTGGGAGGCGACCGACTGGCGCCAGGCCAAGCAGGACAGCGATGCCCGCCTCGGGATCCCGCAGGACGCCGATCTGAAGGTGGTCTTCTTCCACAACGTCCCGGCGGAGGTGGTGGCCGAAGCCTGGGAGCACGGCGAGGTCGGCCAGAGCGACCGGCCTTTCGGGCCGCCGCCGATGCCGGCGCTGCCGGCAGACCTCCCCATCCGTTTCCTGGCCGGCCGGGACGACCGCTTCTTCCCCCTGGACTTCCAGCGCCGCACCGTCCAGGAGCGGTTCGGTTTCGCCCCGGACGAGATGGCCGGCGGCCACCTGCTCCCGCTCGCGCGGCCTGAAGAGCTCGTCCGGCGGCTGGAGGAGTACCGCGACGAGGCCGGTCTCTGAGGCTGTCACATCTCCTCCGTTCCACGGGTCTACCTAACGAACGCGAACGCGAACGCGATAGCCAAGACCCGAGGAGCACGCCATGGAAGCCCGCTTCAACTACTACGGCACCACCACCGGCCAGAAGTTCAGCAAGTACATCAACTCGGCGGGCAAGGCCGCCGAGGGTTCGGGCGTCCCCTACGCCACGACGCAGCTGGTCCTGCTGCGGGCCAGCCAGATCAACGGCTGCGGCATGTGCACCGACATGCACTACAAGGACGCCGTCCACGCCGGCGACCAGCCCGAGCGCCTGAACCTGGTGGCGGCCTGGCGCGAGGCCACGGTGTTCACCGACGCCGAGCGCGCGGCGCTGGAGCTGGCCGAGGAGGGCACCCGCATCGCCGACGCGGCCGGCGGGATCCCGGACGCGGTCTGGGAGAACGCCGCCAAGCACTTCGACGAGGAGCAGCTGGCCGGCCTGGTGTCGACGATCGCCCTGATCAACGCCTACAACCGGTTGAACGTGATCGCCCGCACCCCCGCCGGGAGCTATCAGCCCGGCCAGTGGTGAGGAAAGCCGGCCCGGCCGGCGGCTCCCGACAGCGTCAGCGTCATCGGCGTCGTCAGCGTCGTCAGCGTCAGCGTCAGCAGGTCTTGTAGACGTAGGAGGAGCCGCCGGCCGGGCTCACGTCCTGATCGCGCAGCACGATCGCGATCTTCCCGCCGTAGTCGCGGCAGGCGGCGGCGAATCCCGAGTCGTCGTACTCGACGTCCACCACGTGGTCGGCGTACGTGCTCGCGTAGCCGCCGCACTCGCCGTACTTCCCGCACTGCTCGGAGACGGCGAAGTCGAAACCGATCTGATGGGCGCGCGGCAGGAACTCCGTGGTGTTCTTCTGCGCGATCGCCAGCCCCTTGGCGTGGGCCAGCCGTGCCAGCTGGGTGGCCATCGCGACGTCGTCGTCGGCGGTGAGCGTGCCCTGGGAACGGGAGTAGGAATCGAGGTTGTCGGCCTCGATGGCCTGGAATCCCTTTGCCGCGCAGGAGGCGATCCAGCCGCCCTCGATCTGCGCGAGCGCCGTGCGCTTGGCGTCGGTGGAGACGTCGAGCAGCTGCTCGTTCCAGTTCTGGTCGATCACCGGCGCGCCCGACGAGGTCTTCAGCAACAGGTCGGGGTGGTTGCTCTGCCACCAGCCGGTGGCGTCCGGCTGCGCCTGGAAGGCGTTGATGTAGCAGATGTTGTAGAGCCCCGGCGCCGACGAGGCCGAGCTGTCGCGGGAGACGATACGGACGCCGGCCGGCGGGGCGTAGGCGCCGCCGATCTGGTAGTCCCACTTCACACCGGTCGGCGGCGGGGCTCCGGCCTTGGCCGCGGCCGGGGCCGGGGCCGGGGCCTGGGCCTGGCTCGGCGAGCTGGACTTGCTGCCGGCCGACGGCGACGGCGAGGGCGAGGGCGAATGCGAGGCGGACGACGAGGAGCCGGCCGTCGGGTCGGGCGTCGTCGCCGGCGAATCCGCCGCCGGCGAACTCGGCGCGGACGAACTCGGCATGGACGAACTCGCCGCGGTCGAACCGCCGGCCTGCGCCGCATCCGGCTTCGACCCGCCGCCGCTGGAACACCCCGCGACGGCCAGAACCGCCGCCACGACCACTACACGCCCGCGCATCGCCCCACCTCTCACTCCCGACACGGCGATGCTAACCGCTGCCGCGCGTAAGGAGCTTGGTATCGGTCATCCCGCGTGACCACTTTCCACCAGCTCGGCGCCGGTGCGGCCGGCCCTCGCCGGTCCCGTGATTGGCGCGAGCCGTTGATCAGGGGGTTTGATGATCGAGTGCCCACAGTGAACGCCTTCGGCGCCATCTCCGCGACCGCCCCGCTCCAGCCGATCACCATCGAGCGCCGCGAGGTCGGACCCCGAGATGTGCGGATCGACATCCATTACACCGGTATCTGCCACTCCGACATCCACGAGGTCCGCGGGGACTGGGGCGCGTGCCCCTACCCGCTGGCGCCGGGCCACGAGATCACCGGCGTGGTCTCCGAGGTCGGCGCCGAGGTGACACGGTTCGCGGTCGGCGACCGGGTCGGCGTCGGCTGCCTGGTGAACTCCTGCGGGACCTGCAAGGAGTGCGAACGCGGCCAGGAGCAGTTCTGCTCGGTCAAGGCGGTCTGGACCTACGGCGACACCGACGTGGACGGCACCGTCACCCAGGGCGGCTACTCCACGCAGATCGTGGTGACCGACCGCTTCGTGGTGCGCATCCCGGACGCGCTGCCGCTGGACACCGCCGCGCCGCTGCTGTGCGCCGGCATCACGACCTACGCGCCGCTGCGCCGCTGGGGCGCCGGCCCCGGCAAGAAGGTCGCGGTGGTCGGCCTCGGCGGGCTCGGCCACGTCGCGGTGAAGATCGCCCGCGCGCTCGGCGCCGAGGTGACCGTCCTGTCCCAGACTCTGTCCAAGAAGGATGCGGGCCTGGCCCTGGGGGCGAGCGACTACCGCGCGACGTCCGACCCGGCCACGTTCGAGGAACTGGCCGGCAGCTTCGACCTGATCCTGAGCACGGTCAGCGCGCCGCTCCCGATGGACTCCTACATCTCGATGCTGGCCGTCGGCGGCGGAGTGATGATCAACGTCGGCGCGGCGCCGGAGGAGAGCGGCCTGCACCTGCGGCTGCTGAACCGGCAGCGGGTCCTGACCGGCTCGCTGATCGGCGGGATCGCCGAGACCCAGGAGATGCTCGACTTCTGCGGCGAGCACGGGATCGGCGCCGAGATCGAGGTGATCGCGGCCGACTACGTCAACGCGGCGTACGAGCGGGTGCTCGCCTCTGACGTGCGGTATCGGTTCGTCATCGACATCTCCACGCTGCGGTGACCGCGTAACGGTTGACTAGTGTTCTAGTTAACCGTAACAATTCTCTCGTCCGATCCTGCGACGGGAGTCTTTTCGTGATCGATTTTCATGTCGACCGGGCCGGCAGCGTCCCGGCCTACGCGCAGCTCGTGCAACAAGTCCGCGAGGCCTTGCGGCTGGGGCTGCTGCACCCCGGCGACAAGCTGCCCACGGTGCGGGAGGTCGTCACCTCCTGCGCCGTCAACGCCGCGACCGTCCTGAAGGCCTACCGCGAGCTGGAGCTGTCGGGACTGGTCGAGGCGCGGCAGGGCGCCGGCACCTATGTGTCGGGCACCCTCGGCGGCTCTGCCGACCCGGCCGTGATGGGCGAGCTGCGCGACCGCCTGACCGGCTGGGTGGGCGACGCCCGCGACGCCGGCCTGGAGGACGACGACCTGCGGGCCCTGATGACCTCGGTGCTCGCGGAGCCGCCGGGGGAGTTGACGGCTGAGCAGCGCGCGGCCGGGCACGGATCAGAGCTCGGATCCGCGAGATGACCGAGTTCGCTATACAGACGAACGGCCTCGGCAAGCGTTACCGCAGCTTGTGGGCCCTCAAGGACTTCACCGTCGCACTGCCGGCCAACAAGGTCATCGCGCTGGTCGGCGCGAACGGCGCCGGCAAGTCGACGCTGATGTCGATGGCCGCCGGGATCCTGCCGGCCACCGAGGGCGAGATCCGGGTGGACGGCCGCGTGGTGCTGTTGTCCCAGGAGAAGCCGCTCTACCGCTCGTTCAAGGTCGCCGAGATGCTCTCCTTCGGCCGGCACCTGAACCGCGCCTGGGACCAGCAGCGCGCGCTGAACTGGCTGGGCCGCTTCGAGATCCCGTTGGACCGGCCCTGCGGCAAGCTCTCCGGCGGCCAGCAGACGCAGGTCGCGATGGCCGTGGCGCTCGGCGCGCGGCCCTCGGTCCTGCTGCTGGACGAGCCGCTGGCCAACCTGGACCCGGTGGCGCGCCGCGACGTCACCGGCGAGCTGCTGGCCGAGGTGGCCGACAGCGACATGACGGTCGTGCTGTCCACCCACGTGGTGGCCGAGCTGGCCGGGGTCGGCGACCACCTGCTGCTGCTCAGCCACGGCCACGGCAAGCTCGACGGCGACATCGAGGAGCTGCTGGCCCAGCACGCGCGGCTCACCGGCCCGCGCGCCGACGCCCCGCCGATCGAGGGCGAGATCGTGCAGACGCAGCACACCGAACGGCAGTCGACGTTTGTCGTCCGCACCCTGCTCGGCCCGGACACCCCGGTCGCCGAGCCGTGGAAGGCCCAGCCGGTGACGCTGGAGGACCTGGTGCTCGCCTATCTGAAGCCGAACCGCAGCCTCGGGGAGGAGCTGTGAAGGGCCTGATCTGGCTGACCTGGCGCCAGCACCGCTGGCCGATCGTGGTCAGCGCGGTGATCACCGCGGTGCTGGCCGTCCTGATGCTGATGACCGCCTCTGACCTCGGTTCCCTGGCTGCCAAGTGCGCCACCGCCTCAGCCAAGGGCTGTCAGGGGACCAAGACCGACAGCGTGCCCTCGCACGCCAGCTATCTGATGAACTCGGTCGTCTTCCTCCCGGTGCTGGTCGCCGTGTTCTGGGGCGTCCCGCTGCTGGCCCGCGAGTTCGAGCAGCGCACGCTGCCGCTGGCCTGGTCGCAGGACGTCAGCCGGCTCCGGTGGCTGACCGGCAAGACCACGGTGATGGTCGTGCTGGTCGGGGCGATGGGCACGGTCCTGGCCGGCGCGTCGATCCACCTGGCGCACGAGTACCACGTCTACACCGGCGCGAGCCTCTTCGACGGCACGCAGTTCCAGGCCGGCGGCTGGCTGCCGCTCACTTTGGGCCTGGCCTGGCTGGCGGTCGGCATCGCGGCGGGAGCGGCGACCCGGCGGGTGCTGGTGGCGATCGCGGTGGTCGGCGGGCTGTGGATCGTGCGCATGGTGGGGATGGTCCAGCTACGGCCGCGGTTCATGAAGCCGGTGACGCTGATCAAGCCGTTCGACCTCAGCAAAGGCGGAGGGAGCCCCCTGTCCACGGCGGTGAACGACATGAGCCTCAACTCGAACGCCTCCTTCCTGGACACCCACGGGGGGACCCACACACCTCAGCAAGCGATGGACAGCTGGTGCGGCACCGCCGACGACATGAACGCCTGTCTGCACCAGCACGGCATCATCGGCACCCTGGACAAGTTCCAGCCGGCCTCCCGGATGGGCACCTTCCACCTGATCGAGAACGGCATGAACCTCGGGCTGTTCGTGATCGCGCTGGCGGTCGCGTGGTGGTGCGTGAAGAAGACCCGGACCACGGTCGGCTAGCAGCCCGCTAGAGGCCCACCACTAGAGACCCACCGCGCGAAGAGTCCCGGCGAGCGCTTCGAGCGCCGCCGGGAACGCGCGTTCCGCCGGACCGGCATAGCCGATGAGCAGCCCTTGTCCGGCTTCGTCCAGGTTCTGATACAGCTCGGCCAAACCGCGGACCGCCAAGCCTCGCGCCTCGCCCTCGGCCCGGATCTCGCTCTCCCCCGGTCCGTCGGCGGGCAGCGTCACCAGGACATGCAGACCGGCGGGGACGCCGTGCGCAGTCAGCCTCGGGAACTCTTCGAGCACCTCCATCAATCGCTCCCGGCGCCGGCCATAGCGGAGCCTGGAGGCGCGGACGTGCCGGTCATAGGCATGGGAGGACACGAAGTCGGCGAGCACCGCCTGCCCGACGCTCTCGCCGAAGGGCTCCGTCTCCAGCTTCGCCCGCACGAAGTCCTCGACCAGTCGCGACGGCAGCGCCAGCCAGCCCAGGCACAGCCCCGGGCCGAGCGTCTTGGAGACCGACCCGCAGTAGACGACCTCGCACGTCGCGACCGGCTGCATCGCGCCGACCGGACGCCGGTCGTAGCGGAACTCGCCGTCGTAGTCGTCCTCGACGACCAGCGCCCCGGCGGCCCGGGCCCATTCGACGACCGCCCGACGCCGCGCGGGATCCAGCGGTACGCCGGTCGGATACTGATGCGCCGGCGTGAGGAACACGGCGGACTCGTCGGTCAGCGCGTCAACCACCGCGCCGCCTTCGTCCACCGGCAGCGGCCGTACCTTCAGGCCGGTCCCGGCGACCAGCTCCCGGAAGACCGCGTGCCCCGGATCCTCCCACGCCACCGTCGTCGCCCCCTGCGACCGCAGCACCCGCGCGACCAGCTGCACGCTCTGGTGGTAGCCGCTGGTGATGACCACCCGGTCGGCCGAGGTCTGCACGCCGCGGGTCCGGCCGAGATAGTCGGCCAGCGCGGCCCTCAGCTCGTACCGGCCCTGCGGATCCCCGGCGCCGAACAGCTCCGGGCGGGCCGCCGCGAGCACCCGCCGGGTCGCGGCGGTCCAGCCGCGCAGCGGGAACGCCGCCAGATCCGGGCTCCCCGGCCGCAGGTCGTGCTCCGGCCGCGGGGCCGCGAACCGGT
Source organism: Catenulispora sp. GP43 (assembly GCF_041260665.1). Lineage (NCBI taxonomy): Bacteria > Bacillati > Actinomycetota > Actinomycetes > Catenulisporales > Catenulisporaceae > Catenulispora > Catenulispora sp. GP43. Next base: position 446,998 of record NZ_JBGCCT010000003.1, on the reverse strand, counting down.
GCGGCGAGGCGGCCGGCGGCTTCGGGTCGCGCACGTCGGCGACCGCGGTACCGGAGCCGGGCCGCGCGGTGAGGAAGCCCTCGTCGACGAGCTGGCCGTAGGCGGAGGTCACCGTGCCGCGCGAGAGCCCGAGCTGCTCGGCCAGGCCGCGGCTGGACGGCAGCGGCACGCCGGGGCGCAGGCTGCCGTCGCGGATCGCCTCGCGCAGCGCGGCCTCCAGCGCGGCGCGGCGCTTCGCGGGCCCGGCGGCGCCGATGCCGCGGTGCAGGTCTGGGTGCAGGTCTGGGTGCAGGTCTGGGTGCAGGTCGAGATGCAGGTCGAGGCGCGAACCGGTCCAAGCTTTCGCCATGGAAGTGGAGCTTAACCGTGGACCGGTCGCTGCCTACGCTCGGAGCATGCCAGTCGTCATCGCGCACGTCAGCGACATCCACATCGACGCCGGACCCCGCGCCGCCGAGCGCACCCGCCGCGTCTTCGACCATCTCGACGCCCTACCGGCCGACCTGGACCTGGTCGTGCTGACCGGGGACGTCGCCGACCACGGCCTGGACAGCGAGTACGAGGCCGTCCGCGAAGCCACGGCCACCCGCCACCCGCTGCTGGTCTGCCCCGGGAACCACGACGACCGCGAGGCGTTCCGGCGCACGCTGCTCGGCGTCCCGGCCGCGACCGGGCCGATCGACCAGGTGCACCGCACCGACCGGTTCGTCGTCGCCCTCTGCGACTCCTCGATCCCCCGCCGGGACGACGGGTACCTCGCCGACGCGACGCTGGAGTGGCTGACCGCCGAGCTGGACGCGACACCGGACGGCGTCCCCTTCGTGATCGGCTTCCACCATCCGCCGGTCGAGCTGCACGCGCCGTTCGTGGACCGGATCCGGCAGTTCGCCGAGGACCGGCTGGCCGAGACCGTCGCCGGGCGTCCGAACGTCGTCGCCTTCCTGGCCGGGCACGCGCACACCGCCGCCGCCACCCGCTTCGCCGGCCTGCCGCTGCTGGTCGCGCCGGGAGTGGTCTCCACGGTGCCGCTGCCCTGGGAGGGGGAGCGGCCGGTCCACCTGGACCAGCCGCCGTCGCTGGCCTTCCACGTCATCGATGACCGGCAGCGGATCACCACGCACTATCGCAGTGTCGTGTAATCCGGTTGCCGACACCGCAACGCGGTGTTGCACTGGTCGGGTCCCGTTCTCCGTCCGGAAGGAACCGCGCATGCGCCGCTTGGCTTACGTGCCCACTCTCCTGGTCATGTCAGCCGACGCGAAGGACGCGGTTTCCGGTGCGGTATCTGAACTTGGGCATCCTGGCGCACGTCGACGCCGGTAAGACCTCCCTGACCGAGCGGCTGCTGCACGCCGCCGGGGTCATCGACGAGATCGGCAGCGTGGACCGCGGCACCACGCGGACCGACAGCCTGGAGCTGGAACGCCGCCGGGGCATCACGATCAAGGCCGCCGTCACGGCGTTCCCGCTGGGCGGGACCACCGTGAACCTGGTCGACACGCCCGGACACCCCGACTTCATCGCCGAGGTCGAGCGCACCCTCGGGGTGCTCGACGGCGTGGTGCTGGTGGTGTCCGCGGTCGAGGGCGTGCAGCCGCAGACCAGGGTCCTGATGCGCGCCGTCCGCCGGCTCGGGCTGCCGACGGTGCTGTTCGTCAACAAGGCCGACCGCGCCGGAGCCGATCCGGCGCGGGTGCTCGCGGAGATCTCGGCGAAGCTCACACCGGCCGCCTTCCCGCTCGGCCGGATCGAAGGCGCCGGGACCCGCGCCGCGCGGTTCGTCTCCGACGTCCCGGAACTGCGGCGGCTGGGACTGTGGTCCCAGCTGGCCGCGGACAGCCGACGGGGCGCGGCGCATCCGGTGTACTCCGGCTCCGCGATCACCGGCGCCGGCATCCCCGACCTGATGGCCGGCATCGAGCACCTGCTGCCGCGCTCGGCCGACCACACCGCGACCCCGGCCGCGGGCCGGGTCTTCAAGGTCGAGCGCGGGGCCGCCGGCGAGCGGATCGCTTATGTGCGCATGTTCGCCGGGGCCCTCAAGACCCGCGACCGGCTGCCGAGCGGCCGGGTCACCGGGATCTCCGTGCTGTCCGCGGCCGACGGCGCGCCGGTCCCGGCCGAGGTGGTCAGCGCCGGACAGATCGGCGTCGTCCACGGCCTGACCCGGGTCCGGATCGGCGACCGGCTCGGGGCGCGCGCGGGCCAGGAGAACGAGGAGGAGAACGAGCAGGACACCGCGGCGACGTACTTCGCGCCGCCGACCCTGGAGACCGTGGTCGAACCCCGGGAGCAGGCCGACCGCGGCCCGATGTTCGCCGCGCTGACGCAGCTCGCGGAGCAGGATCCGCTGATCGGCCTGCGCTACGACCGGGACCGCGCGCAGACTTCGCTATCGCTCTACGGCGAGGTCCAGAAGGAGGTCATCCAGACCACGCTCTGCGAGGAGTACGGAGTCGCCGTGGACTTCCGCGAGACGAGGCCGATCTGCGTCGAGCGGATACTCGGCGTCGGCGAGGGCCTGGACGTCATCAAGCGCGGCGACAATCCGTTCCTGGCGACGGTCGGGCTGCGGATCGCCCCGGCGCCGGCCGGTTCCGGGGTGTCGTTCGGGCTGGAGATCGAACTCGGGTCGCTGCCGCCGGCGTTCCTCACCGCGATCGAGGAGACGGTGCGCGCCACCCTCGCCTCGGGGCTGCACGGCTGGGAGATCCCCGACGCGGTGGTGACCCTGACCCGCAGCGGCTACTGGGCCCGGCAGAGCCACGCGCACGGCACCTTCGACAAGAGCATGTCGAGCACGGCGGGCGACTTCCGGTCCCTGACGCCGCTGGTGCTCATGGAAGCGCTGGCGAAGGCCCGGACCGAGGTCTGCGAGCCGTTGCACCGGTTCCGGCTGGAGGTGCCGAGCGCTTTGCTGGGAACGGTTCTGCCGGTTCTGGCGGCGTTCCGCGCCGTGCCGGGTTCCACCACGGTGGCCGGAGAGGCGGCCGTCCTGGAGGGGATGGTCCCCGCCGCGCGGGTCCACGCACTGGGGCGGAGGATCCCCGGGCTGACCGGAGGCGAGGGCGTGTTGGAATCAGCCTTCGACCACTTCGCCCCGGTCAGCGGCGGCGAGGTGCCCGAGCGCGCCCGATGGGACGCGAACCCCTTGGACCGCAAGGAGTATCTGATGCGGGTGCAGCGCGGGGTGTGAGGGCCGGCCGGTCACCGCCTCACCCAGCCGCGGCGGCCGACCAGCGCGGCTCACGGCCGAGGTAGCGCAGCAGCTCTGCCTCGGCGTCGTCGCCCGGCTCCGGAGCCAGCGCCGGTGCGTAGGCGCCGAACTGCCGCAGCGGCTCGACGATCTGCCGCGCCACCTCCAGCAGTTCCGCCGCCAGTTCCGGCGTCAGCGGCGAGGGCTGACCGGTCGCCACCGCGATGTCCCACGCGTGCACTGCGGCGTCCAGCGCGCACGCCCCGGCGCCGACCCGGGCGCTCAGCTTGTTCGGCGGGACCGGGACCGCGACCTCCTCGGCCCGCGGGTCGACGCCGGCCCAGGCCGCGGCCGACCGGCCCAGGGCCTGCCCCACGTGGGCCTTCGGGTCCTGAGGCGGGGTCGCCGACGGGGTGAAGGGGTTCTCGTCCGGGCCGGCGCCGCCGTCGAGGAAGGCGGCGAAGCCGATCTGGTCGCCGGCCGCGTGCCGCAGCACCTGGGTGACGGACCACTGCGAGCACGGGGTCGGGCGGTCCAGGTCGTCGGCGGCGAGCGCGCCGACGACGGTGCGCAGCGCGCGGTGCGAGGCGTCGAGGGCGGCGAATCCGGTGCTGGTCATGACTGATCCCTTCGTCCGGCCCGCGGCGTGGTGCCGTGGTCAGGTCTCCAGTTTAACAGAACGGAATGTTTCGTTCCACTGTTGGGCCCGGCATAGAGGAAACCGCTGCGAGTAGCGTTCCGTCCGTGGACTTCGATCTCGACGCGTACCTCGCCCGCATCGGCTACACCGGCGACCGCACCCCGAGCGCCGAAACCCTCCGGGCCCTTCAGCGCGCACACATCTACGCGATCCCGTTCGAGAACCTGGACCCGATCCGCGGCGTGGTGCCGTCGCTGGACCTGGGCGATCTGACGGCGAAGCTGGTCCGCGACACCACGCGCGGCGGCTACTGCTACGAGCAGAACACGCTCTACGCCGCCGCGCTGCGCGCGCTCGGCTTCGAGGTCACGCTGCTGGCGGCCCGGGTGCTGGTCGGCGCCATGCCCGGCGACCTGCGGCCGCGCACCCACATGCTGCTGCTCGCCGAGGCCCCGGGCGACCCCGGCCGCTACCTGACCGACGTCGGCTTCGGCACCGAGGGCGCGCTGCTGGACCCGGTGCCGCTGGCCGAGGGCGAGACCGCGGACGAACCGCGCCGCCACCGGCTCGTCGTCACGCCCGCCGACGGCCCGCTGGACCAGTGGGTCCTGCGTGCGTTCACGGACGGCGAATGGCGTGATCAGTACTCGTTCACGGTCGAGCCGTACTACGCACCCGATTTCGGGGTCGTCAACTTCTTCATGGCGCGGAACCCCCGATCCCCCTTCGGCTCCCGCGTCTATGTCTGCCGGACGTATCCCGACCGCCTGCTGAAGCTGGACGCCCGCACCTTCACCACGACCCACAACGACGGCACCGCGATAAAGCGCGAACTCGCCGACGACGCCGAAGTCCGGCAGGTGCTGGCCGAGGAGTTCGGCGTCATCGTCCCGCCCGAGGTCTAGAAACCCTTACAGGCCCAGCGAATCCGCCAGCTCTACAGCCTCGTCGGCCCAGCGCGCGCAGACGGCCAGGCCGGCTGCGCGCGCCTCGTAGCGCACATCGGGGTCGACGGCCTCGCCGCTGCCGTAGGCACGGTGCCGGTCGTCGAGCGCTGCTTGCAGGCACCAGGGCATCAGCCAGTCGTATTTGACCGCCGAGGCGCGGATGCCGAGGATCGCCATCCGCGGGTCGCCGGACCAGCCGGCCGCTCGCAGTCCTTCGAGATAGGCCTCGGTCACCAGGTCCGGCAGGTGCTCGGCGAACCCCGGCCGCAGCGGCCAGTCGAAGAAGCTGTCCGGCACCAGGTTCCCGGCGTCCTCGCCGACCGCGCCGTCGCCGGTGAAGGCCCAGTCGAGCAGCACCACGGTGCCGTCCGGGCGCCGGATCACGTTGTTGGGCCACACATCCAGGTGGCAGACCGTACGCGGCAGGCGGGTCATCAGGCCGAGCAGCCGGTCGCGATTGCCGTGCAGGCGGATCAGGGCTTCGCGCAGATCCGGCGGGAAGTGCTTGGCGATCAGCGGGAGCGACCAGACTCGCTCGTCGTCCAGCAGCGCGAAGTCGGCCGGCCGCGTGGTGCTGTAGTCCGCGAGGAATCCCCGGCTGAACCACGGCTCCGACGGCCGGCGGTCGGCACCCTGCGCCCGGCCCAGGGCGAAGGCGACTGCTGCGATGTCCTCCATCGTCAGATCGCCGCCGTGCGTCCCGGGGACGTCCTCGAGGAGCAGCTCGACATCGCCGTCCGGCAGCTCGCGCAGCTCGACGAGCTCCGGCGCGCCGAGGCCCAGCCGCTCGGGCAGACCGCTCGCGTAGACGTCGGCTTCGCGCCGCCAGTAGTTCCAGAAACGCGGTTCGGCTGACGACGCCCACTGTGCCGGCGCGTCGCTGCGGCGATGGGTCAGGACCTTGTGGACCAGACCGTCCTCGCCGCGCCACACGCCGCGGGTCACCGCGTTGTTGCGGTTGTGGGGCAACTGCGACTGTTCGGCGACCATGGCAGAACCCTACTGAGACACGGAGGGCCGTACCGCTGCGTCGGCGTCGGCGTCGGCCGCCAGCTTGGCGGTCAGCCTGACCTGCAGACTGTCCAGCATGAGATCGAGCCCGTAGACGAAGTTCGCCAGGCGCGATTCGGGGGGGTCCTTCGTGAGCTCTTCCAGGTAGATCTCCGCCAGCCCGGCGTCGGAGGCGGACTCGGCCATCCGCGGGCCCATGTTCTCGTACCACTCCTGCTCGGTCATGCCCTGGCGGCGCAGGGCCGTCAGCCACCCGGCCTCGGCGGAGGTGATGCCGATGACGTAGGAGGACACCGAGCTCATCGCCCGGACCGCCTCGGAGGTGTCGAAGCCCGCCGTGGTGAGGATGGCCAGGCCCCGCTGGGTGACCGAGACGACGTTCGGGCCCAGGTAGTTCAGCCCGACCTGGCCCAGCACGTGCATCATCCACATGTGCCGCAGCCCGGCCTGGCGCAGGCTGTGCGCGGTGATGTGCATGGCCAGCCGCCAGCCGGCGGGGTCGGTGAGCTCGGGGACCTCGAGCTCGCCGTAGACCTCGTCGATCACCAGCTCGATCAGCTCGTCCTTGCTGGCCACGTGCCGGTACAGGGAGGTGGCGCCGGCGCCGAGCCGCTGCCCGAGGGAGCGCATGCTCAGTGCCTCCATGCCCTCCTCGTCCAGCAGCGCGATCGTCTCGGCGACGATGCGCTCCCGGGTGAGCTGCTCTTTCTGCCGGCGCTGGGGCCGGGTCCAGACCGAGTTCAGAGCGGGAGCCGGAACGGGGTCCGGGTCCTCGGAGCGAGATTCGGGGTTCACGCCGTCCACGATAGCCCAGACGTGCGCACGCTGTTCGCTGTTGCGCACGGCGTACGCATCAGCGTACGGTGTTCCCATCGACGCGCACACTGTGCGCAGATGCGAACGGTGTGCGCGCCGGCGACATCCACGGGGGCGGAAGCCGGCCGCGTCCAGGAGGAGGGGACATGTCAGAGGTGGAAACGGGTGCACCGGCACCCGAGCAAGGACCGGTCGAGGGCCGGCGGCGCTGGCTCATCCTGATCGTGCTGTGCCTGGCCACGCTGGTGCTGGTGGTGGACAACATGGTCCTGACCGTCGCGGTGCCGGCGCTGACCGAGTCGCTGCACGCCAGCGCGCAGAACATCCAGTGGGTGCTCGACTCCTACATCCTGGTGTTCGCCGGCCTGCTGCTGACCACCGGGAGCCTGTCCGACCGGTTCGGACGGCGCCGGGTCCTGATCATCGGGCTCACGGTCTTCGGCATCGCCTCGGCGGTGGCGACCCTGGCCAGCAACCCCGGCGAGCTGATCGCCGCCCGCGTCGCCATGGGGGTCGGCGGCGCGCTGCTGATGCCGAGCACGCTGTCGATCCTGATCACCGTGTTCACCGACGAGGCCGAACGGCGCAAGGCGATGGCCGCCTGGACCGTGGTGGCGATGGTCGGCCTGGTCGGCGGTCCGGTGCTGGGCGGCGTGATGATCAGCCACTTCTGGTGGGGCTCGGTGTTCCTGCTGAACATCCCGATCGCGGTGCTGGCCGTCATCTCCGCCGTGGTGCTGATGCCGGAGAGCAAGGGCCCGTGGCGCAAGCCCGACCCGCTGGGCACGATCCTGTCGATCGTCGGCCTGACCGCGCTGGTCTGGGTCATCATCGAGTTCCCGAAGGGCTTCACCCGGCCGGGCACCCTGGCCGCGGCCGCGCTGGCCCTGATCGCGCTGGTCTCCTTCGGAATCTGGGAGACCCGCATCGCCGAGCCGATGGTGCCGCTGCAGCTGTTCAAGCAGCGCAACTTCTCCGGCGGCTCGTTCTCGCTGACCCTGGTGCAGATCGGCAACGGCGGCCTGCTGCTGGTGATGACGCAGTACCTGCAGTTCGTGCTCGGCTTCTCGGCGCTGAAGGCCTCGCTGTGCTTCATCCCGCTGGCCATCGCGGCGCTGATCTTCAACACCCTGGGCGCGGGCCTGGGCATGAGGTTCGGCAACCGGCCGCTGATGGTCGTCGGCCTGCTGATCTGCGCGGCGGCCTTCGGGATCCTGGCCGACCTGGGCGTGGACGACGGCCTGAGCAAGCTCTTCGTCGGCCTGTTCCTGCTCGGCGCCGGCTCCGGCCTGGCCATGCCGGCCGCGATCACCGCGATCATGGGCTCGGTCCCGCCGGAGCACGCCGGCGTCAGCTCGGCGCTGAACGACACGGTCCAGCAGACCGGCGCCGCCCTGGGCGTGGCGATCATGGGCACCGTGGTGGCCAGCCGCTTCACCGCGGGCATGCCGGCGAACGTCACCGGCACCGCGCGCCACTCGCTCGGCGAGGCCTACGGCATCGCCAAGAGCACCGGAAACAGTGCCCTGCTGGACTCGGCCAAGCACGCCTTCACCCACGCCGCGTCCGTCGCCTACATCGCCGGAGCGATCGGCGTGATCGCCGCGGCCGTGGTGTCCTTCGCGGTGCTGCGGGACGTCAAGCCGCCGGCGGCCCCGACCGAGGTGGACGGTGCCGAGGCGGGCACGGCCGCCGAGGCGGGCACGGCCGACGGGGCGCTGGTCACCGCCGAGGCCTGATCCATCCGCCGGACGATCGGCGAGCACGGACTCGACCACCAGGGTTAACCCGGTGTTGACCGGCGACACCACCCCGCGTGCGACTGTGGGCATGTGAGCCATATCACAACGCAGAGTAGTGCCCCATTGTTCCCTGCATGACGGATTCCCCCACCACCACGACCCCCATATCCGAAAGCGCCGGCGACTCCGTCTGGAGAGTCGTCGGCGCCTCCATGGTCGGCACCACGCTGGAGTGGTACGACTTCTTCCTCTACGGCACCGCGGCCGCTGTGGTCTTCCCGAAGGTCTTCTTCGTCAAGAGCGATCCGCTCACCGCGACGCTGCTGTCCTTCCTCACCTACGCGCTGGGCTTCGCCGCGCGGCCGATCGGCGGCGTGGTCTTCGGCCACGTCGGCGACCGGGTCGGGCGCAAGAAGACGCTGATGGTCAGCCTGGTGATCATGGGCATCGCCACCACCGGGATGGCGTTCGTCCCCGGCTACAGCTCCATCGGGGTCTGGGCCCCGGTGCTGCTCACCACGCTGCGCATGGTCCAGGGCTTCGCGCTCGGCGGCGAGTGGGGCGGCTCGGTGCTGATCGTGGCCGAGCGCGACCAGTCCCGGCGCGGCTTCTGGGCCTCGTGGCCGCAGGCCGGTGCGCCGCTGGGCTTGGTCCTCGGGACCGGTGTGCTCATCCTGCTCTCCCAGAACATGAGCGAGAAGTCGTTCCTGGACTGGGGCTGGCGGCTGGCCTTCGGCCTGTCGGCGATCCTGCTGCTGGTCGGGGTCTGGGTCCGCAAGTCGCTCAACGAGACCGAGGCCTTCCGGGCCGCGCAGGCCAAGAAGGCGAGCGCGCCGCCGAAGCTTCCGGTCCTTGAGGTGTTCCGCACCTCCTGGCGCGAGATCCTCATCGCCTTCGGGACCCGCATGGCCGAGAACATCTCCTTCTATCTGGTCGCCACCTTCTCGGTCACCTGGATCACCGAGCACCTGAAGCTGTCGAAGTCCTTCGGCCTGGACGCGGTGATGATCGGCGCGGCGGTCGAGACCGTGCTCATCCCGGTGTTCGGGTCGCTCTCCGACCGGATCGGGCGGCGGCCGGTGTACCTGGCCGGAGCGGTCGGGATCGGGATCTGGACGCCGATCTTCTTCACGCTCGTCGATCAGAAGTCGTATCCGCTGGCGGTGCTCGCGATCACCGTCGCCCTGGCCTTCCACGGCCTGATGTACGGCCCGCAGGCCGCCTTCTTCGCCGAGATGTTCCCGACCGGGGTCCGCTACTCCGGCGCCTCGATCGGCTACCAGGTGGCCTCGATCGCGGCCGGGGCGCCGGCGCCGCTGATCGCCGTGGCGATCCTGCAGCACAACGGCGGCAAGACCTCCGCGTGGCTCGCGCTCTACATGGGGCTGGCGGCCGTGGTGACGATCGTCGCCCTGTACTTCGCGCGCGAGACGCGGTCGGTCTCGATGTCCGCCCCGGACTCAGCCCAGGCCGCCGAAGAACTCCACGACGTCACGCACTAGCACCTCGGGGGCCTGGTGCGCGGTGTAGTGGCCGGGGGTCTCGTACACGTTCCACCGCACGATGTTCGCGTGGTCGCGCTCGGCGAAGCGGCGGATGCCGAAGAAGTCGCCTCCCGAGCCGGCCAGCGCCGTGGGGACCGTGGTCGGGCCGTCGGGCCGCTCGGCGTCCAGGGCCATCTCGCGGTAGAAACGCAGCGCCGAGCCCGTGGTGCCGGTCAGCCAGTAGGTCGCCACGTGGGCCAGGACGAAGTCGTCGTCGAGGTTCGCCGGCAGCAGCTGAACGTTCCAGCCGAGCAGGCCGGCCGGCGAGTCGGACAGCGCGTGCGCCAGGGTCTGCGGCTGCTGGGACTGCACCTGGTTGAAGGAGCCCATGTTCTCCCAGAACCATTGGAGCGTCTCCACGGCCTTCTTCTCCTCGTCGGTCAGATCGGCCAGCTCAGCCGGATCGCCGGAGGGGAACGAGAACAGCTGCGTGACGTGCACCCCGACGCAGTGCTCTGGGTCCAGGCGGCCGACCTCGGGCGAGATCATCGAACCGCCGTCGTTGCCGATCGCGCCGTAGCGCTCGTAGCCCAGCCGGGCCATCAGCTCGACCCAGGCGCGCGCCGTGCGATGCAGGTTCCAGCCCCTGGCGGTCGTCGGGCCGGCGAAGCCGTACCCCGGGATCGAGGGGATCACCAGGTCGTAGCCGGTCGCCGTCAGCGGCTCGATGACGTCCAGGTACTCGGCCTGCGAGCCCGGCCAGCCGTGGGTGAGGACCAGCGCGGTGCCGTTCGGCTCGGCGGCCTTGATGTGCAGGAAGTGGATGTCCTGGCCGTCGATCTCGGTCAGGAACTGCGGGTGGGCGTTCAGCCGGGCCTCGAAGGCCCGCCAGTCGAAACCGTTCCGCCAGTATTCGGCCAGCCGGCGCACCCGGGAGACCGGGGTCCCGTACTCGCCGTCGGCACCGTCGACCACCGGCGTCCAGCGGGTCCGGTCCAGGCGCTGGTGCAGGTCGTCGAGGTCGGCCTGGGGGATCTCGACGCGGTACGGACGGATGGCGGTGTTCTGCTGCGCGGGCTGTGTCTGGCGGGCGGTCATGGCTGCTCCCTGGAATTGGAACGGAATCACTCGTTCCGTTCTAGGATCGAGACTAGCGGAACAAAGTATTCCGTTCAAGTGCTAGCCTGGAGCCATGCCCACCCAGCCCATGCCCCCCACCCAGCCCGCTCCCCGCACCGGGCCGCTGTCCGGCCGCAAGGCCCAGGCCAACCGCAACGACGAGGCGATCCTGCGCGCCGCGCGCGCGGTCTTCGTCGCCGATCCGTCCGCGCCGATCTCCGCCGTCGCCAAGGCGGCCGGCGTCGGGATCAGTGCCCTGTACCGGCGCTATGAGAGCAAGGAAGTGCTGCTGCAGACGCTGTGCGCGGACGGCCTGGCGACGTACATCGCGTGCGCCGAGGCGGCCCTGGCCTCGCCGGCCGAACCGTGGGAGACGTTCACCGGCTTCCTGCGCGCCGTGATCGACGCCGACGTGCACGCGCTGACCGTGAACCTGGCGGGGACGTTCACCCCGACCCCGGAGATGTCCGGCCAGGCGGTGCGCGCCGTGGGCCTGGCCGACGCGATCCTGGAGCAGGCGCACAAGGCCGGCGTGATCCGCCCCGACTTCGCCCTGAACGACATCGCCATGGTGCTGGAGCAGCTGACCGCGGTCACCGGGGCGGGCCCGGAGCGGACCAGGGAGCTGCGCCACCGCTATCTGGCCATGCACTTCGACGCCCTGCGAACGCAAGGCCCGACCACCGAGATGCCAGGTCCGCCGCCGAGCGACGAAGAACTCGGGGCCCGCTGGATCCCCGGGGCGAAGGCCTGAGCCGGCGGTCCGGGACGAATTTCTGCTACATCTTGTAACAGATTGCGGACAACCCCGTTCGGCGGGCCCCGGTTCTGAGATGATCTGCGGCTATGACGACCGAACTGACCGGGCGGAGCGCGGCCGGCTCCACCCGCCGCGGCCTGGCCTCGGCCACCACGCTGAGCAAGGTCCCCGAGGTCACGCTGATCTTCTGGGTCACCAAGATCCTCACCACCGGGATGGGCGAGACCACCTCGGACTTCCTGAACCAGAAGTGGGACCCGAAGATCATGGTCTCGCTGTCCGGGCTGGTGCTGGCCGGCGTGATCTGGGTGCAGTTCAAGGCGAGCCGGTACTCGGCGTGGCTCTACTGGGCCGCGGTCGTCATGGTGAGCGTGTTCGGCACCATGTGCGCCGACGTGCTCCACGTCGGCTTCGGCATCCCCTACGCGGTGTCCACCGCGTTCTTCGCGGTCGCGCTCGCCGCGATCTTCGTCCTCTGGTACCGGGTCGAGGGCACGCTGTCGATCCACAGCATCACCACACCGCGCCGCGAGCTGTTCTACTGGCTGACCGTCGTGACCACGTTCGCGCTCGGCACCGCGGTCGGCGACCTGACCGCCACGACGCTGAAGCTCGGGTACTTCTCCTCCGGAGTGATGTTCGCGGTGCTGTTCGCGGTGCCCGCGGTGGCGTACAAGTTCGGGCTGAACGGGATCTTCGCTTTCTGGTTCGCCTACGTCGTGACCCGGCCGTTCGGCGCCTCATTCGCCGACTGGATGGGCGTCTCGGTCAAGCGCGGCGGCCTGGCGTGGGGGACCGGGCCGGTGAGCCTGGTGCTGCTCGCGATCATCGTGGTGCTGGTGGCGGTGCTGGCCGTGACGAAGATGGACGTCGCGAAGCAGGACCCCGCGATTCAGGACTGACCCCCTACCCCGGTACTGCATGGAGCCTGGCTCTCCGGTGTGACGTGCGACGGCGGTGGCGGAGCTACCGTCGTCGGCATGACTTCCGTGCCGGGGGCACCACAGCGACCACAGAAAATACCGGGACAGCGGATGGACGGGCTCGGATTCAGCCCGGCCGAACTGCTGACCGTGGCGGCCGCCGTGGCCGGGCTGATCCTGTTCGGGTACGCCGATCTGCACGAACGCTTCGACGCGGCGCACGGCGTCTGGCGCGCCGGCGCCGAGGACGCCTACGTCTGGTTCTTCGCCATCCTGCGCGCGCTGCCGATCCTGTGGTGCCGCCGGCATCCGCTCATCGCCTTCACCGCGACCCTGTCCGGGTCCGCCCTGGCCGGCGCGGCGCTGGCCTCGGTCGTCGGGGCGCCGCTGCCCTGGTCGGTGTGGCCGTGGTCGCCGTCGAGCCAGCTGTGCGTGCTGGCGGCCCTGGTGGTCGCGGGCCTGGAGGTCGACCGGCGGCGCGGGGTCGAGATGGCGACGGCGTACTTCCTGCTGACCCTCTTCCTGCAAAGCGTCCGCCCCGGCTACGGCTTCGCGCTGAGCATCGGTTCGGTGATCGGCGGATCGGCCCTCGCGCTCGCAGGCCTGGAGCTGCTGCGCGACCGGCGCGACGCCCGGCAGGCGCTGGTGGTGCAGGAGGAGCGCACCGAGGCCGAGCGCACCCGCCGCACGCTGCTCGAGGAGCGCGCACGCATAGGCCGCGAGCTGCATGACGTGGTGGCGCACCACATGTCGCTGATCGCGGTGCAGGCCGAGACCGCGCCGTTCCGGATCACCGGACAGAGCCCCGAGGCCGAGGCGGAGTTCCGGTCGATCAGCGCGGTGTCGCGCGAGGCGCTGAACGACATGCGCAAGCTGCTCGGGCTGCTGCGCGCGGACTACGAGCAGGTGCAGACCGCGCCGCAGCCCCGGCTGGCCGACGTGCCGGCGCTGGTCGAGGAGGCGGGCGCCGAGTGGGAGACGTCGGGGGACCTGGAGGATGTGCCGCCGCTCATCGGGGTCACGGCGTTCCGGGTGGTGCAGGAGTCGCTGTCGAACGCCCGGCGGCACGCCCGGGGCGCCGACGTCTCGGTCCGGGTCACCCGCACCGATGAGGAGGTGCGGATCGAGGTGCGCAACGAGCCCTCGCCGGAGCCGCCGATGCTCGGTCCGGAGCTCGAAGCGGCCGACGGGCAGGGCATCGCGGGGATGCGCGAGCGCGTCACACTGGTCGGCGGTGAACTGGAGACCGGCCCGACGGCGAACGACGGCTTCGCGGTGACCGCCTCCCTCCCCCTGGAGACCGAAGCGTGAGCATCCGAGTCCTGATCGCGGACGACCAGGCGATGGTCCGAGCCGGATTCGGCGCGCTGCTGGCGGCCCAGCCCGACATCGAGGTGGTCGGGGACGCCGCGAACGGCGTGCAGGCGGTCGCCGAGGTGGCCGCGCACGAGCCGGACGTGGTGCTGCTGGACGTGCGGATGCCGGTGATGGACGGTCTGGAGGCGGTCCAGCACATCCTGGCCGGCGCCCCCGAGCGTCCCCGGGTCCTGATGCTGACCACGTTCGACCTGGACGACTACGTCTACGCCGCGCTGCGCGCCGGGGCCAGCGGCTTCCTGCTCAAAGACGCCCCGGCCGCCGAACTGGTCCACGCGGTCCGGGTGGTGGCCGCCGGGGACGCGCTGCTGGCACCGTCCGTGACGCGCCGGCTGATCGCGGACTTCGCCGCCCGGCGGCCCGCCGACCGGCCGGAGCCGACCACCATCAGCACGCTGACCCCGCGCGAGCTCGACGTCCTGCGGCTGGTCGCCCGCGGCCTGTCGAACCAGGAGATCGCCGCCGAGCTGGTCCTGGCCGAGCAGACGGTGAAGACGCACGTCTCGCGGATCCTGGCCAAGACCGGGCTGCGGGACCGGGCCCAGGCGGTGGTGCTGGCCTACGAGTCGGGGCTGGTGACGGCGAACAACCGGTGAGCCCGCACCCGCGATGACCCCGTCGCATCGCGTGCGTGCTCACCGGCTGTTCTCGTCCGGCGTCGGGCAGGTCAGTCCTGCGCCCCGCCGGACAGCTCCCAGGGCCGGGCGGTCGCGCCGAGCCGGTTCCACAGGTTGATGATCCCGATGTGCCAGACCAGCTCGGCCAGCTCCGTCTCGGTGAAGTGGGCCGCGGCCTCGTTCCACACCGCGTCGGACACCTCGCTGTCCGCCAGCCGCGTCACGGCCTCGGTCAGGGCCAGGGCGGCGCGCTCGCGGGCGGTGAAGTACGGGGCCTCGCGCCAGACCGCGACCAGGTTCAGGCGGCGCCAGGTGTCGCCGCCGGCGACCGCGTCGCGGGAGTGCATGTCGACGCAGTAGACGCAGCCGTTGATCTGCGAGGCGCGCAGCTTCACCATCTCGCGCAGCGGCTTCTCCAGGCTGCTCTCGCCCGCGGCGCGCTCCAGGCCGTTCATCGCCTTGGCGATCCCCGGCGCGAGGTCGTCGACGGCGAGGCGGACGGCGGGCTTCACGTATTCGAGGGTCTTAGTCTCTGTGTTCGTTGTCATGGCTATGACGGTACGCGGATTGTGGACCGCTGTTAGGATCCAATCTGATGGCTGAATATTGGTCCACTTTGGATGTCGATCTGCATCTGGCGGTCGACCCGGCCTCCGGGCGCCGGGTCGGGCTGGAGCAGGCCCTGCGCGAGGCGATCCGGGACGGCCGGCTGGCCGCCGGGACCCGGCTGCCCTCGACCCGGACCCTGGCGGTGGAGCTCGGGCTGGCGCGCGGGACGGTGTCCGCGGCCTACGACCAGCTGGTCGCCGAGGGACACCTGGTCGCGACACGTGGATCGGGGACGCGGGTCGCCGAGCTGGGAGGGCAGAGCGCGGGCAACCCCTCCGCGGCGGCGGCCGGCGCCTCGGCGACCGGCGAGCAGGCCCGCGCGGCACGGCGTCTAACCCACGATCTCCGGCCGGGGACACCGGACCTGTCCCACTTCCCGCGGGCCGCCTGGCTCCGCGCTGCCCGCCGCGCGCTGAACGCCGCCCCCAACGACGCCTTCGGCTACGGCGATCCGCGCGGCCGGGTCGAGCTGCGGCAGGCACTGGCCGAGTATCTGGGGCGGGCGCGGGGCGTCCGGGCCGACCCGGAACGGATCGTCATCGTGTCCGGCGCGGTGCAGGGGCTGGCGCTGCTGGGGCAGGTGCTCGGCGGCGCCGTCGCGATGGAAGACCCGTACATACCGCTGTTCCACAAGGTGGTGCGGTCGCACGGCGCGCAGGTGGTGCCACTCCCGGTGGACGACGACGGCGCCCGCGTCGACCTGCTCCGCGGGCCGGACTACGACGGCGTCGACACCGCGGTGGTCACGCCGAGCCACCAGTATCCGATCGGCTCGACCCTGCACCCGGCCCGGCGCCAGGCCCTGGTGGAGTGGGCCCGCGAAGGCCGGCGCCTGGTCGTCGAGGACGACTACGACGGCGAGTTCCGCTACGACCGGCAGCCGGTCGGCGCGCTGCAGGGGATGGCGCCGGAGCGCGCCGTCTACCTCGGCACGGCCTCGAAGACGCTCGGGCCGGCGATCCGGCTGGCGTGGCTGGTCCTGCCCGAGCACCTGGTCGGGCCGCTCACCGAGGCCAAGCGGCACGCCGACCACCAGTCCGAGGCCCTGGGCCAGCTGACGCTCGCGGAGTTCATCGCCTCCCACGACTACGACCGGCACATCCGCGCCGCGCGGCTGCGCTACCGCCGGCGCCGCGACCTGCTGGCCGAGCGGCTGCACACCCGGGCCGGGCGGCCGGCGGCCGGCTTCGCGCTCGGCGGCATCGCCGCCGGCCTGCACGCGCTGGTCCGGCTGGAACCGGCGGGGATGACCGAGGCCGAAGTGCTCAAGCGCGCAGCTGAGTTTGATCTGGACCTGGAAGGCCTCGGGGATCTGTGGCACACACTTCCGGCGAACACTCTTGCGAGCTCCGCCGCACGTCCACAGGGCATCGTGGTCGGTTTCGGCAGTCCCACGGAGGCCGCCTACCCCAGGGCGCTGGACGCATTGGTGCGGACACTTTCGTGGAGATGACTACTCATACGGTCTAATGGACATCGCACGATAGCCCGACCCGGCGTGCTGCGCAGGCGCTCCCTGCGTCACACTGGTCTCGGAACAGCACTGCCTTTTAAGAGGAGAAACCCGTGGACGACGTACTGCGCCGTACGCCCCTCTTCGCCACGCTCGACCAGGACGCGGCCGCGTCCCTGCGCGCCTCCATGAACGAGATCGAGCTGGCCCGAGGTGACCTCCTGTTCCACGAGGGGGACCCCGGGGACTCGCTGTACGTGGTGCTGCGCGGGAAGATCAAGCTCGGCCGCACCAGCGGCGACGGGCGCGAGAACCTGGTCGCGGTGCTCGGCCCCGGCGAGATGTTCGGCGAGCTGTCCCTGTTCGACCCGGGCCCGCGCTCGGCCGGCGCCACCGCCCTGGTGGACTCGACCCTGCTCGGCCTGAGCTCCGACGAGCTGACCCCGTGGCTGGCCACCCGCCCCGACGTGGCCCGGGCCCTGCTGCGCGCCATCGCCCGGCGGCTGCGCCGCACCAACGACTCGATGTCCGATCTGGTGTTCTCAGACGTGCCCGGCCGCGTGGCCAAGGCCCTGCTGGACCTGTCGGCGCGCTTCGGCACCCCGGCCGAGGACGGCATCCACGTCGCCCACGACATGACGCAGGAGGAGCTGGCCCAGCTGGTCGGCGCCTCCCGCGAGACCGTGAACAAGGCGCTGGCCGACTTCGCCGGCCGCGGCTGGCTGCGCCTGGAGGCGCGCGCCGTGGTGCTGACGAACGTGGAGCGGCTGAGCCAGCGCTCGCGGTAGGCAGGCTGGTTTCCGGACGGTTTCAGCCCGGCGCGGTGGATACCCGCCGGGCTGAGTGCTGATCTGCGCCAGGGCAGCAGTGCCGGTCCGGTCGGCGGGCACGACTCGCGCGAGCTGCCGCAGCCCACAGATCTCCCGCCAGATCCGCGCCACGCCGGCAGTGCATGCCGATCCGGCTAGCGCACCACTCGCGTCAGGCGACGCCGGTCAGCGCGCCCAACCGCTCTCCTGCCGGATCCGCACCGCGCCGGCAGCCCCGACCCGGCTGGCCCGGCCGGCCGGGCCAGCCCGCGCCGCTCGCGTCAGGCGCCGCCGGCCAGCAGATCCCCGGCCAGCCGCAGCCCCTCCAGGTCGTGGATGTCCCCGGACTGCGCCGGGATCTCCGCCACCGGGACATGCGGCTGCGACGCCGTGAACCGCTCCGCGAGCCGCCGCTCGCGCGCGCTGAGCCGCACCCGCTCAGCGTGCAGCCGCAGCAGGCCCGCGGCCAGGCGCTGGTCGGGGGAGTCCGCGTCCAGCTCCTCGGCCGCCGCCAGGGCCTTCTCCGCCGACAGCTCCGGCACCGTCACCGGGTGCACCCGGTTCAGGATCAGCCCGGCCAGCGGCATGTTCTCGGCGGCGAGGCGCTCCGTGAAGTAGGCGGCCTCGCGCAGCGCGTCCGGTTCCGGCGCCGCCACGACCAGGAACGCCGTCCCCTCGGCCTGCAGCAGCTGGTACGTGTCCTCGGCGCGCTGGCGGAAGCCGCCGAACATCGACTCCAGGGAGCCGACGAAGGTCTGGACGTCGTGCAGCAGCCCCGAGCCCAGCAGCTTGTTCAGCGCCATCGTGGCGATGGAGAAGCCGGAGGCCAGGACCTTCATCGCGAAGCCGCCGCCGGCCTTCGCCGGGGCCATCAGGATCTTGATCAAGCGGCCGTCCAGGAAACCGGCCAGCCGGTTCGGGGCGTCCAGGAAGTCCAGCGCGGAGCGGCTCGGCGGGGTGTCGACGATGATCAGGTCCCAGCTGCCGGTCTCCTCGCCCGTGCGGCGGAGCTGGCCCAGCTTCTCCATCGCCATGTACTCCTGCGTGCCGGAGAAGCCCGCGGACAGCGACTGGTAGAAGGGGTTCTCCAGGATCTGGTCGACGCGGTCCGGGTCGGCGTGCTTCTCGACGATCTCGTCGAAGGTCCGCTGCATGTCGAGCATCATCGCGAACAGCCGGCCGGCGCCCTGGACGCCCTCGACCTCGCGCGGGTTGTTGTCCAGTTCGGTCAGGCCCAGGGACTGCGCCAGCCGGCGGGCCGGGTCGATGGTCAGCACCACGACCTTGCGGCCCTGCTCGGCGGCCCGCAGGGCGAGCGCCGCGGCGGTCGTGGTCTTGCCGACGCCGCCGGAGCCGCAGCACACGACGATGGAGGTGGCCGGGTCGGTGAGCAGGCCGTCGACGTCCAGGTGCTTCGGGGTCACGCTCATGCCGCCTCTCCGGTCTCGGCCGCGGCGGTCAGGGCCGCGGCCAGTTCGTAGAGTCCGCCGAGGTCGATGCCGCCGGGGATCAGGGGCAGCTCGACCACCGGCTGGCCGGCCTCGTCCAGGGCCCGCCGCTCGACCTCTTCCAGGGCCAGCCGCTCGGCGTGCTCGCGCCCGAGTTCGGCCAGGGCGTGGGTGTCGGCGGTGTCGATGCCGTGCGGCCGCAGCAGGGCCGCGACCCGCTTCTCGGCCGCCGCGCTGACCGCCGTGCGCTTGCCGATGTCCAGGTACGCGGTACGGACCATGTTCACCAGGATCGTGCCGACCGGAAGGCCGGCGGCGCGCAGCTCCTCGACGCCGTCCAACGTCTCCTGGACCGGCATGTCCTCCAGCACCGTGGTCAGGTGGACCGCGGTCTGCGGCGAGGTCAGGACCCGCATGACCGCCTCCGCCTGGTTCTTCACCGGGCCGACCCGGGCCAGGCCTGCGACCTCGGTGTTCACGTTCAGGAACCGGGTGATCCGGCCGGTCGGCGGGGCGTCCATCACCACGGCGTCGTAGGCGAACGCGGCGCCCGGGCGGTCGGCGGCGGTGCGGCGGACCGCCTCGCAGGCCTTACCGGTGAGCAGCACGTCGCGCATGCCGGGGGCCACAGTGGTCGCGAAGTCGATGGCGCCGAACTTCTTCAGCGCCTTGCCGGCCCGGCCCAGCTTGTAGAACATGTCCAGGTACTCGAGCAGCGCCTGCTCGGGGTCGATGGCCAGGGCGAACACCTCGCCACCGCCCGGCGCGATCGCGATGCTGCGCTCCTCGTACGGCAGCGGGGCGGTGTCGAAGAGCTGCGCGATCCCCTGCCGGCCCTCGACCTCCACCAGCAGCACCCGGCCGCCGCCCTCGGCCAGCGCCAGGGCCAGCGCCGCGGCCGCCGTCGTCTTCCCGGTGCCGCCCTTTCCGGTCACGATGTGGAGGCGGCACTCCGGCGGCCAGGGTCGGCTCATGGCCCCAGCCTAACCATGCGCGGAACACTCCTGGGACGGCCTACCTCTGGCGCTAGTGTGATGACGCGCTATAGCTCTGGTGCTTATCAGGGAACTTGGCCAAGGGGGGCCCATAGTGAGCGACAACGTCGATACGGAGCGTTTGCCGCCGCGCACCGAGCGGGTGATCGCGGAACGCTATGTCCTGCAGGCCGAACTCGGCCGCGGTGGCATGGGGATCGTGTGGCGCGCCGAGGACCGGGTGATCGGCCGCGCGGTCGCCGTGAAGGAGATGCGGCTCGGCGAGGACGTCACCGCCGCCGAGCGCGCCGAGTTCGAGCAGCGCATCCTGCGCGAGGCCCGCATCGCCGGCCGGCTGAACGACCCGGCCGTGGTGACCGTCTTCGACGTGGTCCACGACAACGGCTCCGTGTTCATCGTCATGGAGCTGGTCGAGGCGCCGACCCTGGCGCAGCTGGTCCGCCGCGGCGGTCCGCTGGCCCCGCACGCCGTGGCCGCCATGGGACGCCAGGTGCTCTCGGCGCTGGAGGCCGCCCACGAGGCCGGGATCGTGCACCGCGACGTGAAGCCCTCGAACATCATGGTCGCCGCGACCGGCCGGGCCAAGCTCACCGACTTCGGCATCGCGCAGGCCGCCGACGATCCCACCCTGACCAAGACCGGCGCGGTCATCGGTTCCCCCGCCTACCTGGCACCCGAGCGGCTCTCCGGACACGAGGCCAGCCCGGCCTCGGACCTGTGGTCGCTCGGCGCGGTGCTGTACTTCGCGATCGAGGGCAAGGCCGCGTTCGAGCGCGACACCACCGCCGCGACGTTCGGCGCGGTGCTGAACGAGGTCGCCTACCTGACGAACGCGCAGGGCCCGCTGGCCGCCGCGGTGTCCGGGATGCTGGCCTCCGCGCCCGCGGGCCGGCTGACCGCGCCGCAGGTCCGGACCCTGCTGGACGCGGTGACGGCGGACCCGGGCCAGTCCAGGACGCCACAGGGCACGATGGTGATGTCCCCGGCCGGAGTACCGACCGCCATGCTCAGCGCGCCCGAGTCTGCGGAGAGTCCAGCGGGAGCCGCCCTGTCCACCCCGCCGAAGCGGTCCCGGGCCAAGGTCGCCGGGGCGTTCGCGGCCGCGGTCCTGGTCACCGCCGCGGTCGCGGGGTTCGCCGCCTACGGTGCGGGATCGAGTTCGGGCAAGAAGCAGGAGAAGAAGGCCGACGTCCTGCCCTCGGACGCGGTGAAGGTCTACACCCTCGGCGGCCCCGGGACCGACTTCCCGAGCCTGCCCATCGGCAGCGGCCAGACCTGCATGAGCGGGCCGCCGTTCGTCCCCGGCACCCCGACCTACCAGGACGCCGAGTGCAAGAGCGCTCATGATCTGGAGCTCTACTACGTGAGCTCGGTCACCAACTCGTCGTACAGCCAGTACGGCACGGACGGCAACGGCCCGATCCCCTATCCGGGCGTCGCCGCGCTGACGGCCCTGGGCAAGCAGCTGTGCTGGACCGACCGGCTGATCGGGCCGTGGGCGGACCCCGCGGGCAGCCACTACGACTACTACGCGCTGATCCCCAGCGAGAACCTGTGGAACGGCAAGAACCTGCCGACCAACTGGACCGTCAACCAGAACATCTACTGCGTCATGACCAACTCGGCCGGCCAGCTGCCCGGCGACGGCTGACGGACTCCAGCCGCCGGGCAACCCTTAAGGTTGGCCCATGACCAAGTGGGAATACGCGACAGTGCCGCTGCTGGTGCACGCCACCAAGCAGATCCTCGACACCTGGGGCGAGGACGGCTGGGAGCTCGTCCAGGTCGTCCCGGGCCCGAACCCGGACCAGCTGGTCGCCTACCTGAAGCGTCCGAAGACGACGGAGTCCTAAGACATGACGACCCATCCCGAAGAGAAGCTGACCGAACTCGGCCTGAAGCTGCCGGAGGTCGCGGCCCCGGTCGCGGCCTACATCCCGGTGCTGCGCAGCGGCAACCTCGTCTACACCTCCGGCCAGCTGCCGATGGTCGACGGCGCGCTGCCGATGATCGGCAAGGTCGGCGACCAGGTCAGCCCGGAGGACGCCAAGGCCCTGGCGCAGCGCTGCGCGCTGAACGCGCTGGCCGCGGTGAAGTCCGAGATCGGCGACCTGGCCAAGGTCAAGCGGGTCGTGAAGGTCGTCGGCTTCGTGGCCAGCGCCCCGGACTTCACCGGGCAGCCCGCCGTCATCAACGGCGCCTCGGAGCTGCTCGGCGCGGTGTTCGGCGAGGCCGGCCGGCACGCCCGCTCGGCGGTCGGCGTGGCCGTGCTGCCGCTGGACGCGCCGGTCGAGGTCGAGCTGACCGTCGAGGTCTGAGCCGTACCGGAGAGCTGAGCCGCACCCGAGGGCTGAGCCGCACCACGCATCTGGTTCCCGCCGGCCGGCGGGAACCAGAACAGGAAGGGGAACGCATGTCGCAGCAAGGCGGGGACTACATAGCCCCGGCCGGCAGCCGGCTCAGCGCGCGGGTGCCGGAGGGCTGGGAGGAGCAGATCGCCGCCCACGAGCGCGGCGAGTTCACCCCGGTCCCGCCGAAGCACGCCGCCACGGTCGTGTTGCTGCGCGACCGCCCGGACGGCCCGCCGGACGTCTACCTCCTCAAGCGCGCCGCCTCGATGTCCTTCGCCGGCGGCTTCTACGCCTTCCCCGGTGGCCGGGTCGACCCGCGCGACGCCGACGCCGAGATCGCCTGGGTCGGACCGTCGGCGGCCGAGTGGGCCCGGCGGTTCGGCAGCGACGAGGCCGAGGCCCGCGCGCTGCTGTGCGCGGCGGTCCGGGAGACGTTCGAGGAGGCCGGCGTGCTGTTCGCCGGCCCCGACGAGCACTCCGTGGTCGCCGACACCACCGACGAGGAGTGGGAAGCCGACCGCCGGGCCCTGGTTTCACGGGAAACATCACTGGCCGGCTTCCTCACAAAAAGGTCCCTCGTCCTGCGCACGGACCTGCTCGGCGGCTGGTCCCGCTGGATCACCCCGGAATTCGAGCCGCGCCGGTACGACACCGCGTTCTTCGTCGCGGCGCTGCCGGCCGGCCAGCGGACCCGGGACGTGTCGGGGGAGACCGAGTCGACCATCTGGATGCAGCCCCGCCAGGCCATCGACGACCACATCGCCGGCCGGGCCCTGATGCTGCCGCCGACCGTCACCACCCTGCGCGAGGTCCACGCCTTCGCCACCGCGGCCGACGCGGTGCGGGCCGCGGCCGAGCGGCCGCTGAAGCCGATCATGGCCACAGTCCGCCGCCACGACGACGGATCCTGGCATCTGGAATGGGAACTGTGAGGCGGCCGCGCCGATGAACGACCTGATGAAGCCGGGCGTCCGGCCCGAGGCCGGGACCGAGCGCGCGACGCTGATCCTGGCGCCGAACGCCGACCCGATGACCCTGGACGGCACCAACACCTGGCTGCTGGCCGAACCCGGGGCGCGCCGCGCAGTGGTCGTCGACCCGGGACCGCTGGACGAGGACCACCTGCGACTCGTCCTGGCCACCGCCGAGGAACGCGAGCAGCAGATCGGGCTGATCCTGCTCACCCACGGCCACTTCGACCACTCCGAGGGCGCACCCCGACTGGCCGAGCTGACCGGCGCGCCGGTGCGCGCACTGGACCCGCGCTTCCGCCTCGGCTCCGAGGGGCTGGCCGAGGGCGACGTCGTGGACATGGACGGGCTGCGGCTCGACGTGGTCGCCACCCCCGGGCACAGCGGCGACAGCATGTGCTTCGTCCTGCCCGGCGACCGCGCGGTCCTGACCGGCGACACCATCCTGGGCCGCGGCACCACCGTGGTCGCCCACCCCGACGGGCGGCTGGGGGACTACCTCGACACCCTGCGCCGGCTGCGCGACCTGGCGTCCGCGCACGAGGTGAACACCGTGCTGCCCGGCCACGGACCGGTGCCGGCCGACGCGCTCGGCGTCATCGAGTTCTACCTCGAGCACCGCCGGCAGCGGCTGGAGCAGGTACGCGCGGCACTGGCCGCCGGCGACGAGAGTGCCGCCGACGTGGTGGCCCGGGTGTACGCCGATGTGGACCCGGCGGTGCGGTTCGCCGCCGAGATGTCGGTGCGGGCCCAGCTGGAGTACATCAACGGCGGTGCCTGAGCCGGCCGTGCCGAGCCGGCGGTATCTGAGTTGGCCGTGCCTGAGCCGGTCGTGCTGGGGCTTGCCGTCCTAGAACTCCCCGCCCGGGCCGGACCGCCTCGGGCGAGGTGAGTTTATGGGAGGCGCCGTTCACGCCACCGGGGTTGTCCTGGTCGTCCAGGCCGTCCAGGTCGGCGGCAGCATCAGCGGGCCCTGACGGACACGGACCCGCTCGATCACCCGTCGATCACCCGCCGCTCAGGCCCGGCCGAAGGAGCCGGCCTCGCTGCGCTGCCGGGGGATGGCGGCCTGGGCCGCCGCCGCGAACCGCGGGTCGACCTCGGCGGATGGCAGCTCGCCGCCGGTGCGCTCGGCTCCGCTGCGCTCGTAGTGCTCCTTGGCGGACTCCAGGAACTGCCGCCAGGAGCGCACCTCCGGGCGCCGGCGCAGCAGCGCGCGCCGCTCGCGCTCGGTCATCCCGCCCCACACGCCGTACTCGACGCGGTTGTCCAGGGCGTCGGCGAGGCACTCGGTGCGCACCGGGCACCCCGAGCACACGGTCTTCGCCCGGTTCTGAGCTGCTCCCTGCACGAACAGCTCATCCGGATCCATGCCGCGGCACGCCGCCACAACGGTCCAGTCCTCTACCCAGCTCATCGCCGGTGCCGTCCTCTCGCAAAGATCGAGCTCCCCCAACGGCGGAGCCGACAGCGGCCCTTCCCCTCACCCGACAGGTGTCCACGGACCCGGACACGCTGTCACGAACCTGTCACGTACCGGCCCGTCGATCGGACCGAAACGCATCCGACCTGGTGGAAGGGTCGATCTCGGCAGCCAAACAGCACAATACGGAAGATCCCAAGGGCGCAACAGTCCCCGATGTACTCAATTCCTATGGTCCTTTGTGACTAGATCGCCGCAGATGCCGCACCCTGCTGTCCTCATACATGGGGGCTCGCGACGCCTCCCCAAACTCCGGCCGCCGGCGCAGGACGGCGCCAGGGCACGACCGCCCGGCCGCGCCACCCGCCCGCCCGGGCCGAGGTCGACGTCGTAAGGTGTCCCCCATGGCTTCGCACCCGCCCCGGCCCTTCCGCGGCAGCGGACCCCTGCGCGCCCTGTTCGGCCTGTTGATGATCAGCGCGCTGGCCGGCGTGCTGGTGGCCGGTATGGCACTGCCCTTCGTCGGCACCGCGGGCCTGGCCGCCAAGAGCGCCTCGGACCACTTCGAGGACATCCCGGACGACCTGAAGACCCCGGACCTGCCGCAGCGCTCGCAGATACTGGCCGCGGACGGCTCGGTGATCGCGACCGTCTGGGGCGACTTCGGCAACCGGGTGATCGTGCCCTTCAGCGCCATCAGCCCGAACGTGTGGCAGGCGCTGGTGGCCACCGAGGACTCCCGGTTCTTCCAGCACGGCGGCATCGACATCAAGGGCACGATGCGCGCCTTCGTCTCCGACCTCGGCGGGTCCAACCAGGGCGGCTCCTCGATCGCCCAGCAGTACGTGAAGAACGTGCTGGTCCTGCAGGCCGGCAACAACAAGGCCGCGTACGCCGACGCCACCGGCGACTCGGTGGCCCGCAAGGTCCGGGAACTGAAGTACGCGATCGCGGTGGAGCAGAAGTTCTCCAAGACCGAGATCCTCGAGCGCTACCTGAACCTGGTGCCCTTCGCCGAGAACGTCTCGGGCATCGAGACCGCCGCCGAGCGCTGGTTCGGGGTGCACGCCAGCCAGCTCACCATCCCGCAGGCCGCGACCCTGATCGGGATGCTGAAGAACCCGGTCGCCTACGACCCGGCCAAGCACCCGCAGGCCGCCACCGACCGGCGCAACACCGTGCTGGACCGGATGTCCGACCCGACGGTGCACTACATCACCCCGCAGCAGGCCGTCGCCTTCAAGGCGATGCCGCTGGGCCTGAACCTGCAGCCGCAGCACTCCGGCTGCATCTACGCGCCGGGCAGTTCGGCCTTCTTCTGCGAGTACATCGAGCAGGAGATCCTGAACGACCCGATCTACGGCAAGACCAAGGCCGACCGCGCGGCCTTCTTCAACCGCGGCGGCCTGACCATAAAGACCACGATGGACCCGAAGACGGAGGCGGCCGCCGAGAAGGCGATCAACGACAACGTCTCGGCCACCGACGTCCCGGGCGCGGCGATCGCGATGATCCAGCCCGGCACCGGGCAGATCAAGGCCATGGCGCAGAGCCGGGACATGGGCACCGGCGAGGGCCAGACCTACCTGAACCTGGCCGCCGACCCCGCACACGGCGGCGGCAACGGCTACCAGGCCGGCTCCACCTTCAAGTCCTTCGTGGCGATGGCCGCGATGGAGAAGGGCCTGACCCCGCAGTACGTCCAGGACCTGCCGTACCAGATCGACGAGAGCCAGACCAAGTTCACGACCTGCGACACCCCGGCCGGCTTCACCCAGGACACCAAGTGGAAGCCGACCGACGAGACCCAGGCCGAACAGGGTCCGCAGACCATGACCAGCGCGCTGTGGAACTCGGTCAACAACTACTTCATCAAGCTGCAGGAGCAGACCGGCCTGTGTGAGCCGGCCCGGCTGGCCGCGGCCGCCGGCCTGACCATCGACAGCGACAGCGGCGCCGGCAAGCGGCTGGAGCAGATCGGCTCGTTCACCCTGGGCACCAACCAGGTGACGCCGATAGCGATGGCCAACGCCTACGCGACCATCGCCGCGCGCGGCATGTACTGCAAGCCCACGGCGATCTCCTCGATCACCGACACCTCGGGCAAGCAGTACCCGGTCGCCACCCCCGACTGCCACCAGACCATCGACCCCTCGCTGACCGACCAGCTGACCGGGATGCTCCAGGGCGTCGTGGACAAGGGCACCGGCGCCAAGGTCCGCGACTACTTCTCGGGCCCGGCGGCCGGCAAGACCGGTACCAACGACAGCCGCCTGATGACCTGGTTCGACGGGTACACCCCGAACCTGGCCGCCGCGGTCTGGGTCGGGGTGGTCTCGCCCAAGCCCGGCGACAAGGGCCTGGTGAACGTCAAGATCCACGGCCAGTACTACGACAAGGTCTGCGGCGGCTGCCTGGCCGCCCCGATCTGGGGCGAGGCCGTCAACGGCGCCCTGGCCGGCACCTCGCCGCCCGGATTCTCGGTGCCCGAGCTGCCCGGCGACATCCCCGCGCCGACGCAGCCGCCGACCACGCCGAACCCGCCGGGCACCCCTCCCGGCCAGGCCAACGGCGGGCAGAACGGCGGGGCCAACGGCGGCTTCATCGGAGGATTCATCGGCGGGCAGTAGAAGGTCCGCGCGAAGTATTCGGCGGGGCGTGCAACCGACAGGCTGCGCGCCCCGTCGAAGTTTTATGGCCTCTCCACAATCGAAGCTGCGGAACAGCCGGGGATGGATCGGTGCGACGACGGCGGCTGTGGTCGTCGTGGCGGGCGCGGCGGTAGGGGTGCACGCGTCGCCCTCCGGCTCGGGGGTGAATCCAGCCGGGTCGGCGGTGGCCGCGGGATCGTCCTCGGCGACCGATCCCCACGAGGTGGTCGCCCAGCAAGAGATCGCCCACATGCTCGCCGCCTTCCAGGCACCGCCGGGCGCGACCGAGAGCGCGGGCCAACCCGATCCGCTGCCCTCAGGTCTGCAACACCCGCCGATCCAGGCTGGCGCGCAGACCCAGGCCGGCGCGGTCGCCTGGTACTCCGCCCCGCAGAGCCCGGACCAGGTGCTGGCCTGGGTCAGGGCCCATCCGCCGACCGGATCGTCGTTGTCGGGGTCGGGCAGCAGTTCGGTGGGGCCGAGCTTTGTGAGCTTCGCGTTCCCGGGGACGCTCAACTGGCTGGTCGTGTCGCCGCTCAGCGGCTCCGACGGCCGCACCGTCGTCCGGCTCGACGCCATCGCGGTCTGGACGCCCTCGCGGCCCGCCGCCACCAAGCTCGGCTATGGCGCGCCGTCGGTATCCGTGGTGACCACCGCGCCGCCGGATCCGCGGCAGCCCCTGCCCGCTTCTGAGGCCCGCACTCAAACGGCCACCGCGCCGCTGATCATCCACCAGGTCGTCGACCTGCTCAACGCCCTGCAACCGCAGATCCGGGGCGCCGTGAACTGTCCGTCGGACGACGGCACCCGGGTCCGGATCACGCTGCCGGGCCTGGCGGTGGTCAGCGCGGACCCGGTCGGCTGCGAGGCGGTCGAGATCACCCCGCAGGGCGGCGCCCCGCAGTTCTACACCGGCGGCCCCGACCTCATCGCGAAGGTCTACGCGCTGTTCGGCATCACTTGGACCCGAACAGGCGCTCTCCCACAAGGTATTGAAAGGACCTTGGCATCCGGGACCCCGTGACCGTCGCGGCCGACAGCACCCGGCTGGGGATGCACACCGGCTTGCCGGAGGCCACCGCCGCCAGCCCGCGCGCCACGATCGCCTCCGGCGACTGCCAGAACACGCGCGGCAGCAGGTTCACGAACCCGGCATCGGTGAGCTCGGTCGCCGACGGCCCCGGAAGCAAGGCCGTGACGTGCACGCCGGCGCTCCGGGACTCGCGGTTCAGGCTCTCGCTGAACGAGGTGACGAACGCCTTGGTGGCGCCGTAGGTCGCGGCCCGAGGCGCCGGCGTCGCGCTGGACAACGAGGACACGTTGAGGATGCCGCCGTGCCGGGCCTCGGTCATCCGGGGCAGCGCGGCGTGGCACAGCCGCATCAGGGCCATGACGTTCAGCGCGACTTTGCCGGTCTCGCCCTCCACCGGCAGCGTGGCGAACGCGCCGGTGGTACCGACCCCGGCGTTGTTCACCAGCAGGTCGACCGGGTTCGCCGCGTCGCGCAGGCGCTCCTCGACCAGGGCCAGCCCGGCCGGGTCGGTCAGGTCGGCGGGCAGGATCTCGATCTCGGTGCCCAGTTCGGCGGCCAGCTTCTCCAGCCGCCCCATCCGGCGCGCGACCAGCACCAGCGCGGTCCCGCGCGCGGACAGCTGCCGCGCGAACTGCTCGCCGAATCCGGACGAGGCCCCGGTCACCAGGGCTCTGGCATATGTCTGCTTCATCGTCACACCGGCTGATCCACGTTGTCGGTACGGAAGGCGATCGCCGCGCGGCCGGCCGGGTCGAACAGGTCCAGCAGGCCGGCCAGCGGCTCGTCCGGGACGTCGGGCGTCCACAGCTCCACGGCCATCTCGCCGTGGTACAGCATCTGCCAGCGCACGTAGGAGCGGGTGTCGGCGGCGTCGTTGATCGCCTGCGAGCGCCGCACGGTGGCCGCGGCGACGTCCACCATCAGGTCGGTGCCGCAGCCGAAGCCGTAGGGGTAGGTGGCGCGGTCCGGCGGGATGCTCTCGATCAGCGTCTCGTCGGCCTCGTCGACGCCGACGTGCGCGTGCAGTCCGCCGCGCACGGAGGGCACCTCGACGGTGCCGTTCGGGTCCGGGCGCCAGATGCCGGCGGCGTCCTTGCTCACCTTGATCTTCGGGGCCGCCGCCATCAGGGAGGCGACTTCCCAGGCCTCCACCGAGGGGCCCTTCTGCCCGCTGCCGGCGACCTCGAGCAGCCGCAGGCGGCCGCCGTCCAACTGGTGGTCCACGACCACGACGTCCTCGGGCCGCAGATCCCGCTTGTCGACCTCGAAGCTGCCGGACGCGGTGACCACCAGCGCCTGCAGGTCCGGGTCGTACACGAACATCATGCCCTCGCTGAACCCCTTGATTCCGAGGTAGCGCTGGTAGGCCGAGGCCATGGTCACCGAGACGTAGTCCGAGACCCGGTGCGGCGGGGGCAGCAGCCCCAGGCTGCCCATCCGACGCCCGGCGGTGACCAGCACCCGCGGCGCGCGGGCGGTCTCGAAGGCCGAGGTCTGCACCGAGTCCGGTACCCGGTCCAGCCGGTCGTTGACCTCGGTGGCGCAGGCGACGGCGACCAGACGGTCGCGGATGTCGCGGACGATATCGGTGGTGACGGAGGGATGGCCGCCCTCCATGGTGCACAGCGTGGCCTCGAGGATCTCGCCGGTCTCGGGGTCCGGATACACGAAGAGCGTCTTGGGCGCCCCGACCCGGGCCATCAGCACCCGGGCCAGCTGGACCACTTCCAGGTGCTTGGCCCCGGCCAGCGGCTCGTCGACCTCGAACACCCCGACCAGGTTCCGCACGCCGCCGCGCACGTCGCCGGTGCGCCGCAGGCTCACCATCAGCGGCGGGTACTGCTCGGCGACCCGGTCCAACAGGGTGCCGGGACCTGCCGGCACAGGTATGTGCACCAGCAGCACGTCCAGCTCGACGCGTTTGCCGGCCCCGGTCACCGACGCCGGCCGTCCGACCTCGTGCCCCTGGTCGGCGAACGCCTTGCACAGCTCGTCGAGGAAAGACTGGACCGCGCCCTGTCCGGGGGCCACAGCGTCGACGCGGCAGATCCGCCACCAGGGCAGAGCCGCCAGGTCGAAGCGCGAGGCTCCCTCTGTGCCATGCAAGAGATCGAGCATGGACCGTACGCTACCCGAGCGACGGGCGTTACCCCATTGGGGTGAGGACATTCACGGTGATCACGGGACGACCGGACGGTGAACGCCGGCGCTGGGGGCCGACGGCCGCGCCCACCGCCAGGAAGCCGCAGATCATGACGAACATCACGGCCAGGTGCGGCACCGCACCCTCCAGCGCGTACAGCACGGTGTCGGTGATCTTCGCGTTATTCATGATCACCGCGATCCCCCGGGGCCAGCGCCACCACCAACGCCGGGGAGATGAAGTCCGCGGCCCCGGAGATGCGACCACGACGCGCTGCAGGTCCTGCAGCGGCTGGCGGCGCAGCCCTGGTGCGACGGGAACGTGGCGATGATCGGCAAGGTCCTGGGGCGGCTTCAATGGCTTGCAGGTCGCGGCCCTGACCCCGCTCCAACTGAAATGCATTGTGACCGTCTGCTCCACCGACGACCGCTACGTGGTCGGCCCCGGCTGGCGCGCGGAGTGGTTCCGGCGGATGGAGCGGACGCCGACCTATATCAGTACGTGGTTGGCCCACCAAAGACGTGGCGCCTATTGGCGGCACGGCTCGGTGATCGAGGACCCGTCGGGCATCAAGGCGGCGGTCCTGGCGGTCGGCGGCTGGGCCGACCCCTACGCGGAGCGGTGTTCCGGCTCCTGGACGAACTCACCCCGCTGGGCACTCCCGTCAAGGGTCTGATCGGACCCTGGGCCCATACATATCCGCACCAGGCGAGCCCCGGCCCCGCGATGGATTTCATCGGCGAATGTTTGAAATGGTTTGACCGATTCCTCCGCGAAAACGCGCACCAGGATGAAGAACTGCCCGCGCTGAGGGCCTGGATACCCGCCCCGGCGCCGTTCGGCGCGGACCTGGACGAGCGCCCGGGCCGCTGGGCGGTCGAGCAGACCTGGCCGCCGGCCGGGGGAGAAAACGCGGACCGGCATGGTCTTCATACTTCCCAGTGCCGGCTCATCGGCCGCCACCTGCACCTGCACGAACACCGTCGACCGCACCGACGGCCTGACCCGCACCGAGACCGAGCGCACAAAGGCAATAAGTCCAGCAACTTTATGACCAGTCAGTCAATGGTCGAGACGGCGCCGGCCAGCGCCCTTTCCCACCCCCGTTCAAGCACCGGCCCTGGCCCTCTCACCTGGCCTTACGCCACTCCACGGCACAGAAGTACGTTCCTCCCGCTCGGTCCATCCATTCACGAATGCGGAGGAACACCATGTCGAACCGACGGCGCGTCGCGTTGATCGGCGGCCTCACAACCGCGGGCATCCTCGCGGCCGGCGGCGTGGCACAGGCTGCCAGCCCCCTGATCATCGGCGGATCGAACGTCAGCAACATCTCGAGCGCCCCATGGGCAGCGCAGGTGCGCTTCAACAGCGGCTCAAGCCACTGCTCGGGCGCCCTCATCGCCGCGCAGTGGGTCCTGACCGCCGGACACTGCGCGGCCGGCGACGACTACGTGCTGCTGGGCAGCGTGACGAAGGGACAGGGGACGCAGATCTCCACGGACAAGCAGATCAAGGGGAACGGCGAGGACATCCTCCTGCTGCACCTCACCAAGCCCTACACCACGACCTACGCGAAGATCGGCTCCCCCTCGGACCGCCCCGCCGACAAGGCCTCCGTCCAGGCCTACGGCTACGGCGAGGTGGACAGCAGCGGCACGCCCGGCACGCAACTGAAGACCTGCACCATGGTCGTGAAGGACAACAGCGCCTCCGACGACGCAAACGCCCACGTCCTGCAGCTGACGAAGGGCTCGGGCATCTCGGCGAAGGGCGACTCCGGCGGCCCCGCCTTCCACGACGGCGCCATCGTCGGCACCGACAGCAGGGGCACCGACACGGTCAAGGACTACGCCGACATCACCGCCTACCAGAGCTGGATCCAGCAGACCATCGGGAAGTGACCGGCGCCATGCGATCCCGCCTGCTAGCAGCCCGCCCCACCCTGGCCACGACAGCCGTCGCCATCGCCCTGGCCCTGATTGCTTCCGGCGCCGGCATGGCCGCCGCGACCACCGCCGCCCCGCCCGACCACAAGCGCGTCGGCTCCGAACCACGCAACCTGGACCAACTCAAAGCCCAGATCACCACCTACTACAACGGCTACACGGACTCCTCCGGCCACCACCACATCGGCCCCCACAGCCAGTGGGCCGCCGACGTGGCCACCCAGATCGCCCAGGCCAAGGCCTACCTCGAAGCACGCCTGGCGCACCACGCCCCGCGCACCCCGGCGATCATGCTGGACATCGACGACACCTCGATCTCCACCTACCCGGTCAACGCCGACTACGACTTCGGCGGCGGCGCCGACGCCGCAGCGGCGGACGCGCAGGCCAACGCGGACAACAGCTACCCGGTCGTCCAGCCCACGTTGGAGCTCGCCAAGTGGGCCCACGCACACGGCGTGAAGGTCGTCTTCATCACCGGCCGGCACGACAACCTCACCACCGTCACCCGCAACCAACTCACCGCCCTCGGCTTCCCGATCGACGGCCTCTACCTACGCCCCCGCCAGGACCCGCCGCCATACCTGCCCTGCGGGACGCAGTGCACCGCGACGCCGTTCAAGTCGGCCACCCGCGAGTATCTGGAACAGACGATGGGCTACGACTTCATCGAGGCCGTCGGCGACCAGGTCAGCGACTACGCCGGCGGCTATGACGATCGGGGGTTCAAGCTGCCGGATCCCATGTACGACATCCCGTAGTCCGGCGCTGCCACACGGGGTTCGGCCACCACGCGAAACCGATCAGGGGCTCGATTCCATCGCGCGAATCGAGCCCCTGATTTCCTACGTCGTCACGCGGATGCCGGGGCTTCCTGGTCGTTCGACTCGCCGCCCCAGGCCACACCCAGCGACCGGAGGAAGACACGGGAGCAGAGACTGCCCAGCTGCGCGGCTTCGAAAAGCACTGAGGCGTCCGAGACGTACTTCACGTCGGAATACTGGCTCACCGAGGAGTCGGGCTGGGGCACTCCGGGCTCGCCTTCCAGGATCGTCGCTTCATAGTCGGTCAGATGGAGACGGTACGTCCCGCGGTCGGCGTCGTCGTCGCCGATGCGATCGCCCGGCAGCAGGCGCACGCCGAGTTTCTGCCGGCCGGCTCTGACCAAGGCCTGCGCCGCGCTCTCGTCCGCACCGATGCTCGCCGCCGGCAGCCCCCACACCCCGGGCAGCGACTCGTCGTCGTCAGCCCGCCTCACCACCAGGAACTCGCCCTCGGAGTTCCTGATGACCATGGCCACCGACTCTTTGACGGGCGCCTTCGAAATCATGATGGAGACATCCATATCTTGAGTTTCCATGACCGACATCAGGCATTCGCCGCGGACTGGAAACGATTCGAGGCGCCGGGAGTTTCGCCTTTTCCCTGAAGGATCAATCACCCGGACTCCGCCAGCGCGGCGCAGCACATGCCGGTCCGTCGAAATCCATCATACGCGTCGCAGCACTCTGAGTGACGCAGTACACTTCAATCGTGGCGGATGTGGTTGGTGGTCACCAGAGATCGATTCCCGCGAAGGCCGATGAGGCGTCGATGCGCATGATTATGCTCTTGGATCGATTGAAGGACGTGCGCCGCGAAAGCCCGGTCGCGGCGAGCGGCCGTCGGGAACGGACCGCCGAGCATTCCTGGCACGTCGCAACCTCGGTCTACGTTCTCCAGCATCTCGCCGCCGAACCGCTCGACGTGGAGCGAGCGGTGACCCTGGCCCTGTTCCACGATATTCCGGAGATCTTTGTCGGCGACACGTTCGTCTATGGATCAGCCGTGAAGACCCGCCAGGACCGGGAACAGTCCGCGATGCGGGAATTTTCTCGGACGCCGCCGGTGGATATCGCCTGCGGGATCATGGATCTGTGGGAAGAATACGAATATCTGCGATCGGCCGAGGCCCGCTTCGTCATGGCCGTCGACGTCATCCTTCCCGTCGTACTCAACCATGCGAACCTTGAGCATTCCTCGTGGGCCCGACATCATGTGGCGGCAGCTCAAGTCCTCAGCCGCATCGAACGCGTCGAGCATTTCTCGCCGCCCCTGGCCGCGCATGCGCGTGCCTTGGTGGATTCGGCGATCTCATCAGGATTTCTCTCGACGGCCGCAGCGGAGTCCGCCGACGGGAACGTCCCGTGACGGCGGCAGCCGTCACAGCGGCGGCGAGCGTGCTCGTCGGGATCCTGGTCGGACTGGGCTCGCCGATCCTGTCGGGTCGGCTCACCCGGCGTCAGGACGCCAGGAAGGCGCAACATGACCTGGCCGACCGGATCCTGGACCTGTGGCAGTCGGACCGCGATCTCGCCGGCCTGCTGCAGAGCGACATCAACGGATCGCGCAGGAAGCTCCTGCTGCTGAGCGCGCGGTTGACCGACTCATCGGCCCGGGAGTCCTGTCTGCGGTTGGTCCATATGAGTGCACTGCCGGGGACGACAGACGAGGCGCTCATGGACCAGTGGAGTCTCGCGGTCGACTCGGTCGCCCGCGTCTACCGCCGGAACTAGTGCACTCCCGTGTGTGGCGAGGGGGAACCGAGCCGCCGCACGACGCAGCACCACACCACAGATTCACCACACCACAGATTATCGGGCACCTGATTACCGAAGAGGGTGGGGACGTTGGGGCGGATACCCGCGCGCAGCGACCCGGACGCGCGGGCGGCCGCGCGCATCGGGGGCTTCGTCGACCAAGCCGGCTCACCGGCCCCCACGGCGCCCGGCTTCAACCAGGTCGGCCTGTGTACGACCGAGGTCTGGGCGGCGCTGGCCGAAGCCGTGTTCCGGGCACGCAGCGTGGACATCATCGGTATCGCGCCTCGGGGCCTGCTCGAAGCCCTGCGCGAGCTGGCTGAGCCGACCGAATCCGCGGTCCTGCCGCCGCTGCGCTACTACACACCGGTGGCGGAGATCATGCTCGCCAGCCGTGACCAGCGATCGCGGACTCGTCTGGTGAACCGCTGGCAGGTCGGGCTGATGGGACTGAGGAACCTCATCCGGGCCCTCGAAAAGCCCACCGACCCGGCCTCCGGACAGCCCGCGGGCTCGCACAGCTTCGTGTCGGGCTTGTCGGAGCTGTTCGTGGACTGCGCCGTCGTTCTGAACGCGGGTGCCGCCGACGAGGACACGCTCTTTCTCGCCGAACTCCCCCCGGTCCCCGGGTTCACGACGCCGCCGACGCTATGCAGCCGCATGACTGGCGATTCGCCGGACCTGGCACGGTACGTGGGCACGCTCAAGTCGAGCGCCGGCCCGCTGCGCCAACGGGAAGTCAACTGCCAGCCGCTGGAATCTGAGACGTCCGTCGGCGAACCCACAGCCCACCGCGACGCCCCCAGCGACGGCACCAGCGTCGGCTCCGATGGCATCCCCACCCTCACCATCTCAGCTCTCACGCCGTACGGCAGCAGTTCCTCGGCCGCGCCGAATCTGAAGCCGGTGGCCGTGGTCGTGGTCCGCTGCCTGTCGCCGCACGGGACCGATCTCGTGCTCAAGATCCGTACACCGTTCACGGACAACGACGACTTCGGCAAACTCTCCCTGCTCAGCTGCCGCGTCCAGGAGACCGACATCGCCACCGCGATCCAGGCGAACGTCTCGCCCGCCGCCGAGGACGACGAGACAGCCTTCGAGGACCTGTGGCTGGCGGCGGGGAGCCCCGATCCCTTCATCCTTCCGACCGCCGCCTACGCCGAGGCCGCGAACCGCGAGTTGTTCATGACGCTCGGACTCGAGGTCGCGCCGGAACGGCTGGTACTGCGCGGCTTCCAGTGCGTGGACCACGAGAACGGCAACGGACAGCTGGGGTTCGCGGTCTTCACCGTCGACCTGATCCGCGGCCCCCGGGTGGACGAGCTGCGCCAGGTACTCCAGCGCAATCCCGAAGGGCTGGTCCGCGTCCCGCTCCATGAGCTCTATGACCCCCGGCGCGAGCTCAACCGGCTGCTGCGGCGACGCCGGTCCTGGCTGTCCGAGCACTGCTTCAGTGTGGCGACCCCGGTCGCCGGCTCCCCCAAGAAGGAGGCACCGTGAATCCGGATCCGTTGGCCGACCACCCCGACGTGGTGCACGTCGTCTCGTTGGTCCTGCTGGACGCGGAGAACCCCGGTCGCGCGCTGTTCGGCGTCCGCACCCCCACACCGACAAGCCGGCGTCACCCTGATGTCCTGAGCTCACCGACCATGCGAGTACCGCGCGAAACGCTCCGAGCGGCCCTGCGCAGCGAGGGCATTGATCTCAGCCTCGCCCGGCATGGCGAGATCCGTCCCCTGACCGGCTCGAAGCTCCACGAGTTCGGAACCGGCCCCTCGATGGCCTCGCATCCGACCTTCCTCGCCGAGCATCTGATGGCGCGCAAACTCGGCATCGCCGAACACCTGGTCGCCGGCCGGATCCGCGGCCACGCCGCAGCGGGCGGAATCGCCCTGGACACCGTGCACGACGACGAGGCGGACCCGCCCGAAGAGCTGACCCTGATGCTCTCCATCGTCGTGACCGTCGAGGCGGGCGGAAACCTGTTCCCCGGCTCGACCGAGTCCTACTCCCGTCTGGACTGGGTCCCGATCGACGACGTCCACGAGGCCGTCCTGCACCACGACCCGGTCCGCCTGGTGCCCACCATGGACCCGATCTCCGTCTGCCTGCACGGCCTTTGCGTGCGCAGCGCCGCGGCGGTGATCGAAAGCCGCCGGAGTCCGCGGCCGAGTGTGCCGGCCCTCTCGGCCGAGGGCTCGGCCCATTGACCGCGCTCGTGCGCCGCGACGCGGCCGCCCCGCCCATGGTCCTGCTGTGCGGGGGCCAGAACAGTCGTCTCCAAGCGCTCAGCGGCACCATCTACAAACCGTTCCTGCCGCTGCAGAACGCCACGCTCGTCGCGAGGCACATCACCCGCGCCGTCCTGGCCGGCGTCCGGGACGTCACAGTCGTCGTCGACCACATGGACCCCCTGGTCGCCGCGCACGTCGAGGGGATCGCCGCCGACCTGTGCGACACGGTCTGCGTCAGGCTCCTGTACTGCACCGGCGAGCCGGCGGACAAGCTGCGCCTCTACCGGAAGAGCACCGGGCTCGTGCCCAGCTCCCCGGTCCTGGCGGTCCTCGGCGACAGCTACGCCTGGTACGACCCGTTCGCGCTGGTGAAGGCGGCATCCCCGCCGTTCGACTCGGCCCTCGCGGTGGCGAGCTACCGCATCCCGTTCGGAGTCGTGACCGTCACCGACGGCGTGATCGTCCGCTTCCAGGAGAAGCCGGACAGCGGCCACCTGATCAATGCCGGCCAGATGGCGCTGGGGCCCGCGGCCTTCGCCTCTCTCGACGAAGGCCAGGACCTGGCCAGCGTGCTCGTCGGCCTCGCCGACCGCCGGCTGCTGACCGCGGTCACCGTCGGATCGGCACTGACCACTGTCGACACTCTCAGCGACATCGCTTCGGCGGCGGCATCGCCGCATCTGAAAGCGTCGCCCTGACCACGAGGGAGACGGTCCGCAGCCGGAACGCGTCAGGGGCTCGATTCCCAGTGGAATCGAGCCCCTGCTCCTGCGTAGTCGGGGTGACAGGATTTGAACCTGCGGCCTCTACGTCCCGAACGTAGCGCGCTACCAAGCTGCGCCACACCCCGATCGTGCGTGGACAGTCTACCCAAACGGGGCCCGGAAGCGAAAACGACTTATCCGCGCAGGTCAGAGCCTCGCCGAAAGCTCACGATCGGGGCGTGAGGGTCAGCAGGGTGGCCTCCGGGGGGCAGCAGAAGCGCACCTGGGCGAACCGCGAGGTGCCGCAGCCGGCTGAGACGTGCAGGTGCGAGTCGCCGTAGGCGGACAGGCCGGAGGCGCGGCGGCGGTCGAGGTCGCAGTTGGTCACCAGGGCGCCGTAGAGGGGGACGCGGAGCTGGCCGCCGTGGGTGTGGCCGGCCAGGATCAGCGGGAGGCCGTCGGCGGACATGGCGTCCAGGACGCGGCGGTAGGGGGCGTGGACGACGCCGATGGTCAGGTCGGTGCCCGGCAGGGCGCGGGTGGCGCTGTGGGTACCGGAGGCGCCGCGAGAGGCACCGCGGGTGCCGGTGGCGGTGCCCTCCTCGGCGGCGGCCAGGTCCGCGGCGGCGGTGGCGTAGTCGTCGCGGCGGATGTGCGGGTCGTCGACGCCCACCAGGCCGACCACGGGGCCGGCCGCGCCGGGCAGGGTGAGGCGGTCGCTGCGGTTGGTCAGGTCCAGCCAGCCGGCCTTGCCGAAGCCGTCGCGCAGCTTCTGCCAGTCGTTCGTCGGGCCCTTGCCGCGGGTGCGCTCGCTCGGGTCGCCGCCGCGCAGGTACTTCGTCGGGTTCAGGGGCTTGGCCGCCAGGTAGTCGTTGGAGCCCATGACGAAGGCGCCGGGCAGCTCCATCAGCGGCTCCAGGGCGTCCAGCACCGAGCCGATGCCCTCCGGGTGCGACAGGTTGTCGCCGGTGTTGACCACGAAGTCCGGCTCCAGGGCGGCCAGCGAGCGCAGCCAGCGGACCTTGCGGTACTGCTCCGGGATCATGTGGATGTCCGACACCTGCAGGATCCGGAACGGCCGCACCCCGCGCGGGAGCACCGGGACCTCGTAGCGGCGCAGCCGGAACAGGTTGGGCTCGACCTTGTGCGCATAGGCGAGCCCGGCTGCCGCCGCGCCGACGAGGGACAGGGGGACCGTCACGAGCTTCCGCATGGATCCCATTATCGGCATCGGGCGAAATCTCGCGGCCGGACCGGGGGAGTTGGTGACAGACTGGGGGGCAGCCAGAAGGGATGATCATGACCGCGCTCAAGGAAACGCTCCGCACCGACCTCACCGCCGCCATGAAGGGCCGCGACGAGTTGGTGACCGCCACCCTGCGGATGGCGCTGACCGCCATCGGCACCGAGGAGGTGGCCGGCAAGGCGGCGCGCGAACTGTCCGACGCCGAGGTCGTCCAGGTGCTCACGCGGGAGGCGAAGAAGCGCCGCGAGGCCGCCGAGGCGTTCGAGAACGGCGGCCGCCCCGAGCAGGCCGCGCGGGAGAAGGCCGAGGGCGAGGTCCTGGCCCGCTACCTGCCCGCGCAGCTCAGCGACGAGGAGCTGGCCGCGCTGGTCGCCCAGGCCATCGCCGAGACCGGGGCCGAGGGCCCCAAGGGCATGGGCCTGGTGATGAAGGCGCTGAACCCGAAGATCGCCGGACGCGCCGAGGGCGGCCGGGTCGCCGCCGCGGTGAAGTCCGCGCTGGCGTAAGCACTCGGGGGATCCGCACTCCCTACCGCAAGGCCTTCACGTTGGACGCGGCGTCGATCGCAAAGCACGACGATCGACGCCGCTGCCATGTCCGCACCGACCCGCGTGGCCGTAATGTTGATCCATGGCGAATCCGGAGACCTTCACGGTCCGTTACCTCGGCGGTCCCTCGGCCCTGCTCGACTACGGCGGCGTCACGATCCTGGTGGATCCGACCTTCGACCCGCCCGGCGAGCACCCGGTCGGCGAGCGGGTCCTGACCAAGACCGCCGGCCCTGCCCTGACCGCCGACGACGTCGGCGCCGTGGACGTCGTGCTGCTGTCCCACGACCAGCACCCTGACAACCTCGACGAGGCGGGGCGGGACTACGTCGACACCGCCCGCCTGGTCCTGAGCACCCGCTCGGCCGAGGAGCGCCTGGGCGGCGCGGTGCTGGGCCTGCCGAACTGGGTGAGCCAGGAGTTCGACCGCCCCGGCGGCGGCACCGCCCTGGTCACCGGGGTCCCGGCGCTGCATGGCCCGGCCGGCAGCGAGCCGGTGGTCGGCGAGGTCACCGGCTTCGTCCTGACCGGCGAGGACCTGCCGACCGTCTACATCAGCGGCGACAACGCCTCGCTGGACCTGGTCCGCGAGATCGCGGACCGCTACGCCCCGGTCGACGTGGCGCTGCTGTTCGCCGGCGGGGCCCGCACCCCGCTGCTGGACTACGCCTACCTGACGCTGACCAGCACCGAGGCCGCCGAGGCCGCGGGGATCCTGCGGGCCGGCGCCGTGGTCCCGCTGCACTTCGAGCAGTGGGCGCACTTCAGCGAGGGCGGCGAGCAGCTCCGGCAGGCGTTCGCGGCCGCCGGCCTGAGCGAGAAGCTGCGGCTGCTCAAGCCCGGCGAGTCGGCGGGGTTCTGAATCGGCGAGGTTCTGAGGGGTCAGTAGCCCGTGATCGAAGCGGTCTCGGGGGCCGCCACCGGCCCCGGGACCGGCCCGAACCTGTCCAGCAGCGGCACCCGGTACAGGTTCGGCGCGATCCAGCCGTGCCACAGACCGGTCAGGAAGACGATCGCCGCGGTGCTGACCAGGACCGAGCCCAGCACGTCGAACGGGTAGTGCGCGCCGATGTACAGGCGGTCGAAGCCGATCAGCAGCGTCCACGCCGTGCCCAGCGCCACCGCGAGCCCGAACCAGCGGGTCCGCGCCGCCAGCAGGCACAGCGCGACGGCCAGCGAGAAGGCGAACGCCGTGTGCCCCGACGGGAACGAGTTCGACCCGGTCTCCGGGGCCAGGGAGTAGACCGTCGGCGGCCGGTGCCGGGCCACGATGATCTTCGCGAGCTCCGAGCTGTTCCAGCCCACCGCGATCACCAGGAAGGTGGCGGTGGCCTGCACGGGGTTGCGCCGCCACAGGAAGAACAGCGCGATCAGCACGGCGATCACCAGTCCCCCGACCGGCGAGGCGAGGTTCGCCAGGTCCAGCATCACGCGGTTGAGCCAGCCGGTCCGCAGCTGCTGGATGTGTGAGTTCCATCCCAGCTCGGTGCTCCGGGTCAGCGAGGTGTGCGCGGCGGTCAGCCCCAGCACCAGGGCCGCGGCGAACAGGGCCAGCGGGATCGCCAGCCAGTGGCGTACCTTCGGCATCGCGGATACTCCTACGATCGGGGGATGCGGTCCATGGGCTGTACAGGCAAGACTGGTGAACGCCGGGTGAACGAGGCGTTCCCGTCCCGCAATCTACTACAAGCTGTAGCATCGATGCGGACGACACCGCGCCCGCGGACCCGGACCTGTGAGGAGACCCCCTGATGGCCACCGGACGCAGACCCTCCGGAGCGCTGGAGCAGGAAGTGCTGGCCGCGCTGTGGGCGGCGGGCCGCCCGCTGACCCCGGCCGCGGTCCAGGAGCAGGTGGGCGGCGGTCTGGCCTACACCACGGTGAAGACGATCCTGGACCGCCTGCACGAGAAGAAGATGCTCACCCGCGTGCGCGAGGGGAAGGCCTACGCCTACACGCCGGTCGTGGAGCAGGCCGACCTCGCGGCCGAGGCCATGCGCGCCGCGCTGGAGGGCAGCAGCGACCGCCCGGCCGTGCTGTCGAAGTTCCTCGGCGAGATCTCCCCCGACGACGCGGCGATGATCCGCGAGCTGCTGGGTGACTCGCCGTGAACGTCAACGTGTACCTCCCGCTGCTGGCCGCGCTCGTACTGGGCGCCGCGGGCCCGGCCCTGGGCCGCCGCCTGCCGCCGGCCGTGGCCACCGTCCTGCTCACCGCGGCGGCGCTGGTCACTGCCCTCACCTCGCTCGCCTCGCTGGCCCTGCTGGCCGGCGTCGTCCTGCTGCGGGTCCCGGAGTTCGCCGCCGAGGGCCGGCTGTCCGACGCGGTCCTCATGCACGGCCCGGTGAGCCCGCTGGCCGGCGCCGCCGCGGGCGCCGCGCTCCTGGGCCTGCTCCCCTTCGCGATCCGCGGCGGCATCCGCCTGTGGCGCGAATCCGCGCGCACCTACCGCCTGGCCAAGGCCTTCTCGGCCCACCCGGCGAGCATCGCGGTGATCGAGGACCCCCGCGCCCAGGCCTTCGCCGTACCGGGGATCCCGTCGCTGCCCGGCCACGCCGCGATCCCGACCCGCATCGTCGCCACCGACTCGCTGCTGCGCACCCTCGACGAGGACCAGCGCCGCGCGATGTTCGCCCACGAGCAGGCCCACCTGCGCCGCCGGCACCACCTCTACCTGCTCCTGACCAACCTCGCCGCGGTCGCGAACCCGTTGCTGTGGCGGCTGCCGGACGCGGTCACCGAGGCCACCGAGCGGTGGGCCGACGAGGACGCCGCGATCGAGGTCGGCGATCGCGAGATCCTGGCCCGGGCGCTCGGCCGGGCCGCCCTGTCGAACCTCCCCCGCACCGTCCCGGCGATGGCGCAGGCGCATGTGGGCAAACGCGTCCGCGCGCTGATGGCGCCGCCCCCTCCGCGCCGTCGCGCACTCGCCGTACTGGTGGGAATCGCTATAGCGGTGACCGTATGGGCCTCGATCGACTCCGCCCGGGAGACCGAGAACTTCTTCGACACCGCGCGCGACGCCTGGCATGTCACGCACCAGCAAAGCCTGGAGCACCGGCAAAGCCTGGAGCACCCGCATCTCGTCAGCTCGCGGGATTAGCCTGAAGTCATGTGCCGAAGCATCAAGACCCTCCGCGAGCCCTATGTGGCCGACCCCACCGCCGAGGACGTCCGCGCCGCAGCGCTCCAGTACGTCCGCAAGATCAGCGGTTTCCGCGCGCCGAGCAAGGCCAACACCGAGGCCTTCGAGCAGGCCGTGGACGCCATCGCGGCGGCGACCCAGGAACTCCTGGACCATCTCGAAGTCCGTAAGCAGGTGCCTAGTGCCGCGTAAAGAACGCCGGGGCGGAAACGCTAAAGCGATTCCCTCTGCATGTCCCTGTGGGACCGGGAAGCCATACGCCGACTGCTGTGCCGCACTGCACTCCGGACAAGCAACCGCCGCGACAGCGGAACAGCTCATGCGCTCCCGCTATAGCGCCTTCGCTGTACAGGACGGCGCGTACTTGTTGAAGACACACCACCCCTCAACACGCCCCACGACCCTCGACTTCGAGCCGAAGCTCCGCTGGACCGGCCTGGAGATCCTCGGCACCACCGGCGGCACGGCGTTCCACACCGACGGCACCGTCGAATTCATCGCGCACTACACGGAATCCGGCCGCGCCGGCTCCATGCGGGAGAACAGTTCCTTCGTCCGCGAGAACGGGAACTGGGTCTACCTGACCGCTGTGTAGGGGGAAGCCGACGTCGCCTGCCCCACCTGCTTCTGCCCCGACGCCGCGAAGTAGTTCGTGACGTAGACCGCGGCCCCGCACTCGGCCCGGAAACCCACGCTCTGCGCCGGCTGC
Source organism: Catenulispora sp. GP43 (assembly GCF_041260665.1). Lineage (NCBI taxonomy): Bacteria > Bacillati > Actinomycetota > Actinomycetes > Catenulisporales > Catenulisporaceae > Catenulispora > Catenulispora sp. GP43. The sequence continues at coordinate 403,366 of NZ_JBGCCT010000003.1, read as the reverse complement.
GACCCGGACACCGAGTAGACCACCGAGTAGGCCGACGAGCCCGGCGCGGACGACGACGGCGGCCCGGACGGCGTCGGCTGGCTCGACGGCGGCGAACTCGGGCCGCTCGGCGTCGGTCCGGCGGACGTCGCGGTGGTCGTCGGACTGCCGTTCTGGGACGGCGCGGACGTCGGCGGGACCGTCGGCGGAGGATTCGTCGGACAGGTCCAGGGGACCCAGGCGAGCTGGAACTCGAACCGCTCGCCGGGCTGCAGCACCAGCGCCTGGCCGGCCGGGACGATCGGCAGCAGCGGCGCGGCGTTCGGATCCGCCGCCAGGACCGGGATCCTCACCGACGTACCGCCTGACCCGGTCACAGTCAGACCCGGCAATCCCTGCAGGGCGCAGGCCGCCTTCGCGGTGCCCTCGAAGGTCTCATAGGTGACCCCCGCGGTCGTGCCGTTCTGGGTGGCGACCAGCGCGGTCACCGAAGAGTTCTGACACAGCGGGGCCAACGGACTTCCGGTCACCGTGGCCGAGGGCGCGGTCGCGGACTGCGGTGACTTCGCGCTGCCCGGCGCCGAGGCCGGCGAGGACGGCGCCTGGCTGCCGACCGCGCCGTCGGTGGTCCGCTCCGGGCCGCCGGGGGTGGCCGGACCGTGGCCGGAACCGCCGCCCGGCGCGTCGTTCACCGCGGTGCTCAACGGATTGCCGACAGCGGTGCCGCCGGCCTGGGAGGATCCGGATTCGAAGGAGCCGCGGGCGGCGAGCGTCGCCCCGGCGCTCACCGCGAACACCGACACGGCCGTCGCGGCCAGCGCCGCGTGCCGCCGGCGGCGCCGCACCGGAACCGCGCGCCGCAGGTACTCCAGCGTCCCGGGTCCCGGCTCCAGGCCCGAGACCGCCTGCTGGAAACGCTCGCGCAGGGCGCTGCCGACCTCGTCGAAGTCGTCCTGCGACCACCCGGAATCCCCGTCCGGCGGCTGCGACGCCATGTCGTCCTCGTGTGGCGCGCTCACCGGAACGCCTCCATCCGTACCCGAAGGGCCTCGATGCCCCGAGAACCATAAGCCTTGACCGACCCGATCGAGATCCCGAGCAGATCAGCGACCTGCGCCTCGGTCAGGTCCGAGAAATAGCGGAGCACCAGCACCTCGCGCTGGCGCCGCTGGATGCCCCGCAGGGCCTGGATCAGGGCGTCCTTCTCCAGCAGTTCGTAGGCGCCCTCCTCGGCGCTGGCCATGTCCGGCATCGGCTTGGGCGCCAGGCGCATGCCGATCAGCCGGCGGCGCAGCGCCGAGCGCGAGAGGTTCACCACGGTCTGGCGCAGGTAGGCCAGCACCTTGTCCGAGTCCCGCACCCGCGTGCGCGCGCTGTGCACCCGGATGAACGCCTCCTGCACCACGTCCTCGCAGGAGGCCAGGTCGTCCAGCAGGAGGGCGGCCAGCTTCAGCAGGGAGCCGTAATGGTCGCGGTACGTCTGCGTGAGCAGGTCGACGGTGACGTCGCCGGCTTCTCGGTCAGACGTCACCGCTGCCCCACCCGTGGGCAACAGAGACGTCAGAACTCCAGCGGTCACAAACGTTAGACACGGAACACCCCCGTAGAGTTGTACCGCCTACGGGGGTGTTCTGACAGGCACATGCCTTTATTCCTACCCGAATTGACCGGGCAATAAGAACCCTTAGACCCTTCCGGACAGCTCCGCGGCCACCACCTCGGCGATCTGCGCGGTGTTCAGCGCGGCGCCCTTGCGCAGGTTGTCGCCGCAGACGAACAGCTCCAGCGACTTCGGGTCGTCCAGCGTGCGCCGGATGCGCCCCACCCAGGTCGGGTCGGTGCCGACCACGTCCGCCGGGGTCGGGAACTCTCCGGCCGCCGGGTCGTCGAGCACGACGACGCCGGGCGCGGCCCGCAGTATCTCGTGCGCGCCGGCCACCGTGACCTCGTCCTCGAAGCTGGCGTGCACGGAGACCGAGTGCGTGGTGACCACCGGGACGCGCACACAGGTCGCCGACACCCGCAGGTCCGGCAGGCCCAGGATCTTGCGCGACTCGTTGCGGATCTTCAGCTCCTCGGAGGACCAGCCGTCCTCCTTCAGCGAGCCGGCCCACGGCACCACGTTCAGCGCCAGCGGCGCCGGGAACGGGCCCAGGTCGCCGACCACGCCGCGCAGGTCGCCGGGGTGGGTGCCGAGGTTGGTGCCGGACACCTTCTCCATCTGGGCGCGCAGCGTGTCGATGCCGGGCTGGCCGGCGCCGGAGGCCGCCTGGTAGGAGGCGGCCACCACCGAGGCCAGGCCGTAGCGCTGGTGCAGCGCGCCGAGCACCACGATCATCGACAGCGTGGTGCAGTTCGGGTTGGCGATGATGCCCTTGGGCCGGTTGCGCGCCGCGGAGGCGTTCACCTCCGGCACCACCAGCGGCACCTGCGGGTCCATCCGGAACGCGCCGGAGTTGTCCACGGCCACCGCGCCCTTGGCCGCGGCGATCGGCGCCCACTGCGCCGAGACCTCGTCGGGCACGTCGAACATCGCCACGTCGATGCCCTCGAAGGCCTCCTCGGACAGCGCCACGACCTCCAGCTGCTCGCCGCGGCAGGTCAGCTTGCGGCCGGCGCTGCGCGGCGAGGCGATCAGGCGGATCTCGCCCCAGACGTCCTCGCGGGTGGACAGCAGGTCGAGCATCACGGTGCCGACCGCTCCGGTCGCCCCCACGACCGCCAGGGTGGGCTTCTTCACACTCATCGGCCGGTGCCTCCGTAAACCACGGCTTCGTCGCCGTCGGCGTCCAGGCCGAAGGCGGTGTGCAGCGCGGCGACGGCGTCCTTGACGACGTCGGCGCGGCAGACCACGGAGATGCGGATCTCCGAGGTCGAGATCATCTCGGCGTTCACGCCGACGTTGGACAGGGCCTCGAAGAACACCGCGGTCACCCCGGGGTGCGACTTCATGCCCGCGCCGACCAGCGACACCTTGGCGATCTGGTCGTCGAACAACAGCGATTCGAACGCGATCGCCGGCTGCACCTTCTGCAGCGCGGTGATCGCCTTGCGGCCGTCGGCGACCGGCAGCGTGAAGGAGATGTCGGTGCGGCCGGTCGCGGCGGCCGAGATGTTCTGCACCACCATGTCGATGTTCAGCTCGGCGTCGGCGATGGTGCGGAAGATCTGGGCGGCCACGCCGGGCTTGTCGGGTACGCCGACCACCGTGACCTTCGCCTCGCTGGTGTCGTGGGCGACCCCGGCGATGATGGCTTGCTCCACCGTCTCTCCTTCTTCTCTTGCGGCGACCCAGGTGCCCTCGTGCTGCGAGAACGAGGAGCGGACATGGATCGGGACGTCGAATCGGCGCGCGTACTCCACGCTGCGCAGGTGCAGGATCTTCGCGCCGGACGCGGCGAGCTCCAGCATCTCCTCGTAGGCGACGCGGTTCAGCTTGCGGGCCTTGGGGACCAGGCGCGGGTCGGCGGAGAACACGCCGTCCACGTCGGTGTAGATCTCGCAGACGTCGGCGCCCAGCGCGGCGGCCAGCGCCACCGCGGTGGTGTCCGAGCCGCCGCGGCCCAGCGTGGTGATGTCCTTCGTGGTCTCCGAGACGCCCTGGAAACCGGCCACGATGGTGATCGCGCCCTCGTCCAGCGCCGTGCGCAGCCGGCCCGGGGTCACCGAGGTGATGCGGGCCTTGTTGAAGGACTGGTCGGTGATCACGCCGGCCTGCGAGCCGGTGAAGCTGCGCGCGTCGCCGCCCATGGAGTTGATGGCCATCGCCACCAGCGACATCGAGATGCGCTCGCCGGCGGTGAGCAGCATGTCGTACTCGCGGCCCTCCAGTATCGGCGAGACCTGCTTGGCCAGGTCGATCAGCTCGTCGGTGGTGTCGCCCATGGCGGACACCACGACGCACACCTCGTGGCCGGCCCGGCGCGTCTCCATGATCCGTTTGGCGACACGCTTGATGCTCTCGGCGTCGGCAACGGAGCTGCCCCCGTACTTCTGGACGATGAGGCCCACGCGGTGTCTCCCTGGAGATGAGGCGGTGTGCGGTACAAAGGGCCGCCCGCAGGCGGCCCGCCGCCTTCGAGTCTAATCGGGACCGCTGAGACGTCCCTGAGCTTTCACCATGTGGGACCGGACCCGGCCGGCCGCCGACGCAGGTCAGGCGGCCGGCCGCGGAATCGTCTCGGGAACCGGGAGCGGCCGGCTCAGCCGGTGGTCGCCCCGAGCCGGGACCGGGCCACCACCGACAGCAGCGCCCGCTGTACCGCCGAGGCCGCCGGGCCCCAGCTGGACAGGTAGGAGAACTGCCACCACCACAGCGCCTCGGTGACCCGCTCGGCCTTGTAGTGCGCCAGGCCGTGCGCCAGGTCGGCGCAGACCAGGGCCAGGTCGTCGGAGATCCGGCGGGTCTCGATCTCGGACTTGGGCGCCAGCGGGTCGAACACCTCCTTGTAGGTGTTCACCGGCTTGAGCAGCGCGTTCAGCTTGTCCCGCAGCTCGTCCAGGTCCGGGTCGGGACCGGCGTCGGTCTCGAAGCGCTCGTCGGGCACCACGTCCCGGATCGCGCCCAGGCGCCCGCCGGCCAGCAGCAGCTGCGAGGTCTCCAGCAGCAGGATCGGCACGCTGCTGTCCGGGGCGTCGCCGCGGGCCACCGCGCGCACCGAGAGCAGGAAGGAGGTGACCTGGTCGTGGATCTCGATCGCGAAGTCCGACAAGTCGTCGGAGGTCATCGGTTCAGACATCGAGCTGTCTTCTCCCCTCGAACGCCCGGCCGAGGGTGACCTCGTCGGCGTATTCCAGATCCCCGCCCACCGGCAGGCCTGATGCCAGCCGGGTCACCCGCAGCCCGAGGGGCTTGATGAGCCGCGCCAGGTACGTGGCGGTGGCCTCCCCCTCCAGGTTCGGGTCGGTGGCCAGGATCACTTCGGTGATCACACCGTCGGCCAGCCGTTTGAGCAGTTCCTTGACCCGCAGGTCGTCCGGGCCCACGCCGTCGATCGGCGAGATGGCGCCGCCCAGCACGTGGTACCGGCCCCGGAATTCCCGGGTCTTCTCGATGGCGACGACGTCCTTGGACTCCTCCACCACGCACAGGCTGCCCGGGTCGCGCCGGGGGTCCCGGCAGATCTTGCACTCCTGCTGCTCGGCGACGTTGAAGCAGATCGCACAGAACCGCACCTGCTCCTTGGCCCGGATCAGCACCTCGGCCAGCCTGCGGACCTCGGCCGGATCGGCCTGCAGCAGGTGGAAGGCGATGCGCTGGGCGGACTTGGGCCCGATGTTGGGCAGGTGGCCGAGCTCGTCGATCAGGTCCTGGACCACACCCTCGTACATGGCGAAATCCCCGACCGCGTCAGCCGAACAGGTTGCCGAGGCTGCCCAGGTCCGGCATCCCTCCGCCGGCCAGCGGGCCCATCTTGTCCGAGGCCAGCTTGTCGGCGGCCGCGCGCGCGTCGCGCACCGCGGCGATCACCAGGTCGGCCAGGGTCTCGGTGTCCTCCGGGTCGGCGGCCTCGGGCTTGATGTCCAGGCCCACCAGGTCCCCGGTGCCGGTCACCTTCGCGGTCACCAGGCCGCCGCCGGCGCTGCCGGACACGATCGTGTTCTCCAGCTCCTGCTGTGCCTCGACCATGCGCTGCTGCATCTGCATGGCCTGGCCGAGCATGCCCTGCAGGTCCATGCCGCCGAAGTCGGGCATCCCGCCACCGGGCCCGGTCGCATCGGGGAAAGCCACTGTGCGTGCTCCTGTTCCTGCCACTGTTCCGCCGCTATGTGAAGTCGTACTCGACCATACGCGCTCCGGGACCAAGGCGGCCAATACCGCGTGTCCCGGTCGGGAACGGCCTGGGCAGCCCCGGTTCCGCCGCTGGCGCGGGCTTCAGCGCGGGCCGGCCCGGGCGGCACCGGTCAGTCCTCGCCGTCCAGCCGCTGCCCGCCGAGCTCCCGGACGACGAGTTCGTGGGCTGAGGCGTTGTCCTCGGCCAGGACCTCGTCGTCGTCCGAGACGACGTCGTCCTCGGGCCGCACCGCCGGGACCGCAGGGATCGGCGGCGGAGGCGGCGACGAGGGGGCCGGGGACGGAGCCGGTGGCTGCTGTGCCTGCTGTGGCGGCGCCGGGGCCGCGCGCGGCGGCTCGGGCTCGCGCTGCGGCGGCGGCGAAGGTTGAGCCTCGGCTTGAGCCTGCGGGGGCTGGTACGAGCTCGGCGGCGGAGGCATCTGCGCCGGAGGCGGCGGGGTCATGGAGACACCCGGGCTCACGTGCGCGCCGGGATTCTGCGACGGATCCACGATCGCGTCGACCTGCCACTGGAAGCCGAACAGGTCACGCACAGCCTGGCGCAGCGTGTCGGAGGTGCCGCGGCTGACAAAGCGGTCGCGCGCGCCGGCGTTCACGAAGGCGACCTGCAAGCGGTCGCCGTCCACACCGAGGACCTGCGCGTTCTGGCTCACGAGCATCCAGCTCACCCGGCCGTCCCGGCGCTTGACCTCCTCGACCAGGTCCGGCCACATGCGGCGGATGTCGACGCCGGCGGGCGCGCCGCCCGACTGCTGCTGCGGCTGGGACTGCGGCTGCGGCGCAGGAGCGGCCTGCGGCGGCGCACTCGGCTCGGGCGCGGCGGGCGCCGGTGCGGACTCGGCGGCCCAGGACGGCGCGTCGTCCGCGGCGGGTACCTGCTGACCTGCGGTTCCGCGCCCCTCGGCGCCCGTGGCGGCGTACCCGCCGTCGGTCGCCCCGGTTGCCCCAGTCGGCCCGGTCGCCGACTCCGATGCGCTCGACGGCGCAGCGCTGCCCTGCTCCCACGGAGGCGTGCCCAGGCTGCCGCCGGCTGCCTGCGCTGATGCGGAAGCGCCTTGCTGGCCACCGCCGCTGTTCGCTACGGCCTGCTGACCGCCGCCCTGCTCCCACGGCGGCGTTCCGAGGCCGCCGCCGGCTGCCCCCGGCGCCGGTGCGGACACGCCCTGCCGGGCACCGCCGTCGGCCGCCGACTGCTGGCCGTGAGCGGCACCGCCGGCCGCAGCCGCCGCGCCGTGCGAGGCCGGACCGGCACCCGCCGGACCTGTGGGCCCCGTGGGACCCGTCGCACCGCCGGCCCCGCCACCGCTGGGCGGCCGCGCCGGCGGCTCGTCGAACTCGTCCTCCACCACCCTGGGCCCGCCGCCCATCGGCGCCATCGGCGCGGGGGCGGCGGCACCCATCACCACACCGCGGCGCTCCAGCCGGTCCACGCGGGCGACCAGGCCCTGCTCGGCGTCGTCGGCACCGGGCAGCATCACCCGGGCGCACACCAGCTCCAGCAGCAGGCGGGGGGCGGTGGCCCCGCGCATCTCGGTCAGGCCGGTGTTCACCAAGTCGGCCGCGCGCGACAGCTCAGCGGCGCCGAAGGCCCGGGCCTGGGCCGCCATCCGCTCGAACTGGTCGTCGGGCACGTCGATGAGCGCCCGGGCGGCCACGGGATCGGTCACCGCGTTCAGGACCACCAGGTCGCGGAAGCGCTCCAGCAGGTCGGCCAGGAACCGCCGGGGGTCGTGGCCGCTCTCGACCACCTGGTCGACCAGGCCGAACACGGCGGCGCCGTCGTGCCCGGCGAAGGCCTCGACCAGCCGGTCCAGCAGCGCGGCGTCGGTGTAGCCGAGCAGGCCGGTGGCCATCGCGTAGGTGACGCCGGTCTCGTCGGCCCCGGCCAGCAGCTGGTCCAGCACCGACATCGCGTCCCGCGCCGAGCCGGCGCCGGCCCGCACCACCAGCGGCAGCACCTCCGGCTCGACCTTGATGCCCTCGCGCGCGGTGATGTCGGTCAGGTGCTCGCGCAGCGCACCCGGCGCGATCAGCCGGAACGGGTAGTGGTGGGTCCGCGACCGGATGGTCCCGATCACCTTCTCCGGCTCAGTCGTGGCGAAGATGAACTTCAGGTGCGGCGGCGGCTCCTCCACCACCTTCAGCAGCGCGTTGAAGCCGGCCGAGGTCACCATGTGCGCCTCGTCGATGATGTAGATCTTGAACCGGGACGCGGCCGGCGCGAAGAACGCCCGCTCCCGCAGATCGCGCGCGTCGTCGACACCGCCGTGCGAGGCCGCGTCGATCTCGATCACGTCGATCGACCCCGACCCGCCGTTGGCCAGCTCCACACACGACCGGCAGGTCCCGCACGGCGTCGGCGTGGGCCCCTGCTCGCAGTTCAGACAGCGCGCCAGGATCCGCGCACTGGTGGTCTTGCCGCACCCTCGCGGCCCGCTGAACAGGTAGGCATGGTTGATCCGACCGTTCCGGAGGGCCTGCTGCAAGGGCAGAGTCACGTGCTCCTGGCCGACGACCTCCTCGAAGGTGTCGGGCCGATAGCGGCGATAGAGCGCGAGAGACACGTAGCAAAGGTATCTGCTGACACCGACACCGGGACAAAAAAGAACTCCCATGCACCCGCCAGAGCACACCGACCCTTGCTGCCGTCAAGCCCTGGGGGAGTTGAGTGTGGTGACGCCGCATGGGAGTCCGGGGACAAGCATATAGGAGTGAGGACCATCCCGAGAGTCGGGTATGCTTCTCGGCGGAGGATTCGCCTAGTGGCCTAGGGCGCACGCTTGGAAAGCGTGTTGGGGGCAACCCCTCACGAGTTCAAATCTCGTATCCTCCGCTTTCGCCCAGCTCGGGCGCACGAAGGCCCGGACCGCAGGTCCGGGCCTTCGTCGTTGGCCCCGGCTCTCCCGTCGGAGGAAGCGGCCATGTCGGAAGCGGTGTCACCGTTCGCGGAGTACCTGCCCTCGCCGGCGGATCGGGAGCCCGCGGTGGCGGTCACGCTGGCCCAAGCCCGCGAGGAAGACCTCGATCATCTCGCCGCGTTGCAGGTCAGGGCGCGTGGCGGCACGGTTTCGGACTGGGCCGGCCGGATCGCGAGGACGCTTCGCGGTGAGCGGAACGCGGTCGTCGTCGCGCGGGTCGGCGGGGAGATCGCCGGGTACGCGAATGTGATTCATCTCGCACCGCATCCGGACGACGGGGCGCCCGGCGGCTACTACTTGATGGGCGTGTCGGTCGCGCGACCGTGGCGGCGGCGCGGGGTCGGAGACGCGCTGACCCGGTGGCGGATGGCCTGGGTCGGTGTCAGTCAACGCGCGCCGGAGGTCTGGTGCTTCGTGTCGGCGGCCAATCCCGCCTCGGTCGATCTGCACCTGGCGCTGGGCTTCGTGGAAGTGCGGCGGGCTCCGGTGCTGCAGGGTGTGGCCTTCGACTGCGGCGCGGGCGTGTTGTTGCGGGCAGAGTGCGGGTGCTGAGCGCACTTCACACTTTCGAGTGACCCAGGTGCCTTACACCCCGAGCCGCACCAGAAAATCCTCGAGCTTGCCGGCCATCCGCCCCACCTGTTCCTCCACCTTCAGCGTCTCCTCCATCCGTTCGCCCGCGGCGCCGGGAGACTTCGTGCCGCGGATATACAGCGAGCACGCGAGGTCCGAACACAGGTAGAGCCCCACGGAGTTGCCCTGGCGGCCGGCGTCCCCGGCCTTGCGGCCGGTCATGAGCGACACGCCGCCGCGGGGGTGGGTGGTCAGGCACAGCGAGCACAGGTTGCGGCGCAGGAAGCCCTTGCGGGTCGTGGCGCTGCGGAGCATGACCCCGGTCAGCCCGTCGCCGCGCGGCGTCACCAGGTAGGCGCGGTCCTGCGCACCGAGATCGCGCCAGCCGAGGAAGTCGAGGTCGGACCACGGGGTCTCGGCCAGGTCGCGGGGCATCGGGATGCGCTTGGCCTCGCCCTGGGAGCAGTTGGCGAAGCTGGCTCGGATGGCGTCTTCGGTGACCGGATGCATGAGATCGAGCTGACCATGCCGGGGCTCGGAACGGCAAAGCGGATTCGCCGTCGTCTCACCCGCGGAAAAGTGCCCGGACCATACGAGGGCCCGGGCACTGGGATATGCGGTGAGAACCTCGGGAACCTAGCCGAGGGTCTTCAAAAGCGAGGTCGTCGTGGTGATGGCCGTCGCCAGCTGACCGCTCTGGGCCACCGCCAGGAACTGGTCCGCGCTCACCTGGACCGGCGCGTACGGACCATCGGTCACCGAGTAGGTGTTCCCGGGATCGGGTTCCGACTTGCCGGGCAGACCGGTCTGGTCCGCGGACGTCGCCAGCGTCATGGTGACCGACGGCTTGCTGAAGTCGTCGGGGAAGAGCCAGTACTCGTAGGAGGACGGCGTCTGGTCCAGGATGGTCCCCTTGCTGTCCATCGGCTTCTCGGCCCAGACCAGCAGCGTCCCGCCGGGAACCGTCCGCTTCGTGCAGGTCACGTTCGGCGGGCACCAGCCCAGCCACTGCTGCCGGCTCTGCGCGGTCTGGTTGTCCACCGACCAGCGCAGCTGGTTCTTGCCGGTCGGCCCGGTCACCATCAGCTGCGTCTGCATCATTCCGGTGTCGACACTGGCCTTCACCCCGGTGGGAAGCGCGGCCTGTGCAGCGGCAGCGATCTGCGCTTCAGTGCTCGCGAACCGGTTCTTCGTCTCCTGCGAGACCGCGGTCCGGGGGTCGAGCAGGTACTCCAGCTTGTCCAGGCCCGGCTTGCCGAGCATCGCGGCGTAGTCGTCGGGCGTCATCAGCAGTCCCGACGGATCGTTGGCCGAGATGGTGCTGAAGTCCTGAGGCGGCCATTCACCCCCGGTCATGTAGTCCGACGGCTCGTGGTCCGCGTACTGGACCTTCGCGGTGTGGGTCGACTGCGTGAAGCTGAACGCGTACTTGCTGCGGTCCGTCGGGACGAAGACCATCGACAGTGTTCTGAGCACGACGGTCTTGTCCGTGCCGGCCTTGAGGACGTCCGTCTTCAGGCCGGCGCCACGCACATAGTCCGCCGCGGTGGTGCTGTGGTCGTCCAAGTAGACCGTCCCGCCCTCGACGCTCCGGGTCGTGCAGGTACCGCCCGAGCACGTGGCCTGGCGGACCTGGGCGTCGTCGGCAGGCGCCGTCCCGACCCACATCTCCACCTGGTTGGTCCCGGACGGCCCGGTCAGGAAGGCGGTGGTCGGGCCCTCGCCGGGCAGACCGCCCGGGGGCACCTGCCCGGCCGTGATCCCGGACGGCAACAGCGGCTGCAACAGCGCGGCCACGTGCACCTTGACGTCCACGGTCTTGTCGACGCCGGCCGGCTGCGGCCCGAAGGCCAGATTCCCGGTCGGGCTCGCGGTGATCGCCGTGGACGTGGCCGGGTTCACCGGGTTCGGCGTCCTGTGCCCGGCCGGGCCCGCCCCGGTCACCAGGGCGAACGTCCCGAGCACGGCCACCACACTGAGCGTGGCCCCGCCCGCGGCGATCATCCGGTTCCGGCGCCGTGCGGAGTCCCCGCGGGCGATGGACCCGCTCGCGAGGTCGCGCAACGGCGGCTCGGGCGCGGCGAAGGCCGTGCCGAGCAGACCGCGCACGGCGGCGGTTTCGTTGTCTTCGATGCTCATGTCAGGTCTACTTCCTCGCTCCTGCTCACGATCGGCCTGACGCGTCGGCGAACCCGGCCAACGGCTCCCGCAACAGCCTCAGGCCCCGGCTGGCCATGCTCTTCACCGAGCCCTGGGAGATGTCGAGGATCCCCGCGGTCTGCTCCACGCTCATGTCCTCCCAGTACCGCAGCACCACGACGGCGCGGGTACGAGGCGGCAGTTGCCTGAGCGCTTCCATCACCGCGAGACGTGTTTCGGTCGGCTCCGCCGGCGACGCCTTCTCGGGGAGGTGTTCCAGGGGCACCACATCGAGGTGCTTCTTCCTGGAGTCCAGAAAGCATCGGTAGACCACCTGCCGCGCATAGGCACCGGGGTTGTCCGCGGCCCGGACCCGGTTCCAGTGCCGGTAGATGCGGTCGAAGGCCATCTGGACGAGGTCCTCTGCGAAGTGCCAGTCACCGCAGAGCAGGTAGGCCGACCGCCGCAGATGGCTCTGGCTGGCCACAGCGAACTCGCGGAACTCCTCCCGCGTATCCGGGTGGTCCGCACGGCTTCCCATATGGAATCTCACGTCAGTGACGACTCATGTCTTCTCGGAGCAGGTTCGTAGGGTGGACAAGATTTTCGTGCCGCGGACGGACTTGGCCCGCCGCGAAGTCACGCGCAGCCCTGCGGAGATCACAGTCCGGCCCCGTTCCGTCACGATTTTGTGTCCTCTTTGCCGATCGGAAGCCGCCTCCCCGAGCCGCTCCGGCTACCCTGGTGCCGTGATCTTCAAGCGCATCGGCGAAGGGCGGCCCTACCCCGACCACGGACGCTCCTTCAAGGAGTGGGCCGAGGTGGCCCCGCGCCAGATCCGCCTGGACCAGCTCATCACCACGAAGCGTCACCTGGACCTGGACGCCCTACTGTCCCAGGACTCCACCTTCTACGGCGACCTGTTCGCGCACGTCGTGCACTGGCACGGCGGGTACTACCTGGAGGACGGCCTGCACCGGGCCGTGCGCGCCGCGCTCCAACAGCGCACGGTGCTGCACGCGCGAGTGCTGGACCTCGGGGAATGAGGGGCCGCGCCGCCGCGCTGACCGGCGCGGTCGCGATCGTCGCGGTGCTCGCCGGCGTCCTCTGGTACGCGAACCGCCCCGCGCCGTCGCCGGCCCGGGCGGGAGACTGCATCACGGCGCCGTCCGGCGGGAGCTTCAAGGCCGTCGGCTGCACCAAGGGCGGCGCGGCCTTCAAGGTGGCCGCGGTCCTCGACAGCGGCGACAGCAACGGCTGTGACGCCTACCCCGCGACCGTCATGGCCGTCGTGGACAAGAACCGCACCAAAACCCTCTGCCTCGACAGCACCAAGTAGGGCCGCCGTTACAGGCGCCCGAGGCACCCCGCGCACTACGCTGCGAAGGTGAGTGATCTCCGGGAGTTGCTGAGGTCCGGGCTCTTCCGGCGGCTGTTCGCGACCCGCCTGATCGGCCAGTTCGGCGACGGCGTGTTCCAGGTGGCGCTGGCGGCCTTCGTCGTGTTCTCCCCGGAGAAGGAGGCCACGGCCGCCGAAGTGGCGAAGGCCTTCGCCCTGCTCCTGGTGCCCTTCACGATCATCGGGCCGTTCGCCGGGGTGTTCCTGGACCGCTGGCGGCGCCGGCAGGTGCTGCTGTACGCCAACGTGCTGCGCGCGGCGGTCGTGCTGATCGTGGCCGCCCAGGTCCTCGCCGGGCACAGCGGACTCCTCTTCTACGCCTCCGCGCTGGCGGTCCTCAGCGCCAACCGCTTCATCCTCGCGGGACTGTCCGCCGCTCTTCCACAGGCTGTGGACAACGAACGGCTCGTCGTGGCCAACGCGGTCTCCCCCACGGCCGGGACCCTGGCCGCGACCATCGGCGGCTCCGTGGGGGTCGTGGTCCGCGCTCTCGTGGGAGCCGGGGACAGCGCGAACGCGCTCATCCTCGTCGTCGCCGCCGTCCTCTATATGGCGGGCGGTCTGGTGGCCCGCACCATGCCGCGCGACTCTCTGGGCCCGGACGCGACCCCCGACTCCTCCACATGGGGCGAACTGAAGATCGTGGCGCGCGGGCTGTGGGAGGGCCTGGAGCATCTCAGGGAACGTAAGCCCGCGGCCGCGGCCCTGGCCGCCATCACGGCCAACCGCTTCTGCTACGGCCTGACGACCATCATGGTCCTGCTGTTGTTCCGCAACACCTTCAACGCCCCCGCCGACACGAACGCCGGGCTGCGCGGTTTCGGCACCGCGGTCGCGGTCTCCGGGGTCGGCTACTTCATCGCCGCGTTCGCCTCGCCGGTCATTTTGCGCCACGTGGCTTTCTCCACCTGGATCACCGTCTGCCTGATCGGCTCCGCGATCACCCTGGCCGCCTCGGCCGTCTGGTGGCGCGTCGTCCCGCTGCTGATCGGTGCGCTGGTCCTGGGATTCCTGGCTCAGGGACAGAAGATCTGTACCGACACCACAGTGCAGCGCAATGTGGAGGACTCTTATAGAGGACGAGTCTTCTCGCTCTACGACATGCTCTTCAACGGAGCGTTTGTCGCGGCGGCCGCTGTAGCCGCCGCGACGCTACCGCCGTCCGGGAAGTCGACGGCGCTCCTATACGCGACCGTCGCTGTGTACCTGCTGGCGGGAATCGCTTATGGCTGGTTCCGCTCGGCTTCGCGCTCGGCCCACCAGGACCGCAACTCCGTCACCGCCGTGTCGTGATCCAGCGGGCCGCGGTCCATGCGCAGCTCCAGCAGATGCTTGTACGCGGCGCCGACTTCCGGTCCCGGCTTGATCCCGAGGATCTGCATGATCTCGTTGCCGTCCAGGTCCGGGCGGATCGAGTCGAGCTCCTCCTGCTCACGCAGCTCGGTGATGCGGCGCTCCAGATCGTCGTAGGCGTGCTCCAGCATCAGGGCCCGGCGACGGTTGCGGGTCGTGCAGTCCGAGCGTGTCAGCTTGTGCAGGCGCTCCAGAAGCGGCCCCGCGTCGCGCACGTAACGGCGCACCGCGCTGTCCGTCCACTCCGCCTCGCCGTAGCCGTGGAACCGCAGATGCAGCTCCACCAGCCGCGAGGTGTCGTCGATGATCTCCTTGCTGTACTTCAGTTTCCGCAGCCGCGAGGCCGTCATGTGCGCGCCCACGACCTCGTGGTGGTGGAACGACACGCCGCCGCCGGGCTCGAAGCGGCGCGTCTTCGGCTTGCCGATGTCGTGCAGCAGCGCGGCCAGGCGCAGGATCAGGTCCGGGCCGTCCGTCTCCAGATCGACCGCCTGCTCCAGCACCGTCAGGGTGTGCTCGTAGACGTCCTTGTGCCGGTGGTGCTCGTCGATCTCCAGACGCAGCTTGGGCAGTTCCGGCACCACGAATTCGACCAGGCCGGTGTCCACCAGCAGGGCCAGGCCGGCCCGCGGGTTCGGGGCGAGCAGCAGTTTGGAGAGCTCGACCTGCACCCGCTCGGCGCTGACGATGGTCAGCCGCTCGGCCATCTCGGTCATCGCGCTGCGCACTTCCGGCGCGACGTCGAAGCCGAGCTGCGCGGCGAACCGGGCCGCGCGCATCATCCGCAGCGGGTCGTCAGAAAAGGACATCTCCGGTGTGCCCGGAGTGCGGAGCACGCCCGCGGCGAGGTCGCCCAGACCGCCGTAGGGGTCGACGAACTCGAAATCCCCGGCGTCACCGGTCAGCCGCACGGCCATGGCGTTCACCGTGAAGTCGCGGCGGAACAGGTCGTCGTCGATCGAGTCGCCGTAGGCCACCTCGGGCTTGCGCGACTCGCGGTCGTAGGCCTCGGAGCGGAAGGTGGTGATCTCCAGCTTCGCGCCGTCCTTCTGCGCCCCGACCGTGCCGAAGGCGATGCCGACGTCCCAGACCGCCTCGGCCCAGCCCTGCACCAGCCGCAGCACCTGCTCGGGCCGGGCGTCGGTGGTGAAGTCCAGGTCGTCGCTGTGCCGGCCCAGCAGCGCGTCCCGGACCGGACCGCCGACCAGGGCCAGGCTGTGACCTGCGGCGGCGAACCGATCGGCGAGCTGCCCGAGCACCGGCACGACTCGTAGCAGTTCTGTTACCGCCGCCCGCTGTGCCTGGTCAAGCTGCGGTTCCGGCTGTCGCTGCTGGTCGGTGTGCATGGTGTCCGAGTTTACGTGTCGGGGCGCGGTCGCCGGGCCGGACTACGATTCGTCAGGTGACCAGCCGAGTCCTGCGTGCTCTCTCCGCCTTCGCGCTGTTCGTGGGCGCCGCAAGCCTGCTGCCCGGCAACGCTTCGGCCGCGGCGGCGCGGTCGGCGGCGCAGCCCGTGGAAGTCGGGATCAGCCAGGTCTCGCCGCAGGTGCCGGACTTCAGCACCATCGGCAGCAAGATGAACTTCTCCGGCGTCGTGAAGAACACCGGCTCGACCACGCTGAAGAACCTCCATCTCCAGGTGTGGCGGAGCATGGTGACCAACCGCTCGGCACTGGGCTCGGCCGATGGCCAGGGCTTCGAACTGGACCTGGGCAAGAAGGTCTCCGACAAGCTGGCTCCCAACGCCTCGGCGACCTGGACGCTGTCCCCGACGGAGTTGCAGCTGTTCGGTCTCCAGACGCCGTACGCCGGCGTCTACGCCTTCGACTTCGACGTGATGGACGAAGACGGCCACTTCCTCGGCGGCCAGCGGACCTTCCTGGTGTGGAAGCCGAAGGAAATGTCGGGCGCCCAGCAGGCCCGCGTGGCCCTGATGTGGCCGGTCGTCGGCCAGCCCGGACTGACCGGGCAGAAGATGCCGAACTCCTCGGAGGCGCCGATCCTGGCCGACCAGTCGACGGCCCAGCAGTACGCGCAAGGCGGGCGCCTGAGCAAGGTCCTGCAGGCCGGAGCGGGCCTGCCGCTGGTCAACTGGCTGGTCGACCCGGACGTGCTCGCCACTGCGAACCAGCTGGTCAACGGCTACTTCGCCCCGGATCCCAAGAACAACGACAAACTGACCGGCTACTCCGGCAACGATCCGGGGAGTTTCTACAACCAGGCGTCCGGCATCCTCACCTCGGCCCAGGCCCAGAACTGCTGGAGCCTGCTGTACGGCGACCCGGACGTGAACACCCTGTCCCGCACCGCGGCCGGCCGGAACCTGCTGACCTCGGCCACGGGCATCCAGGCGCCGGCCACCGGCGGCTGCCGCCCGGGCAACCCGGCCGTCGCCTGGCCCTCCGACGGCCAAGCGGACGCGACCACGCTGGCCGCCCTGGCCGGTACCAAGGTGTCGAACATGGTCACGCTGCTTGGCTCGAACGCGGTCTCCACCTGGCCCTCGGCCCACGCCTCGCTGCCGAACAGCCCGAACACGGTCGTCTACGACAACTACCTGTCGAACATCTTCACCGACCCCGCCAAGCCCGCCGCGCCCTCGCTGAGCAACGCCGGGGTCCTGGCCGGGCAGGAGTGGCTGGCGCAGACCGCGCTGGCGAACACCGAGGGCTCGCACATCCTGGTGGTGACGCCGCCGCGGGACTTCGACCCGCCGCAGGAACTGCTCAGCGCGATCAAGGCCATGAGCACGGTGCCCACCAAGGACCAGTGGTTCGGCTTGGACTCGCTGAGCCAGGTGGTCGGCAACACGCCGGCCACGCCGCAGAAGGCCTCGGCGCTGAGCCGGATCACCACCGCGAACCAGACGGACGCCGCCGTGAACTCGGCCTCGGACAGCCAGCAGCTCTACCACGCGCTGCACGCCGTCATCACGGACCAGCAGTACGACACCGCCGTCCCGTTCCGGCCGATAGCGACCTGGTGGCGCGACCACCCCGGCGGCCCGGCCTACGGCAAGACGGTCTACGACACGGTGGTCACCGACCACGGCCTGGTGTCCTTCGGCACCCAGACTCCACCCCTGACGATGTCCGGCAAGTCCGGGACGGTCCCGGTCACCATCAAGAACGACACCGACGCGCCGATCACGATCTACCTGCGCGCACAGGACACCGGCGCGCACACCATGGAGCTCAAGGTCGCTGAGGACCAGGGACCTCACAGCATCAACAAGGGCCAGTCGGCCACTGTCCGTATCCCGGTGCAGGCTCTGGGTAACGGACAGCCGGTCACCCTGCAGGCGACGCTGTACACGTGCAAGGACACGACCGAGAACTGCACGTATTACCCGGCGAACCTGTCCACGCCATTGAAGGCGAACACCAGCGTCACCTACGTCACGGTGAAGGTCAGCCGCATCGGCATCATCGCCCTGGGTCTGATGATCGGCTCGGGTTTCCTGCTGATCCTGTTGATCGGTTTGCGCGTCTACCGCGCCAAGCGCACCCATCACGCCCCCGCACAGGACACAATGGCAAGCTGAAACACCGACAATGATCGGACGACGGACACCACGGACGCGGGGAGCGCTGGAGAGATGACGAGCGACGGCAGTGGTCTGTGGCACCCGGATCCGCCGCGCGAAGACGACGACCAGCGGCCCCGGCACGCTCCCCAGACCGGTCCCGGCGCACCGCAGGGCAGTGATCCTCGTCACGTCCCGGGCCCCGGACCCGCGCCGCAGCAGCCGTGGACGCCGCAGCCGGAGCCGCGGTTCGATCCGCAGACCGGCCGTCCGCTGCCCCCCGACCCGCGGGCCGGCCAGGGCCGCCCCCAGGGTCCGGCGCCGCAGCCGAACCAGCCGCGCCCAGACCACGGCCGCCCCGCTCCGGCCCGTCCGGGGCCGCCCGGCAACGCCGAGCAGCCCGGCTACCGCGAGCAGTACGCCGGCCCGCAGGACCCCTATCGCGGCCGGGACCCGTACGCCGGCGACCCGCGACAGGGCAGCCCGAACCCGCAGCGCGGCGGCGATCAGTACCCGAACCCCGGCGACCCCTCGCGCGGACAGCGCCCCGACCCGCGCGGCCCGCAGCAGTACGCCGCGCCCTCGCACGGCCGCCAGGTCGATCCGCGCCCGGCCCCCGGCCAGCCGGACCAGTACGGCGGCGCGCCCGCGCACAGCGGCGCCCCCTCGCACGCCACCGACCCGCGCCGGGCCCAGGCCGACTCCTGGCAGCCGAGCCCGCCCAACCCGGGTACCGATTCGGGCCACGGGGGCGGCCAGGGGAGCAGCCACGGCCGCCGCCCCGGCGAGGAGAACCGCGCCCTGTTCCGCGACGAGGTGCCGGGCCGCGGCGGCGACCAGCAGCCGCCGTCCTGGCAGGCCGGGCAGCAGGACCGCGAGCCCTACGGCGCGGACGCCGACGAGGACGGCGCCGAGCGCGACTGGCGCGACGATTACGAGGACGCGGTCAGCGCCACGCGCTGGGACCTCTCGCCGATCCCGACGATGACCGTCGCGCCCCGCCGCGCGAACCCCAGCAACCTCGAAGCCCTGATACCGCCACGTCGCGGCCGGGTGCAGGGCCCGGCGACCCGCGGCCCCGGCGGGCCGGCCGGCACCGGACCCGGCACCCGCGAGGGCGCCGCCTATGAGCAGGGCGTCCGGGACCGCACCGGCACCCCGACCGAGGCCCGCCCGCAGGCGCCGGCCGAGCCGAGCATCAGCCGCGCCTCGCGGCTGATGGCCCTGGGCACGCTGGCCTCCCGGCTGACCGGCCTGGTCCGGCAGTTCCTGCTGGTGGCCGCGATCGGCACCGCCGACGTCGCGAACTCCTACACCATCGGCCTGAACCTGCCGAACATGCTGTACATCCTGATCATCGGCGGCGCGCTGAACGCGGTGTTCGTGCCGCAGCTGGTGCGCTCGATGCACCGGGACCGCGACGGCGGCTCGGCCTACGCCAGCCGGCTGCTGACGCTGGTCCTGACCGGCGTGCTCACCCTGACGATCCTCACCGAGCTGTTCACCCCGCAGCTGGTCGACCTGTTCTCCAGCTTCACCGGGTCGAACCGGCAGCTGGCGATCGACCTGGGCCGCATGTTCATGCCGCAGATCTTCTTCCTGGGGCTGTTCGTGGTGCTCGGCCAGATCCTCAACGCCAAGGGCCGCTTCGGTCCGATGATGTGGACGCCGGTGCTGACCAACGTCGTGGTCATCGGCTCCACCGGCGCGTACTGGTACATCAACCGCAGCAACGATCTGACCCCCTCGACCATCCCGGCCGCCGACGTCCGGCTGCTGGGCCTGGGCGTCACGCTGGGCATCGCGGTGCAGGCGCTGACCATGCTGCCGTACATCAAGCAGGCCGGCATGCACCTCACGCTGCGCTTCGACTGGCGGGGGCACGGGCTGGGCAAGGCGGTCACGCTGGCCAAGTGGACGCTGCTGTTCGTGCTGGTGAACCAGATCGGCCTGGCCGTGGTCATGCGCTACGCCTCCGACGTCGGCAACGACGGCTTCGAGCACTGGGGCGTGGCGGCGTACAACAACGCCTACATGATCTGGGGCCTGCCGCAGGCCCTGATCACCGTCTCGGTGATCACCGCGCTGCTGCCCCGGATGAGCCGCGCGGCGGTGAAGAACGACCTGGGCGCGGTCCGCGACGACATCTCCTACGGCCTGCGGGTCACCGGCGTGGCGATCGTCCCGGCGGCGTTCGCGTTCCTGGTACTGGGCCCGCAGATCGCCGTGGTGCTGTTCAAGCACGGCGGTATGTCGATGGACAACGCGCACATCATCGGTTACATGCTGTCAGCGTTCGGACTGGGCCTGATCCCGTTCTCGGCGCAGTTCCTGATGCTGCGCGGCTTCTACGCGTTCGAGGACACCAAGAGCCCGTTCACCATCAACATCTGGATCTCGGCGGCCAACGTGGCGCTGAGCACGGCGGTGTTCTACGCCCTGAAGGGCGGTGGCGAGGAGCGCTGGGCGGTGGTGGCGATGTGCTCGGTCTACGGCGTCGCGTACTGCCTGGGCCTGGCCATCACCGCGCAGAAGCTCAAGCGGCGGCTGCGCGGCCTGGACGGCAAGCGCATCATGCAGACCTACGTCCGGCTGATCGGGGCCTCCGCGGTCGCGGCCGGCGCCACGTTTATCGTCGCCTTATACGTGAACCGTATGGTCGGACAGGGTTGGCTGGGCTCCGCCGTCTCGCTGGCGGTCGGCGGTGGCCTGCTCGCCACCCTGTTCGTGCTGTGCGCCCGCTTGATGCATGTGGAAGAAGTCGAGCAGTTGCTCGGCTCGGTGCGCGCGAAGTTGGGGAGGTAGCCGCCTGGCGAACACGCGGTGTCGACCGATCTGGACACGTTCCCCGATACAACCGCCCATGGTTCTGAACGGTCTGCACAGATGAGGGTCGGACAACGCGCCACGAGGACGGCACGAAACCTAATACCATGAGGCGGGGATGACGAGACCATGCCACAGAGCATGCACGGACCAGGGAGTCATGTGGCAGCCGACCAGACCACCGATCCGGACGGCGGCGTCGGCGCGGACGCCGAGGCGCTGATCCTGTCACTGGGTGTGACCGTGGGCGACCGGCTCGACGGCCGGTACCGCCTGGAGCGAGTCCTGCACACCACCGGCCCGGCCATCACCTGGCTCGCCGCCGACGAGAAGCTGAACCGTCCCAACCGCATCCACCTGCTGCGCTCGGACCAGCCGCGGGCCGAGGCCTTCATGGCCGCCGCCCGGGCCGCCGCCGCGATGGCCGACAACCACTTCGTCCAGGTCCTGGACGCCGTGCCCGACGACGGGCTCTACTACGTCATCACCGAGTGGCTGCACGACGGCCACACCCTGGGCGAGGTCCTGTCCGGCGGCCCGGTCCCGGTCACCGAGGCGGTGCGGATCACCACCGAGCTGGCCCGGGCCATGACCGAGGCCCACGAGCAGGGCCTGGCCCACCTGCGGCTGTCCCCCAAGACGGTGCTGCGCACCGACACCGGCGAGGTGAAGATCCTCGACCTGTGCCTGGCCGCGGCCCTGACCGGCACGGTCTCGCGCGACCCGATGGGCACCGACCTGGGCGCCATCGGCGAGCTGGCCTACGCGCTGCTCACCGGCAAGCGCCCGCAACAGCCGGACCCGGTCCCGCCGAGCGAGCTGCGATCGGAGGTCTCCCCGCAGCTGGACGAGGTGATCCTGCGCATCCTGGGCGACGGTCCGGCCGGTCCCCAGTTCCAGACCCCGACCGAGGTCGCCGACGCCCTGGCCCAGCTGCCGCGCCCGCGCTACGAGGCGCCGCTGCCCTCGACGCCGCAGACCGCGCCGCTGCGCCACCAGCAGACCACGGTCATGCCGGCCATGCCCGCCGGCGCGACGCGCACCACCGCCATGCCGCAGGTCGCGCCGAGCTACCAGCCGGCGCCCCCGCGTCCGGCCTCGCACGGCTCCGGACACGGCGGCTCCCAGCGGCCGAGCTCCTACGACGAGGACGAATACCGTCCGCGCGGCGGGGGTTCCGGCGGCGGTTACGGCGGTTCCCGGGGCTCCGGCGGCGACGGCGGGCGCAACAGCTCGACGCTGATCATCGTCGGCGCGGTCGCCGCGGTGGTCGCCGTGGCGCTGCTGGCCTACACGATGTTCAGCGGCAGCGGGAGCAAGGGCAACCAGAACGCCGGCAACACGAACTCGACCTCGGCGCCGCCCTCCACCGGGGGGTCCAGCCAGGCCCCGGCGGACGCGAACATCACCCCCGCCGCCGTCTCGGTCTACGACGAAGACGACGGCAGCGAGGGCAAGGGCTACCTGACGGGCAACCAGATCGGCGACAAGGGCTGGGTCACCAACCAGTACTGCCAGGCCTACGCGACGCACAGCGGCAGCCAGAAGAGCACGGGCCTGATCTTCGACCTGGGCTCGGCGAAGTCCGTCTCCAACGCCACGGTCACCATCGGTACCGCGGGCGCGGCGATGGAGATGTGGGCCGCCGACCCCTCGGTCACCGCGGCGCCCTCGGTCGTCGGCGGGCAGCCTCCGGCGGACTTCAAGAAGATCGCGTCCGCCGATCCCGGCAGCACCACGGTCACCCTGAAGGCCTCCGCCCCGGCGAACACGCGCTTCGTGCTGATCTGGTTCACCAAGCCGCTGCCGGCGGTGCCGACTCCGGACAAGACCATACATTGCGCCCACGACGACGGTAACCGTTACGGTGACTCGATCGTGTCCGTGAAGTTCAACGCCTCCTGATCCGACCGCCATGCCTCCCCAAGGTGCGGACCTCACCCCCCTCGACGACCGGGCCCTGCTCGCCCGGCACGTCGAGGGGGACGGCGACGCCTTCGGCGAGCTCTTCCGCCGCCACCGCGACCGGCTCTGGGCCGTGGCGCTGCGCACCCTGGGCGACCCGGAGGACGCCGCCGACGCGTTGCAGGACGCGATGATCTCGGCCTACCGGGCCGCGGGCTCCTTCCGCGGCGACTCGGCCGTCACCACCTGGCTGCACCGGGTCGTGGTGAACGCCTGTCTGGACCGGATGCGGCGGCGTGGCAGCCGTCCGACGGTGCCGCTGCCGGAGGTGGAGACCGAGTACGCGCGGCCCACCGTCACCGACGAGATCACCAACACCGATCTGCGCCTGGCGTTGCAGTCGGCGCTGGCGACCCTGCCGGAGGAGCAGCGGGTGGCACTGGTCATGGTCGACCTCGAGGGCTACAGCGTGGACGAGACCGCGGGGGCGCTCGGCGTGGCTCCCGGGACGGTCAAGAGCCGCTGCGCGCGGGCTCGGGCGAAACTCCTGCCGCTCCTGAGACATCTGCGCGAAGGAAATCCGGCGCAATCTCCGGGAAACGGTGAATCGACGGGGAACCAAGGGGGCACGGGCCGCGTCAAAGTTCCGACGCGGCAAGATCGCCGGGAAGGAGGTACGGCCGGATGATGACTGATCCCGCCGCTTCCCGACCCGGGACCCATCTGGACCCCGACCTGTTGGCCGACCTGTTCGAGGGACTGCTCGAGCCCGCCACGGCCGACGAGGCGCGGGCGCACCTGGCCTCGTGCCCGCTGTGCTCCGAGGACTTCGCGCTCATCGCCGGCGAGACCGAACTGGGCAGTCTGGGGAATCTGGGCGACCTGGGCGGGCTGCTGCCGCCGACGCCGATTCCGCACGATGTCATGGCCCGTGTGGAAGCCGCCCTGTACCGCGAGCCGCCCCTGCCCGCCCCCGCCGTTCAGGCGCCGGTGGGCCACCATGCCGCGGCCGCGAGCGCGGCTTCCCCGGCCCGCCGCCGGCGGTTCCGGATCAGCCTCGGCGCCCTGGCCGGGGCGACGCTCGTGGTCGCGGGCGGTATCGGTATCGTCACCGCGGTGAACGGCGGCAGCGCCGACAAGGGCTCGAACGGCAGTAGCGCCGCCGCGGGCCGCGCGCCCGACGCGCAGTCCGGCGGCGGGGCCCACGCCGACACCCAGGTTCCCGGTGGAGCGATGTCGCCGCAGGTCGGAGTGGCTCCCTCCACGAAGCCGGGGGCCGAGCAGCCCAACCCGGGGAGCATCGAGCAGCAGGCCGAGGCCTTGCTCAAGCAGCATGGCCAGACCCCGGCCGGGACCAGTGAGTTCGGCGGGCCCGCGTGCCTGCCGGTGGGCGTGACCGCCGGCACCCGGTTGCTGGGCAGCACGCAGACCGAGTTCGCGGGCAAGCCGGCCCTGCTTCTGGTCTACGCGCGGTCCGACAGCACGACCGTCGCGGACGTCTATGTCGTCGACTCGGCAACGTGCACTCCGGGCAATCCGGGACAAGTCGTCGACCACATCACGGTGCCTCGTCCTTGACACCGTCGTGTTGCCCCTCACGTGGCACTGCCGGGAATGCATCTTGCCTAGGATCGGTTGAGCCAACCGGCACGGCAGATGCCCCCAGGATTCGAGAGGCCAGGCTCACGTGAGCGAGATCCGTAACGTCATCATCATCGGTTCGGGACCCGCCGGGTACACCGCCGCGGTGTACACCGCGCGCGCGGGCCTGAACCCGCTGGTGTTCGCCGGTTCCGTGACCGCCGGCGGCGCGCTGATGAACACCACCGAGGTGGAGAACTTCCCGGGCTTCCCCGAGGGGATCATGGGTCCGGACCTGATGGACAACATGCAGAAGCAGGCCGAGCGCTTCGGCGCGGAGCTGGTCTTCGACGACGTCACCGCGGTGGACCTGAACGGGGCCATAAAGAAGGTCACTGACTCCGCCGGCACCGTGCACCAGGCGCACACCGTCATCGTCTCGACCGGCTCGGCGTACAAGGAGCTGGGCCTGCCGGACGAGAAGCGGCTCAGCGGCAAGGGCGTCTCGTGGTGTGCCACCTGTGACGGCTTCTTCTTCAAGGGCCAGGACATCGTCGTGGTCGGCGGCGGCGACACCGCCATGGAGGAGGCGCTGTTCCTCACCCGCTTCGGGCAGACCGTCACCGTCGTGCACCGCCGCGACGAGCTGCGGGCGTCCAAGGTGATGCAGGAGCGGGCCTTCGCGAACCCGAAGATCTCCTTCATCTGGGACTCCGAGGTCGTCGGCATCGAGGGCGAGGCCCACGTCACCGGGGTGAAGCTGCGCAACCTGAAGACCGGCGAGCAGACCCTGAAGCCGGCCGGCGCGCTGTTCGTGGCCATCGGCCACCTGCCGCGCACCGAGCTGTTCCAGGGGGTGCTGGACCTGGACGACGAGGGCTACATCAAGGTCGCCTCGCCGACCACCCGCACCAGCGTCCCGGCCGTGTACGCGGCCGGCGACGTGGTCGACCACACCTATCGGCAGGCCATCACCGCGGCCGGCACCGGCTGTGCCGCCGCCCTGGACGCTGAGCGCCACCTGTCGGAGCTGGCGCACCACCAGCCCGTCACCGTCTGACTTGTTTCCCGTGAAACATCGCCCGATGTTTCACGGGAAACGTACTCGATCCCAAGGCGCCACCCACCCCGGACTCTGGCTACACGAACTACATGAGGAGCACACCATGGGCGACATCCGCCAAGTGACCGACGCGACCTTCGAGGCCGAGGTCCTGAAGAACGACAAGCCGGTGCTGGTCGACTTCTGGGCGCCGTGGTGCGGCCCGTGCCGCCAGGTCGCCCCGGTGCTGGAGGCGATCTACGCCGAGCACGGCGACAAGATCGACATCGTCAAGCTGAACACCGACGAGAACCCCCTCACCCAGGCCAAGTACGGCGTCCGCTCGATCCCGACGCTCAACGTCTACAGCGGCGGCGAGGTCGTGAAGACGATCGTCGGCGCCAAGCCGAAGGCCCTGCTGCTCAAGGACCTGGCCGCCTACGTCGGCTGATCCAGGAGGTACTTCGTCAAAGGGGCGGTCTTTGGGACCGCCCCTTCGGCTTTGCACCGGAGACAGGAGACAGAGTGCGTAGGGTAGGGGACCGTGACCACTGAACCGACCTACCGCCGCGGCGACTCCGGCCCCGCGGTGGCCGCGATCCGTGAACGCCTGGCCCGGCTCGGCCTCATCGACGCGGGGGCCATCCCCGCGCAGGGCGAGTCGGTCTTCGACGACGCGGTGGAGCACGCGGTCCGCCATTTCCAGCAGACCCGCCGCACCACCGTCGACGGCGTGGTCACCCCCGGCACGATGCGGCTGCTGGAGGAGGCGTCCTGGCGCCTCGGCGACCGCGACCTGGTCCCGTCCCCCGCCGAGCCGCCCTTCGGCGACGACGTGGCCGAACTGCAGCGCTCGCTGCTCACCCTCGGATTCGACTGCGGCCGCGTCAACGGCGCCTACGACCCCACCACCGTGGCGGCGGTCCGCGAGTTCCAGCGCAACGTGGGCCTGCCCGCCACCGGCGTCACCGACCTGCCGACGGTCCAGGCCCTCAACCGCCTGAACCGCCGCATGGCACACGGCGGCCTGCTGCACGCGATGCGCGAATCAGAGGCCATCCAGAGCGCGGGCCCGGCCCTGCCCGGCAAGACCCTGGTCCTGGACCCGGGCCACGGCGGCCCCGACACCGGCGTCACCGCCGGCGGCCTGATCGAGGCCGAGGTCGTCTTCGACATCGCCGACCGCGTCAAGACCCGCCTGGAGAAGCTGAGCGTCACCACCCACATGTCGCACGGCCCCGGCGGCAGCCCCGACGACCGCCGCCGCGCCGAGAAGGCGAACGAACTGGGCGCGGACCTCCTCATCTCCCTGCACTGCGACGCCCACACCAACCCGGCGGCCAGCGGCGTCGCGGCGTTCTACTACGGCAACGACCGCTTCGGCCACAGCTCCCCCACCGGCGAGCGCTTCGCCGGCCTGGTCCAGCGCGAGGTCACCGCGCGCACCGGCCTGGCCAACCTCGGCACCCACGGCATGACCTGGGACGTGCTGCGCTACACGCAGATGCCGGCGGTCCGCATCGAGCTCGGCTACCTCACCAGCCCGCACGACGCCGCCCTGCTCGCCTCGCAGCGCTTCCGCGAGTCGTGCGCCGACGCCATAGTGATCGCGGTCCAGCGGCTGTACCTGCCGCCGGAGTCGGACGCGCCGACCGGGGTGCTGCGGCTGGCGGAGCTGCGCTCGCACTGAGGGCGGGGGCGAGGACGGGGACGGGGACGGGTATCGGCGGCTCGGCACCAGCTGCCGAAGCGATCCTGGACGGCGGCGGGGCCTGGTGTGCCCGACCGCTGCTGCCAGCACCGGTCAGGGGTGCGGCGGCGCGACAAGTCGTGGCAGCTTGGTTCGGCAGCCCGGCGGCATCGGCCTGTCCACACAGCCATCCGCTCCGTCCGGCGGGCCACCGCGGGCTGCGCTCCCGCTAGCGCCCCTACCCTGGAAGGGTGCCCCATCCCCACCAAGCCGTCCTCGTCGGCCGCGGACACCCGGCGATCCGGGCGACGCATGCGAAGACCTTCGAGCTGACCGCGGAGCCGGTCATCAGTGCGCGGGCCACGTGCGTGCTCGCGGTCGGGACCGTGCTGGACCCGAACCTGGCTCCGCTGCGGGGTCGCGTGCGGCTGACGCTGGCGACTCCGGGGCTGCCCGCGCTCGTCGGCGAGGCCACGCTCAACCCGCGCCGGGCGCTCACCGACCGGGCCGTCGTCCGGCGCAGTCGCACGCTCGACGCCGACACGCTGGCCGTCGATTCCACACTCACCGCGGACGACGTCCCCGAGGAGTTCGCCTCGGCGCTCACCGATCCGGGGCGCGAAATCACCCTCACCGTCGAGGAGATCGGGCCGGGCCGTCCTCTGCTCCGCGTCGGTTTCGGCGAGCGGACCCATCTGCCCTCGCTCAAAGACCTCGGCGGGCGGGCGGCCCTGTCGCTGACCATCGCGTCCGACGCACCGGCCAAGGAAGTCGCCGCGACCAACGCAGTCCTCGAACGCGCCGCTGCCGCCGGGGCCCGGGTGGCCGTCGCAAGCCCGTACAAGCCCCTGGAGGCACTGCTGGCCTCCGGCCTACCTCCGGACCCCTACGCATACTTGGGAAGCCCACAGCGCCTCCCCACGCTCCCTCTGACCGCCACGGTGTTCCACATGCCACCCGGCTCCGACCCCTCGGTCCTCGCCGGACGGGACATCTGGATCGAGGACACCTCAGAACTCGACATCGGGACGGCCGTGACGCGCTCGACGCCGGCCGCCGCCGTCGAGGCTCCCGGCGTCCTGACCGTCGTCGGTCCGGCGGCATCAGACAGCGAACTCGCCGACCTCACCGCCGTCGCCCGGGCCCTCACCGCGGCCGGCATCGCTCCCAGGACCCTGACCGAGGCCCTGGCGCCCTTCGGACTCACCCGCAAACGGCTCTACGCGCTTCTCAACGAGCAGGACCAGACATGACCACCCGCACCCCCGCCCTCAAAGTCCTCGCCGGCAAGAAGCTCACCGATCTGGATCCCACCGAGTGGGCTGCGGCGCTGGCTTCGGCCGACCGGGTCCTCGTCGACGTCGGGACCGGCGATGCGCGCACCGCCTACCGGCAGGCCGTCGCGCATCCGGAATGGCTCGTGGTCGGGGTCGATCCGGCGTGGCAGCGCATGACCGAGACCGCCGTGCGGGCCGCGCGCAAGCCGGCGAAGGGCGGGGCGCCGAACCTGATCCTGGTCAGTTCGGCGATCGAGACGGTGCCGGCCGCGCTGCACGGGGTGGCTGACGAGGTCACCGTCCTCATGCCGTGGGGCAAGCTGCTGCGCGGTGTGGTGCTCGGCGAGGACGACGTGCTGTCGGGTCTGCGCGCGGTCGCCAAGCCCGGCGCCCCGCTGGAGATCTCCATCGGCACCAGCATCTGGCGCGAGCCCGTCCCGCTGGAGATCCGCGACCTGCCCGAGCTCACACCGGCCACGGTGGTCTCAACCGGGCTGACCGATCGTCTGGCCGCGCTCGGCTGGCAGGTCGCCGACGTCCGGCTGGTGCCGCACACCGATCTGGACACCATCAGCTCGTCGTGGGCGCGGCGGCTGGGGTCGGGGGCGACGGAGACCGTCCTGCACCTCCGAGCGGTCGCGGTCGACCCACGTGACCCGGTGGGGGCGCAGCACGCCGCTGCCGAACCCGGCCAGGACGCCCCCGATGAACCACAGCGCGATGTGTAGCACGCCCCGGACCGTCAGGCGGCGCCTGATTCCCGAGGCGATCCGCCTCCGCATCAGCCGACTCCCTTCCCAGCGACATCCGGCCACGACCGGCGTGTAAGCGGGGCCGAACCACCCCCGCGGCTGTCTGCGAGGGGGATGTTAGTCCTGTCACACGACCCCGAAAAGGCGGACAAGCCGCCGAGAAGATGGCTTTGCCTGCTTGACTTGGTGAACAGGCTCCACCCTTTCGACTCCAAGGAGAGTGATATGGAACTCCCGCAGCGTCCGGGTTCCCGGCTCGACTCGTATGTCGACCGTTACGCTGCCAGGACTCGCGGGATGACCGCATCCGAGATCCGAGCTCTGTTCGCCGTGGCATCCCGGCCGGAAGTGGTGTCGCTGGCCGGCGGCATGCCGAACCTGGCGGCGCTGCCGATGGACTCCATCGCCACGGTCGCCGAGGAGCTGGTCCGCGAGTCGGGCACCCTCGCGATGCAGTACGGCGGGGCCCAGGGCGACGAGACCCTGCGCGAGCAGATCTGCGAGATCATGCGCCTGGAGGGCATCGAGGGCCACCCCGACGACGTCATCGCGACCGTCGGCTCCCAGCAGGCGCTGGACCTGGTCACCCGGATCTTCATCGACCCCGGCGACGTCATCCTCGCCGAGGGCCCGTCCTACGTGGGCGCGCTCGGCGTCTTCGCCTCGTACCAGGCCCAGGTGGTCCACGTGGCGATGGACGACCAGGGCCTGGTCCCGGACAACCTGCGCGCGGCGATCGCCTCGGTGAAGGCCTCCGGCCGCCGCATCAAGTTCCTCTACACGATCCCGAACTTCCACAACCCGGCCGGCGTGACGATGGCCGTCGAGCGGCGTCCGGAGATCGTGGAGATCTGCCGCGAGGCCGGAATCCTGATCCTGGAGGACAACCCGTACGGGCTGCTCGGCTTCGAGGGCGAGACCTACCCGGCCCTCCGCTCGCTGGACACCGAGAACGTCATCTATCTCGGGTCGTTCTCCAAGACCTTCGCCCCAGGCTTCCGCGTCGGCTGGGCCCTGGCGCCGCACGCGGTCCGCGAGAAGCTGACGCTGGCCGCCGAGGCCGCGGACCTGTGCCCGCCGGCCTTCTCCCAGATGATGGTCTCCCGCTACCTGACCACCCAGCCGTGGCGCGAGCAGATCAAGGCCTTCCGGGCCATGTATCTGGAGCGCCGCGACGCGACCCTGACCGCGCTGTCCGAGCTGATGCCCGCCGGTGTCACGTGGACCAAGCCCGACGGCGGTTTCTACGTGTGGGTCACGCTCCCGTCGGGGCTCGACTCCAAGGCGATGCTGCCTCGTGCCGTGACCGCGCGCGTGGCCTACGTCCCGGGCACGGGTTTCTACTCAGACGGATTCGGCGCGTCCTCACTGCGCCTGTCGTACTGCTACCCGACGCCCGAGCGCATCCGCGAGGGCGTGCGGCGCTTCGCCGACGTCCTGCGCGAGGAGATGGAACTGCGCGCGGCGTTCGGACACGACGCGACGCGGGCGCTGGAGAGCCGCGACGGCGTCGACACGCCCGGGCCCGATCTGGCCTAGCGGGGATGTTTCACGGGAAACCGGCGCCCGGTTTCCCGTGAAACATCGCTCGGGACCGGCGTGAAACAGGCCGTGTTTCCCGTGAAACATGAGGCGGCCAGACTGGCGGCAGACGATGTTTCACGGGAAACGTCAGCTTCGGCGGGCGTGCCGAGGCGGTCCCGACGCCGTCGATCCGGCGATGTTTCCCGTGAAACATCGCTGTTTCCCGTGAAACATCGCGCATGACCCCTCCGACTCCTCTGGCATGATCGGGGGCGAAGATACCGGTGAGAAGGGCAGTGATTGCAATGAGCGACCTGGGCCGTGTCGTCGTCTTGGCCGGCGGCCTCAGCCACGAACGCGACGTCTCGATCCGCTCCGGTCGCCGGGTGGCCGACGCGCTTCGCAGCGCGGGCGTCGAAGTACAGGTGCGCGACATCGACGCCGCGCTTCTGCCGTCGCTGCTCGCCGACCGCCCCGACGCCGTCTTCCCCACCCTGCACGGGGCCACCGGTGAGGACGGGGCGGTGCAGGGAATCCTGGCGCTGCTGGGCGTCCCCTACGTCGGCTCGTCCGCCGCCGCCTGCCGCCGCGCCTTCGACAAGCCCTCGGCCAAGGACGTCATCCGCTCCGCCGGACTGGCCACCCCCGACTGGGTCGCCATCCCCAAGACGACGTTCCGGGACCTCGGCACCCAGGCCGTCCTGGACGCGGTGACCGGTGGGCTCCCGCTGCCGCTGTTCGTGAAGCCGGCCCGGGGCGGATCCTCCCTCGGCGCGGCCGGCGTGCACACCCGCGAGGACCTGCCGGCCGCGATGGTGGCTTGCTTCGCCTACGACGAGACCGCGCTCATCGAGCGGCACATCACCGGCCGCGAGATCGCGGTATCGGTCGTCGACACCGGCACCGGCCCGCAGGCCCTGCCCGCGGTCGAGATCGTCGCCGACTCCGGCGTCTACGACTACGCGGCCCGCTACACCGCCGGCATCACCGAGTTCTTCGCGCCGGCCCGGCTCACCGCCGACGAGGCGAAGGCCGTCGAGCAGCTGGCCGTCCGCGCGCACACGACGCTCGGACTGTCCTGCGTCTCGCGCACCGACCTGATCCTCGACGCCGACGGGACGCCCTGGTTCCTGGAAGTGAACGTGGCACCGGGCCTCACTGAGACCAGCCTGCTGCCGATGGCCGCCGCCGCCGCGGACCTCGACCTCGGGGTGCTCTACCGCGATCTGGTCCAGGCCGTCATCGCCAAGTAGGCCGATGTTTCACGGGAAACACGGTCGGCTGTTTCCCGTGAAACATCAGTGGCGCCGCAGCAGGAGCCAAGTGAACGGCTGCACCGCATCCCACGGGGTGCGGTGTGTTCTTCGTTTCGGGCGTCCACGACGTCCCATCCGGAGAACTCCGCGGCAAGCGTGTCCGCGTCATAGCGCGCAGTCGGAAGTCCCGAGCACTGCTCCGGTCCGTCGGTCGCGAACGTCCCGACAGCCACCCAACCGTCTGGCTCGACAGCCGCGTCCACCGTTCGGCGGTAGGCAGCCCGATCCTCCTCCGCGGTGAGGAAGTGGAACACCGCGCGGTCATGCCACAGCTGATACCGGTGTTCCGGTCGCCACTCACGCACATCGGCCGCGATCGTGCTTCCCGTGAAACCAAGCTCGTCCCGCGCCACCGCCAACGCGGACTCCGCAATGTCGAGCACCGTCACATCGCTGAAGCCATCCGCCAGCAACCGGCTGCCGAGGACGGAGGCGCCGCCGCCGACATCCACGATCGCCGCAGCCAGCGACAGGCCACACTCGCGGATGAGCTCCAGCGACATCCGCGGATCGGTCTGGAACCAGCTGACGTCCTCGCGGCCCTTCTTGATGTACACCTCGTCCCAGTGCCCAGCCACTTTGCACCTCTCTCCTTCGCGCTGTTTCACGGGAAACAGCGCCCCCTGTTTCCCGTGAAACATGACAGAGGCCCGGCGGATGGGCCGCCGGGCCTCTTCACGGTTTCCCGTGAAACAACGACCTACTCGCCGAGGATCGCCTTCGCGATCCGCTTCAGATCCTCTATCCCCGCGTACTCGATGGTGATCCGGCCGCGCTTCTGCATGATGTCGACCTTCACCCGGGTCTCCAGCCGATCCGACAGCCGCTGACCGTACTCCTCCAGGATCGGCATCCGGCTGCCGGAGCGCACTCGCTTGCCCTTGGGCTTGTCGGTGAAGTCGAGGTAGTCCTCGGGCGTCTCGGTCAGCGCGGTGTCCAGTGCGGCAGCGTCCCAGCGGCCCATGCCCGCCAGCTCCTCGACCGCGCGGACCGACAGGTTCTCGCGGACGATGCGCTTGGCGATCTCCTCCTGCTGCTCCACCGACTTCAGGCCGAGCAGCGCTCGGGCGTGGCCGGCGGTGATGACGCCGGCCGCGACCCGGCGCTGGATGCCCGGGGTCAGAGTGAGCAGGCGCAGCGTGTTGGTCACGTGCGGCCGTGACTTGCCGATCTTCTCGGCCAGGACTTCGTGGGTGCAGTCGAAGTCCTTGAGCAGCTGGTCGTACGCCGCGGCCTCTTCGAGCGGGTTCAGCTGGGCGCGCTGGAGGTTCTCCAGCAGCGCGTCCAGAAGCATCCGGTCGTCGCGGGTGTCGCGGATGATGGCCGGGATCGCGGAGAGACCGGCCTCCTGCGAAGCCCGCCACCGGCGCTCACCCATGATGAGTTCGTAGTGGTGGTCGCCGTCGGGCTCGGGCAGCTGCCGGACCACGATCGGCTGGAGGAGGCCGACCTCCTTGATGGAGGCCACCAGTTCGGCCAGCGCGACTTCGTCGAACTCGGTGCGGGGCTGCACCGGGTTCGGTCGGATCTGGCTCTGCGGGATCTCGGCGAACGAGGCACCGGGAACCGGCATCAGTCCGTCCGGCACGCGGGTGCCGTTGAAGGACTCGGGACTGGCCGTGGGCGCCGGGACCGGAGCCGCGGGCGCGGACGCGATGCTCGTCGTCTCCTCGGACACCCGGTGGTCGGTGTCGATCGGCAGGGTGCCGAGCGCCGTCCGGACCGGTGCCGCTGTCGCGGCTTCCCGTGAAACATCGGTGGTGGTTTCACGGGAAACATCGCCGGCCGCCGAAGGGCCCGCCGACTCGGCTCGGGTCTTCTCGGACAGTATCGCGGGCGGGGCGCCGGTGGGGATCAGAGCACCCAGGCCCTTGCCCAGTCCGCGTCGGCTGCTGCTCACCACTGCTCTCCCATCGTGCCGTTCACTGCCCACCGCTGTGCAGGGACGCCCCACCGTACTCGATGTCGGCCCGGAAATCGTTCATGCCGTCCATCGCGATGCGGGACGCGCCGCGCTCAGCGATCTCCCGGGCCGCGTCCCGGTAGGCGATGGCCCCGGTGGAGACCGGGTCCCACGTCATCACGGTCTGGCCGTACGACGGCGCCTCGGAGACCCGCACCGAACGCGGGATCGCCGAGGACAGCACCTCGTTCGGGAAGTGGGTGCGCACCTGCTCGGCCACCTCGGTCGACAGCCGGGTCCGGGAGTCGTACATGGTGAGCAGAATCGTCGACACGTGGAGGTCGGGGTTCAGGTGCCCGCGGATCAGCTCGATGTTGTGCAGCAGCTGGCTCAGGCCCTCCAGCGCGTAGTACTCGCACTGGATCGGGATCAGCACCTCGGCGCCGGCCACCATCGCGTTGACCGTCAGCAGTCCCAGCGACGGCGGGCAGTCGATGAGGATGTAGTCCATCTTCTTCTGGTAGCCGGACAGCGCCTTGGACAGCCGGCTCTCCCGGGCCACCATCGAGACCAGTTCGATCTCCGCGCCGGCCAGGTCGATGGTCGCCGGGCAGCAGTAGAGGTGGGGGATCTCGGGCACCTGCTGCACGACCTCGTCCATCGTGTAGCGCTCGATGAGGACGTCGTAGACCGAGGGCACGTCGGCGTGGTGTTCGACCGACAGCGCGGTGGAGGCGTTGCCCTGCGGGTCCAGGTCGATCACCAGCACGTCGGCGCCGGCCTGGGCGAGCGAGGCGGCCAGGTTGACCGTGGTCGTGGTCTTGCCGACGCCGCCCTTCTGGTTGGCGACGACCAGGACGCGGGTCTTGTCCGGTCGGGGGAGTCGGGTCACTCCGGAGAGCGCTTCTATCGCGGCGGCGGCTTGGCGGGCAATCGGGGTGTCCGAGTCGTCGGAGACGGACGGCCCCTGGGCGGGAACGGAAGAAGACGGCATGTGCATTACCTGAAGGGGTGCAGAGGGAGTGGCTCCCGCGGGAACGTGTCCGGACTCGTACTCGAGGTCCACCGGCGGCGTGGCCATGACGTCGGTGGTCCCGGCGGGGTAGTAGGGCTCGTCGTTCAGGCTGTCCACCACGGACTGCGCGAGCAGCGGGTCGACCCCCTGGTGCTCTCGGTGTTCATTGCCGGGTGCGGCCACGGAAGAACTCCTGTCATGGGACGCGCGGAAGGCTGTGCTCAACATGAAGCGAGAAGCTACGAACCAACAGTCTGCCGTACTCGCTCCCCCGAGAACGAACGAAGGGCTGTGTTTCCCGTGAAACACAGCCCTCTTTTGTCGGTTTCCCGTGAAACATCGCCCCCGGCACCCTTCACGGGCCCCTCCGGCACCCTCGGTTTCCCGTGAAACATCGGTCGGCGGCCCCAGCCCCCGTCGGAGGCCGAGGCCGCGGACCGACCTCAGCGTCCGGGGCGCCGGTTCCGCGGCCGCTGCTTCTTCGGCCCGCGCACCTGGATCTCCTGCTCGATCCCGACCCGGATCACCGTCGTCGGCGGCTCCACGATCCCGGCCCCGACCGTCTCCACACTCCACCGGGTGGCGCCGAGCTTGGCGAGCAGATCCGCGCTCTCGGCGAGTTCGGCCTCGGCCGAGCCGCCCTTGAGCGCCACCATCTCGCCCCCGGAACGCAGCAGCGGCAGCGACCAGCCGGCCAGCCGGTCCAGCGGCGCCACGGCCCGGGAGGTGACCACGTCGAACCGCTCCTTGCCGGCGAACTCCTCGGCCCGGCCGCGCAATACCCGCACGTTGTCCAGGCCCAGGAGGTCGATCACCTCGTCCAGGAACAGAGTACGGCGCAGCAGCGGCTCCAGGAGGGTCACCGACAGGTCCGGGCGTGCCAGGGCCAGGACGATGCCGGGAAGCCCGGCTCCGGAGCCGACGTCACAGATCTGGATGTCGGTGGGCAGCAGACCGCCGACCACCGCGCAGTTCAGGATGTGCCGCTCCCACAGCCGCGGCACCTCCCGAGGGCCCAGGAGCCCTCGGGTCACACCGGGGCCGGCCAGGATCTCGGCGTACCGGGTGGCGTCGGCCGCCCGGTCGCCGAAAACGGAGACCACCGCCTCCGGAACGGGGCCCAGGACCAGATCGGTCGGCTCGCCGCCGGGGGAAGCGGGGTCGGGCGAAGAAGTTCGCATGTCTCCACTATGTCCTGACCGCTCGGTCCTCAGACCGGAAGCACCACGACACAGCGGTTCGGCTCCTCGCCCTCCGACTCGCTGCGCAGTCCGGCCGCCGCCACCGCGTCGTGCACGACCTTGCGCTCGAAGGGCGACATCGCCGACAGCTTCACCGGCTCGCCGGTCTCGGCGACCTTGCGCGCCGCCTCGGTGCCGATCCGGGTGAGCTCGGAGCGGCGGGTGGCGCGGTGGCCGTCGATGTCCAGCATCAGCCGCGAGCGCTCGCCGGTCTCCCGGAGCACCGCCAGCCGGGTCAGCTCCTGCAGCGCGTCGAGCACCTCGCCCTCGGAGCCCACCAGGTGGGACAGCTTGCCGCCGACGATGGAGACCGAGGCCCGATCGCCCTCGACGTCCATGTCGATGTCGCCGTCCAGGTCGGCGATGTCGAGCAGGCCCTCCAGGTAGTCGGCGGCGATGTCGCCCTCGCGCTCCAGGCGGGCGATCCGCTCGGCGGCGGATTCCGGAGCGCGCTCGGCAGACTTCTCGGCGCGCTCGCCGGCCGTCTCCTGCTCGGCGTCGACCTGCTCGGAGGCCTCGGCCTCGGTCACCGCGGTGGTGTCGCTCATGCCGTGCGGCTCCTCTACTTCTTGCGCTTGCTACGAGTGGTGCGGACCGGCTGTTGACGCTGCCTGGAGGCCGGCACCTTGTCCTGGGTGGGGGAGCCGTTGGCGGCGGCCAGTTCCTTGGCGGCCTCCGGGTTCTTCGCGACGAGCTCCTCGCGCTTGCGCTCCTCCTTGGCCTTGCGGCGGGCGAGCATCTCCTTCTCCGCCTGGCTGCCGGGCATCGGGGAATTGCGCAGAGTGTAGAACTGCTGGCCGATCGTCCACACGTTCGTGGTCATCAGGTACAGCACGACACCGATCTGGACGTTCAGGCTGAAGAACAGCATGCCGAACGGCATGACGTAGAGCATGATCTTCTGGCTCTGCATCATCGGGTTCGGGACGCTGTTGTCCAAGTTGGTGTTCTTGGCCATCATCATGCGCTGCGTCAGGAACTGCGACGTGGCGTAGATGACCGCCATGATGACCGCGACGATCTGCAGGTTGGTCACCGAGGTGATGCCGACCGCGGCCATCTGGGACGGCGTGTGGTGCAGGAAACTCAGCGACAGCGGCGCACCGAGGAAGTTCGCGTGCTGGGCGCTGTAGGCGTCGGCCTTGGACAGCGCGCCGACCGCGTTGCCGGCGGCCACGTGGCTGAGCACGCGGTACAGGCCCATGAAGAACGGCGTCTGCAGCAGGATCGGCATGCACGAGGCGAACGGGGAGGTCCCGTTGTCCTTGTACAGCTTCATCATCTCCTGCTGAAGCTTCTGCTTGTCGAGCTTGTACTTCTTCTGCAGCGCCTGGATCTGCGGCTGGAGTCGCTGCATGTTCTGCATCGACTTGATCTGCTTGCGGAACAGCGGAATCATCGCGGCACGGATGGTGATCGTCAGGAAGAGGATCGCCAGCACCCAGGACGCCGAGGAGTCGCTGCCGAAAATCGCCCCGAACGCCCGGTGCCACAGCATCAGCACGAAGCTGGTGGCCCAGATGATCGGGGAGAGGATTGTGTCGATCACGATCGAGCTCCTCGGCTGGACATCAGGTCGAGCCGGACCGCGGGACGGGCCGACTTGGTGGGCATACCGACCATTTCAGTCCGGTCGGAAGTCTGTGTGTCTTCACCAGGGGAACTCGTCTCGGTCACCGAGAGGTTCCGCGCCTCGTGATCTTTTTCGCCGCCCCCGGGCCGCCCGGGCTCCTTGGGCCTGACTGGATCGTATCCGCCCGAGCTCCACGGGTTGCAGCGCAGCACCCGCCAGACGGTCATGCCGCCGCCCCTGATCGCCCCGTGCGTCTTCACGGCCTCGTAGCCGTAGTGCGAGCACGACGGCTCGAACTTGCACACCGGGCCCCGCCAGTTCACCACCGGGCTCAGGACGATCTGGTAGAGCCGGATCAGGCCCATCAACACGTACTTCATCGCAACAGCTTCCGCAGGGCCGAATCCAGGTCGGCGCCAAGGGTGGCCGAATCCGCCGCGGCCGCCGGCGGCAGGGCCCGGATCACCAGGCGCGAGCCCGGGGGCAGCAGGTCCAGCCGGGACCGGACCAGGTGCCGCAGGCGTCGCTTGACCGCCGTCCGCACCACGGCCGGGCCCACGGCCTTGCTCACGACGAAGCCCGCCAGCACGGCGGCGTCAGCCGCAGGCGGCGGGTCCGAGGGGACTGCCAGGTGCGCGACGAGCGTGGTCCGGCCGGCCCTCCGGCCGCCGCGCACGGCCGCACCGAAGTCCGCCGACCTCCGCATGCGGTGCGCGGAGGAGAGCACGGCGGGACGGAAGGCTGCGAACCGCGGCTCAGGCCGACAGCTCGCTACGGCCCTTGGCACGACGGTTGGCCAGGATCGCGCGGCCGGCGCGGGTCCGCATGCGCAGACGGAAGCCGTGGGTCT
Organism: Catenulispora sp. GP43; assembly: GCF_041260665.1. Classification (NCBI taxonomy): domain Bacteria; kingdom Bacillati; phylum Actinomycetota; class Actinomycetes; order Catenulisporales; family Catenulisporaceae; genus Catenulispora; species Catenulispora sp. GP43. Next base: position 365,190 of record NZ_JBGCCT010000003.1, on the reverse strand, counting down.
TGGCACGGCGGCGGTTGTTCGGCTGGAAGGTGCGCTTGCTCACTGGGGGCTCCGCTTGTAGTTGGCGCCCTTCAGGGCGGCGTCACTGCTTAGGTCTGTCTGAAGTGCGCCAACGGCTCCTTCGCGCACAGACGCGCGGCATCGGCAATCGACTTCTCGACCTGCTTACGGTACGTGGCGCCACCCGGAAGGGTCAAACCCGAGGTGGACCGGGCCGTGGGCGTACTCCTGAGCCCTATTATCCACAGGACCTCCGTACTTGTGGATAACCGGGGCCACCCGCTACCGTCGGCCGGACCGCCACCGACCGCCGGACGCGGCATTTTGTGAGGTCCGCACCGCCCCGACAAGCGCCGGACCAGTGAAAACAACAGATACGACGACCGACACTGCCACGCCCGGCATTATCCACAGCTGTACACAGCTTCTGCGTACGACCTGTGGAAAGCCTGTGGGAAACGTGATGCCGGCCCGCCGGTCCCGCAGGGGGCGAGGAGCACAGAATGGAGCCGCAGGCCGTGTCCGACCCGCAAGGCTACACCCCGGTACCGCACCCGATGGCCGCGCCCGCCGACGCGATCGCGCTGTGGTCGCAGTTCCGCGCCCGCGTCGAGTCGGACGGCTCCCTGACCAAGAGCGAACAGGCCTTCCTGATGATCCCGGAGGCCAAGACCGTGATCGGCGACACGATCGTGCTCGCGGTACCGGACGACTTCTCCAAGAACTACCTGGAGCAGCGGCTCGAGCCGATGCTCACCACCCATCTGGCCGCCATGTTCGGCCCGGACATCAAGTTCAGCCTGTTCGTCGACAAGGCGATGGAGAACACCCCCGCCCCGGCCCCGTCGGCCGCCCCGGTCATCCAGCAGCTCGCGCCGCCCCCGGCGCACTGGACCCCGCCGCCGCCGGCGCCCCTGTCCGGGATCGAGCAGGCCGCCCCGGCCGCTTTCCACAGCGAACCGCCGGCGTTCGCCGCCGAGCTGCCCCGGCCCTCGATCGGCGGCGTGGCGCTGCCCCCGCCACGCATCTCCGAGCCGCCGGCCGAGGAGAACGACCCGATAGCGGCCACCCTGTCGCTGTCCACCGGCAGACCCGGTGCGCGCTCGTCCACGCCCGACGACGGCGCCAAGGCCCAGCAGGCCAAACTCAATGAGAAGTACGTCTTCGAGACGTTCGTCATCGGCTCCAGCAACCGGTTCGCGCACGCCGCGGCGGTCGCCGTCGCCGAGGCCCCGGCCAAGGCCTACAACCCGCTGTTCATCTACGGCGACTCCGGCCTGGGCAAGACCCACCTGCTCCACGCGATCGGCCACTACGCGCGCAACCTGTACCCGGGGACCCGCGTGCGCTACGTGTCCACCGAGGAGTTCACCAACGACTTCATCAACGCGATCCGCGACGGCGCCGGCAACCACCTGCGCAAGCGCTACCGCGACGTCGACATCCTGATGGTCGACGACATCCAGTTCCTGGAGAACAAGGAGGGGACGCAGGAGGAGTTCTTCCACACCTTCAACACCCTCCACAACGCCTCGAAGCAGATCGTCATCTCCAGCGACCGGCCGCCCAAGCAGCTGAACACCCTGGAGGACCGGCTCCGCTCGCGCTTCGAGTGGGGCCTGATCACCGACATCCAGCCGCCCGAGCTCGAGACCCGGATCGCGATCCTGCGCAAGAAGGCCCAGCAGGAGGGTCTCAACGCGCCGCCGGAAGTGCTGGAGTTCATCGCCTCCAAGATCTCCACCAACATCCGCGAACTCGAGGGCGCGCTGATCCGAGTCACCGCGTTCGCCTCACTGAACCGGGCCCCTGTCGACTTGTCGCTGGCCGAGGACGTCCTGAAGAACCTGATGCCGGACGCGGCCGGTCCGGAGATCACCGTCTCGACGATCATGGCGCAGACCGCGATGTACTTCGGGATCACCATGGAGGACCTCTGCGGGACTTCCCGCAGCCGCATCCTGGTGACCGCCCGGCAGATCGCCATGTATCTGTGCCGGGAGCTCACCGACCTTTCACTGCCCAAGATCGGGCAGGCCTTCGGCGGCCGGGACCACACCACGGTGATGCACGCCGACCGCAAGATCCGCTCGCTGCTGCCGGAGCGCCGGGCCATCTTCAACCAGGTCACCGAGCTCACCAACCGGATCAAACAGTCAGGCTGACCTGCTCCTTTCTTCTGAGGTCCCCGCGCCGAGCGTGTGGGGACCTCTTTTTGTGCCAGGCGGTGTCACCGCGCGACACGACACGCCGAAGATCGAGAAACGCCGCGCCTCCCACCTTTCATAGCTCCTTGTCGACTAATGTCCTGCATGTCCGCTTCAGAGCTCTATGTCGCTAAGGAGATGCCGCCGGAAACAGTCGGAGGCATGACGTTCCTCAGGTTCAACGTGTCACCCACATGGCAGATCGCATGATCGCGGCCGTCTGGGGACAAGTCCGTGGAAAACTGGGGATAACCTGTGGACAACGCTGTGCGTAACTGAGTGGACGTGTGGATACCAGCGAGTTATCCCCAGAGATGAATTGTTTTCCACAGTTAAACACACAAGCGATGTGGACTAACAAAATAGGTCTGAGCTGCCCGAAGACCGGTTATCCACAGTATCCACAGCCCCTACTACTACTACGACAACAGTTAGCTTCGTCGGCCGATTTGAATCGTCTCGGCCCACATCTGTGGAAAACCTGCGGACCACTTGTCGGACGTCCCACCGCGACGAAGACGGATTCACTCTTTCAGGGCCCTCTGACACTCCATCCCCCGTTGTCGCCGTTTCCACTCCTGCCGAAGCTCGTTTCAGGCACACTGGAACCTCCCAACACGCACCGCCGATTCACAGCCTGTGGGTCACAGACGGCATGATGGGACGCTGGTTCCGACGAGCAGCGAGCAAGCAAGCAGGAGGCGGTGTCCGGTGAAGTTCCGGGTCGAACGCGACGTCCTTTCCGAGGCCGTGGCATGGACCGCGCGGTCCCTGCCCAGCCGTCCGGCCGCCCCGGTCCTGGCCGGCCTGGTCTTCGAGGCCGCCGAAGGCGACGGCGGGGACAACGGCTCGGTCACTTTGTCCGGGTTCGACTACGAGGTCTCCTCGCGGGCCCAGATCAGCGCCGACGTCACCGAGCCCGGCCGGATCCTGATCCACGGCAAGCTGCTCGCCGACATCGCCAAGTCGCTGCCGAACCGCCCCGTGGAGTTCTCCACCGAGGGCTCGAAGGTTCTCGTCAGCTGTGGATCCAGCCGCTTCACGCTGCAGACGCTGCCCGTCGAGGACTACCCGGCGCTGCCCACCATGCCGACCGCCACCGGCGCGGTCACCGCCTCCGGGCTGGCCGGCGCGGTCTCCCAGGTGGCCATCGCCGCCGGGCGCGACGACACCATCCCGATGCTCACCGGCATCCGCGTGGAGATCGAGGGCGAGAAGATCACCCTGGTCGCCACCGACCGCTTCCGGCTGGCCGTGCGCGAGCTCCAGTGGAAGCCGGAGCAGGACGACATGTCGGCGACCGCCCTGATCCCCTCCAAAGTCCTGTCGGACACCGCGAAGGCGCTCACCGGGGGCGACTGGGTCTCCCTGGCGCTGTCCGGCGGCGACGCCGGCGAGGGGCTCATCGGCTTCGAGTCCGGCGAGGGTGCCTCCAGCGGGGCCAAGGGCTCCCGGCGGATGACCTCGCGGCTGCTGTCCGGCGAGTTCGTGAAGTACCGCTCGCTGTTCCCGAACGAGTACAACATCACCGCGACCGTCGAGACCGGGCCGTTCCTGGAGGCCGCCAAGCGCGTGTCCCTGGTGGCCGACCGGACCTCGCCGATCAAGCTGGCCTTCACTCAGGGCGAGGTGACCCTGGAGGCCGGCGCGGGCGACGAGGCGCAGGCCTCCGAGGCCATGGACGCGGTCCTGGACGGCGAGGACATCTCCGTCTCGTTCAACCCCGCCTTCCTGCTCGACGGCCTGCAGGTGATCGACACCCAGTACGCGCAGCTGTCGTTCACGGTCGCCTCCAAGCCCGCGGTCCTCATGGGCCGCCCGGCCCTGGACGCCCCGGCGCAGGAGGAATTCCGTTACCTGATGATGCCGCTGCGTGTCCCCGGTCAGTCCGCGGGCTGACCCGGAAAGCGATCGCCTCTCAGGCCCCGTAAGGTCGGTTCTGACACGATCAGGTGAAGGTGACGGAAGAAACAGAGGGAAGACGATGGAGATCGGTCTTGTCGGCCTGGGCAAGATGGGCGGCAACATGCGCGAGCGCATCCGCCGCGCCGGACACACCGTCGTCGGCTACGACCGCGACCCCAAGCTGGCCGACGTCGGCTCGCTGAAGGAGCTGGTCCAGACGCTGGCCGCGCCGCGGGTGATCTGGATCATGGTCCCGGCCGGTGAGGCCACCGACGCCACGGTGAACGAGCTGGCCGATCTGCTGCACACCGGCGACCTGGTGATCGACGGCGGCAACTCGCGCTGGACCGAGGACATCAAGCACGCCGAACTGCTGAAGACCAAGGGCGTCGGCTTCGTCGACGCCGGCGTCTCCGGCGGTGTCTGGGGCCTGCAGAACGGCTACGCCCTGATGGTCGGCGGCGACGAGGCCGACATCGCCCGCGTGCAGCCGGTCTTCGACGCGCTCAAGCCCGATGGCGACAGCGGCTTCGTGCACGCCGGCGCGGTCGGCGCGGGCCACTTCTCCAAGATGGTCCACAACGGCATCGAGTACGGCATGATGCAGTCCTTCGCCGAGGGCTGGGAGCTGCTGGAGGCCGCCCCGCAGGTGACCAACGTGCGCGAGGTGTTCCGCTCCTGGCAGGAGGGCACCGTCATCCGCTCCTGGCTGCTGGACCTGCTGGTCCGCGCCCTGGACGACGACGAGCACCTGGCCGGCATCCGCGGCTACGCCGACGACTCCGGCGAGGGCCGCTGGACCGTGGAGGCCGGTATCGACATGGCCGTGCCGACCCCGGCGATCACCGCCTCGCTGTACGCGCGCTTCACCTCGCGCCAGGAGGACTCGCCGCAGATGAAGGCGGTCGCGGCGCTGCGCAATCAGTTCGGCGGACACGCCGTGCAGAAGGAGAGTTAGGACACCCATTGCGGGTCACGCATCTGTCGCTGGCGGACTTCCGCTCGTACGCCTCCCTCGAGATCGCGCTCGAGGGAGGCGTCACGGCGTTCGTCGGCCCCAACGGGCAGGGGAAGACCAACCTGGTCGAGGCGATCGGCTACATCGCCACCCTCGACAGCCACCGCGTGGCCACCGACCAGCCGCTCGTGCGCTTCGGCGCGCCGCGCGCCATAGTGCGCGCGAACGTGGAGCGCGAAGGCCGTACACAGCTTGTGGAAATCGAGCTGAACCCGGGCGGGGCGAACCGGGCGCGGCTCAACCGCAATCCGGTCCCGCGCCCGCGCGAGGTCCTCGGTGTGCTGCGGACCGTGCTGTTCGCGCCGGAAGATCTGGCGCTGGTGAAGGGCGATCCCGGGGAGCGCCGGCGGTTCCTGGACGAACTGCTCGTCGCGCGCTGGCCGCGCTACGCCGGGGTCCGTGCCGACTACGACAGAGTGCTGAAGCAGCGCAACACCTTGCTGCGCACGGCCGCGATGGCCCGGCGTAACAAGACCTCCGGCCCCAACATGTCCACCCTCGACGCCTGGGACCACCACCTGGCGCTGGCCGGCGCCGAACTGGTCGCCGCGCGGCTGGCGCTGATCTCGACGTTGTCCCCCCTTGTGGACAAGTGTTACGTCGAGATCGCCGAGGGTGGGGCGACCCGCATCGGCTACCGCTCGACGGTCTCCCCGGAGCCCGATCCGGCCGTCGCCGTCCTCACGGAACAGTTCCTGACGGCTCTGGGCGAGGCCCGCGCTAACGAATTGGAGCGCGGCATCACCCTGGTCGGCCCGCACCGCGACGAAATGCTGCTGGAGCTGACCTCGGCGTCCGGCGAGCACATGCCGGCCCGCGGCTACGCCAGCCACGGCGAATCCTGGTCGTACGCGCTGGCATTACGTTTGGCCGCCTACGACCTGCTGCGCTCGGACGGATCCGACGGCGGCGAGCCGGTCCTGATCCTGGACGACGTCTTCGCCGAACTCGACGCCAAGCGCCGCCGCCGGCTGGCCGAGCGTGTGTCCGGCGCCGACCAGGTGCTCATCACCGCCGCCGTGGACGCCGACGTCCCCGAGCAGCTGATCGGCCAGAAGTTCACAGTGGCCGGCGGGCAGGTGAGTGCGGCGTGAATCCACAGCCTGTGGACAACGGATCCGAGGGCTCGGGCGTGGACCTGGCCCGCGCCGCGCTGGCCGCGGCCCGGGCCCGGGGCAAGGACAACGGCGCGGGGTGGAGCGGCAACCGCCGGCGTAACAACAACCCGGGCCAGCGCTCGGGATCGGGCCCCGACGAACGCGATCCGCAGCTGCTGTCCTCGGCGATCCCCAGGATGATCGAGGACCGCGGCTGGAGCGTGCCGGCGGCGGTCGGCGGCGTCATGGGCCGCTGGGGCGAGATCGTGGGCAGCCACATCTCGGCGCACTGCCGGCCGGTGGAGTTCAACGACGGCGTCCTCACCATCCGCACCGATTCCGCGGCCTGGGCCACCGAACTGCGGATGATGGCCCCGCAGCTGCTGGCGAAACTCAACGCCGAGCTGGGGACCTCCCGCGCGGCCCACGGCGGCCGCGAAGCCGCCGGCGCCATCGGGCACCTGAAAGTGGTCGGCCCCGGCGGGCGATGAGGCGATCTCGCCCGTTCCCTGTCTTTTGACCTTGTTCGGCACCCCCTCGGCGGTTAGGTTCGCGGTGGACCGCCGCCAGCCCGCCGGCGGCCCCGGGCGGCCCGTGAGCGCTGATCGCCTGTTCAGCAGGCCTGAATCGGCCCCGCCGAGGCGGATCACAAGCGTCCATACCTGTGACAATCACCCTCTCGCATCCTCAGACCGTGCAGGACGCTGTCGTGAGCCGTCCGCAGGGCGCCTCGTATGGGGGGACTTCAAAGACGGGCAAAAAATGTCTCTCGAGGCCTCACAGGGCCGTACGAGGGCCACTTTGGTCAGCCGGGCAGGGTAGAATGAAGCCTGTAAGTCTTCCCCTTCGCGGCTCGCGTCGGGCCGCGACTGTCCGGTGGGTTCCTCCGACGGCGCGCTCCGAGGCCCGGGTCGTGTTTTGAGAAAGGGCCAGCGCGCCGTGGCGGACGTAGAACCGACCGGGGACAACACCACCCCAAGCTCCGATGGCACCTACAACGCCGACTCCATCAGCGTTCTGGAGGGGTTGGAAGCCGTCCGGAAGCGGCCGGGCATGTACATCGGCTCCACCGGCGAACGCGGTCTGCACCACCTGGTGTACGAGATCGTGGACAACTCGGTGGACGAGGCGATGGCCGGCTACGCCGACACCATCGAGGTCAGGCTGCTGGCCGACGGCGGCGTGAAGGTCGTGGACAACGGCCGCGGCATCCCGGTCGGCATCAACACCAAGACCGGCAAGTCCGCGCTGGAAGTCGTGATGACGATCCTGCACGCCGGCGGCAAGTTCGGCGACGGCGGCTACAAGGTCTCCGGCGGTCTGCACGGCGTCGGCGTCTCGGTGGTGAACGCGCTGTCCACCCGGGTCGAGGTCGAGGTGCACACCGACGGTTTCGTCTGGAACCAGGTGTACAAGCACGGCGTGCCCGAGTCCGAGGTGTGCAAGGGCGGCCCGGCCGAGGACACCGGCACCTCCACGATCTTCTGGGCCGACACCGACATCTTCGAGACCACGGTCTACTCCTTCGAGACGCTCTCGCGCCGGTTCCAGGAGATGGCCTTCCTCAACAAGGGCCTGACGATCTCGCTGACCGACGAGCGTCCGGAGTTCCTGGACGAGAACGGCGAGCAGCGCTCGGTGAAGTACCACGCCGAGGGCGGCATCGCCGACTTCGTGCGGCACATCAACTCGCGCAAGGGCGAGCCGGTCCACCCGAACGTCATCGACTTCGAGGGCGAGGACAAGGACCGCACGCTGGCCGCCGAGATCGCCCTGCAGTGGAACAGCCAGTACTCCGAGTCGATCTACACCTTCGCCAACAACATCAACACGCACGGCGGCGGCACGCACGAGGAGGGCTTCCGCGCGGCGCTGACGACGCTGATCAACAAGTACGCGCGCGACCAGAAGCTGCTCAAGGACAAGGACGAGAACCTCGCCGGCGAGGACATCCGCGAGGGCCTGACCACGATCGTCTCGGTGAAGCTGTCCGAGCCGCAGTTCGAGGGCCAGACCAAGGACAAGCTGGGCAACCCCGAGGCCAAGACCTTCGTGCAGCGTCTGGTCTACGAGAAGCTCGGCGAGTGGCTCGAGGAGAACCCGAACGAGGCCCGCGAGGTCATCCGCAAGACGATCCAGGCCTCCACCGCGCGCATGGCCGCGCGCAAGGCCCGCGAGCTCACCCGCCGCAAGGGCCTGCTGGAGTCGTCCTCGCTGCCCGGCAAGCTGTCCGACTGCCAGTCCAACGACCCGACGAAGACCGAGATCTTCATCGTCGAGGGTGACTCCGCCGGCGGCTCGGCGCGCTCCGGGCGCGACCCGATGACCCAGGCCATCCTGCCGATCCGCGGCAAGATCCTGAACGTGGAGAAGGCGCGCATCGACAAGGTGCTGCAGAACACCGAGGTGCAGGCGCTGATCTCGGCGCTGGGCACCGGGGTGCACGACGACTTCGACATCAGCCGGCTGCGCTACCACAAGATCATCCTGATGGCCGACGCCGACGTCGACGGCGCGCACATCAACACCCTGCTGCTCACGCTGCTGTTCCGGTTCATGAAGCCGCTGGTCGAGGCCGGGCACGTGTACCTGGCCGCGCCGCCGCTGTACAAGGTGAAGTGGACGAACAACGACTTCCACTACGCCTACTCCGACCGCGAGCGCGACCAGCTCATCGAGGCGGGCGTCGGAGCCGGCAAGCGGATGAAGGACGAGACCGTCCAGCGCTTCAAGGGCCTCGGCGAGATGAACGCCGAGGAGCTGCGGATCACCACCATGGACCGGGAGCACCGGATCCTGCGGCAGGTCACGCTCGACGACGCGGCCCAGGCCGACGACCTGTTCTCGGTCCTGATGGGCGAGGACGTCGAGGCCCGCCGGAACTTCATCCAGCGCAACGCGAAGGACGTCAGGTTCCTGGACATCTGAGTCCACACCCGTCCACGAAGCAGACCTGACGAGAGCACCACCTCTCCTTTTACAGCGAAGGATTGAGATTTGAGCACGGAGACTGTGGACGAGATGCCGCAGGGCGACCGGATCGACCCGGTCGACCTCCAGACGGAGATGCAGCGCTCGTACCTCGACTACGCGATGAGCGTGATCGTCGGCCGCGCGCTGCCGGACGTCCGGGACGGCCTGAAGCCGGTGCACCGCCGGGTGCTGTACGCGATGTACGACGGCGGCTACCGCCCCGACCGCGGCTACTACAAGTGCGCCCGCGTCGTCGGCGAGGTCATGGGTATCTACCACCCGCACGGCGACTCCCCGATCTACGACACCCTGGTCCGCCTGGCGCAGCCCTGGTCGCTGCGGATGGTGCTGGTCGACGGGAACGGCAACTTCGGCTCCCCGGGCAACGACCCGGCCGCGGCCATGCGGTACACCGAGTGCAAGATGGCGCCGCTGGCCATGGAGATGGTGCGGGACATCGACGAGGACACCGTCGACCTGCGCCCCAACTACGACGGTCGCTCCACCGAGCCGGTCGTGCTGCCCGCGCGGTTCCCCAACCTGTTGGTGAACGGCTCGACCGGCATCGCGGTCGGCATGGCGACCAACATCCCGAGCCACAACCTGCGCGAGGTCAACGACGGCGTCCAGTGGTTCCTGCAGAACCCCGAGGCGACCAACGAGGAACTCCTGGAAGCGCTCATGGAGCGCATCAAGGGCCCGGACTTCCCGACCGGCGCGCTGATCGTGGGCCGGCGCGGCATCGAAGACGCCTACCGGACCGGCCGCGGCTCGATCACCATGCGAGCGGTGGTCAACACCGAGGAGATCAACGGGCGCATGTGCCTGGTGGTCACCGAGCTGCCCTACCAGGTGAACCCGGACAACCTGGCGCTGAAGATCGCCGAGCTGGTGAAGGACGGCAAGGTCGCCGGCATCGCCGACGTCCGCGACGAGTCCTCCTCCCGGACCGGCCAGCGCCTGGTGATCGTCCTGAAGCGGGACGCGGTCGCCAAGGTCGTGCTGAACAACCTGTACAAGCACACGCAGCTGCAGGACTCGTTCGGCGCGAACATGCTGGCGCTGGTCGACGACGTGCCGCGCACACTGCCGCTGGACGCCTTCATCCGGCACTGGGTCACGCACCAGATCGACGTGATCGTCCGCCGCACCCGCTTCCGCCTGCGCAAGGCCCAGGAGCGCGCGCACATCCTGATCGGCCTGCTCAAGGCGCTGGACGCGATCGACGAGGTGGTGGCGCTGATCCGCCGCTCCCCCACGGTCGACGAGGCCCGCACCGGCCTGATCGAGCTGCTGACCATCGACGAGATCCAGGCCAACGCGATCCTGGAGATGCAGCTGCGCCGGCTGGCCGCCCTGGAGCGGCAGCGGATCGAGGCCGACTACAACGAGCTGATGGCCAAGATCGCGGACTACACCGCGATCCTGGAGTCGCCGGAGCGGCAGCGGCGGATCGTCTCGGAGGAGCTGCAGGCGATCACCGACAAGTACGGCGACGACCGGCGTTCGCAGCTGGTGCCCTACGAGGGCGACATGTCCATCGAGGACCTGATCCCCGAGGAGGACGTAGTCGTCACGATCACCCGCGGCGGCTACACCCGGCGGACCCGGACGGACCTGTACCGCTCGCAGAAGCGCGGCGGCAAGGGCGTCAAGGGCGCGCAGCTGAAGCAGGACGACATCGTCGACCACTTCTTCGTCACCACCACGCACCACTGGCTGCTGTTCTTCACGAACAAGGGCCGGGTGTACCGGGCGAAGGCGCACGAGCTGCCGGACACCGCGCGCGACGCGCGCGGCCAGCACGTGGCGAACCTGCTGGCGTTCCTGCCGGACGAGAAGATCGCCCAGGTGCTGGACCTGCGGGACTACGAGCAGGCGCCGTACCTGGTGCTGGCCACCAAGAACGGCCTGATCAAGAAGACGCCGCTGAAGGACTACGACTCGCCGCGCTCGGCCGGCGTCATCGCCATCAACCTGCGCGAGGACGACGAGCTGATCGCCGCCGAGCTGGTCTCCCCCGAGGACGACCTGCTGCTGGTCTCCAAGCAGGCGCAGGGGCTGCGCTTCACCGCGACCGACGAGGCGCTGCGGCCGATGGGCCGGGCCACCTCGGGCGTGATCGGCATGCGCTTCCGCGAGGACGACGTGCTGCTGTCGATGGACGTGGTCCGGCCGGACACCTTCTTGTTCACCGCCACCTCCGGTGGCTACGGCAAGCGGACGGCGGTGGACATGTTCCCGCTGCGCGGCCGCGGCGGCCTGGGCGTGATCGCGGCCAAGACCGTCGACGAGCGCGGCGGCCTGGTCGGCGCCGCGGTCGTCGACGAGGGCGACGAGGTCATGGCGATCACGCTGTCCGGCGGCGTGATCCGGACGCGGGTGTCCGAGGTGCGGCCGACGTCGCGGGACACCATGGGCGTGCGGGTGATCAACCTGAGCAAGGGCGACACGGTGCTCGCGATCGCGCGCAACGAGGATCCGGGCGAGGCCCTGGACGAGCTGGGCGAGGAGCCGGGGGACTCGGCCGGCGCGGACTCCGGCGCGGGTCCGGTGGCCGAGGCTTCGGAGAACGGCGCGGTGAGCTCGGCGGATGCCGAGGGCGTCGAGGGTGCCGAGGGCTCGGGCGAGTCGGGCGATTCCGACAGCTCGGAAGACTCAGAGGGTTCGGAGGGCTCCGGCGAGGAGTGATCGCCTGAGGCCTGACAGAAGGCGAGGCGGCGGCATCGGTGCGAGGCACCGGTGCCGCCGCTTGTTTTTCGCCGGCCCCGGTGTCTCGACACCGGGCAGACGGGTGACGCCCGTTCGGCGGTGCTCGGCGGGGCCTGGACCTCGGCCTGGTTCCGTTACGTGTCCGGTTATGTGCAGGGAGCAGCGTTGAGGTCCGTCGAACATATGGTCCGGGCTACGGAAAATTGCGGGGCCGGGGAGACCTATGAGCATGAGAACGGTAGCTTGGCCGGGTGAGTAGCGAGACGACGACCGATCCCGGCCTCGGAACCGACCCCGACGGCGTCGGCGGCGGGCCCCGCGCTTACGGGGTCGGCCCCGGCGCCTCTTCCGTTCCCGACGCCGTGCCGCCCGGGGCGCACCGGCAGGCGCCGCCGCCGAACCAGCCGCCGCCCGGTTACGGGCCGCCGCAGGGTGGGCGCGGACCTGGTGGGCCCGGCCCTGCGGGCGGGTATGGACCTGGCGGTCCTGGTGCTGCCGGCATGCCCGGCGGTCATGGTGGCCAGCAGGGCGGTCAGGGCCAGGGTGCGCATGGTGCTCACGCCGCTCCAACGGCTCAGGGTGCGTCCGGCGCTCCCGCTCATGGCGTTCCGGGCATGACCGGCCCCGGCGCCGGCCCGGCTCACGCGCCCGGTCCCGGCCTAGCTCATGCTCCCGGTCCTGGCGCTGGTCCCGTCGCTGGTCCAGGTGCTGCTCCCGGCGTTCCCGGCGGCCCTGGCGTTCCTGGTGGCCCCGGCGTTCCTGGCGTTCCGGCCGGCCCCGGCACGCCCGGCGCCGCCGGTGCCGGAGCCGCCGCCGGCGCGGGCGCCGCGGTGGCGGGCGCGGCCACCGCGATCACGGCCGGCCTGTCTGGTCTGGCCGGGCGGCTTTCCGGCGGCGGAGGCCGTCGTACCGGGGCAAGACGCAAGGAAGCCCCTACCATGGGCACTGTGGCGTATCAGCAATCGGATTCCGCTCAAGGCCAGGCGGGCACCCGCCAGCAGGCCGGAGGCGGCTGGGGCGTGCGCCCGACCAACCCGGCGGCCGGCTCCCCGTCGGGCGCGCCCCGCTACCAGCAGCAGGCCCAGGCGCCCGGCGCCGCCCCGCGCGGCCGCAAGGCCCGCCTGCGGGTGGCGAAGGTCGACCCCTGGTCGGTGATGAAGACGACGTTCGTCCTGTCGATCGCCTTCGCGGTCGTCTCGGTGGTCGCGGCGGCCCTGCTGTGGTCGGCCCTGAACGCCCTCGGCGTCTTCGACTCGATCAACCGCACCCTGGCCTCCGTCGCCCCCGCCAACCAGCCCAACAGCGTCACCCTGACCTCGGTCCTGTCCTTCGGCAAGGTGATGAGCTTCACGGCCCTGGTGAGCGTGGTGAACATCGTCCTGTTCACGGCCCTGGCCACCCTGGCGGCCTACCTGTACAACATGTGCTCGTCCCTCGTCGGCGGCATAGAGGTCACCCTCGCCGACGACACCGCCTCCTGAGGCGCCCCCGCTAAGCGGTTTTGGGGCACCGCCCCCGGTGGGGTAAGCTTCTCGACGTTACCAACCGGGGCCTATGGCACAGTTGGTTAGCGCGCCGCCCTGATAAGGCGGAGGTCGGTGGTTCAAGTCCACCTAGGCCCACCCCGGTGAACAGCCTCGGATCTGTAAAGATCCGAGGCTGTCGGGTTTTCGGCCCTCAATCGGCCCTCAGCTGCCCCTTACTAAGGCGCCGGGATTTCCCTCACCAGGCGCGAAGACCAGTCGCACCAGACGTACCCGGGAAGGAAGGCGCCGCCGGCCTCGTCGAGGTGCTCCTCGACGTAGGGGATCGTGGCGTCGCAGACCTCGATGGCGACGTCGAAGAATCCGATGGTCTCCGGCTTGAGGTGGTAGCTCCAGCGCGGGTTGTACGGCGCCGTGCTGGGCTTGATGCGCCCGAGGAGGTGCGGCCGGTCAGTGGTCTCGCCTGACAGCAGTTCCCGCGCGTGCTCGATGTCCGCGGGGTTGTCCAGCCTCACCACGAATTGCTCGTGGGTGACGTCGGTCATGACGAAGTAGGCCGCGGCGTTGTCCTTGGTGCGGGCCATCGAGGTGGCGTACGCCGGTGCGGAGGTGAGTGTGATCATCACCATGGCGGCGAGGGCACCGATGGCGGCCTTGAGAGTACGTTGCATGTGTTTCCCCTTGTCAGATGGGCTTTGCACACGCACCGTATCCGATCGGTGACTGAAAATGATCTTCTTCTGGTGGTGTCGGCCGGACAAGTTGGTCCGGCCGCGGGAAGGCGTTCGTGGCCTAGGCGGCAAAGGCTACTGAGTGCTCAGTACTTTGCGAACCGAGCCTGGATGGCTACGCCGATGCCGGCGGTGTGAGCGTCTGGTGGTAGCGCACGCCGTACAGATGCCCGCTGGTGATCATGACTGTCACCTCGAGCACGGTTCCCTCGGCGTCGGTGATGGTGCGCAGCGTGCGCATGACCGGGATCTCGTCCGGCAGCTCGAGGGTCTGCAGTTCCTCGGTCGTCGGTTCGCGGACCTGGATCTCGTCGATGAGGCCGTGGTGCCGCCAGCCCAGGGCGGCCAGGACGGTCGGCGCGGTGGCCAGGTCGCGCTGGATCTGGTGCGGCGGTTTGTCGAGCGCGGTGCCGGTGACCACTGATTCCGGGTAGTACGACCACTCGATCTCGACCGGGTCGTCGTCGCGGAGCATCAGGCGTTTGCGCAGCAGCGCGGTCTCGTTGTCGGCCAGGCCCAGCTTCGCCGCGGCGTCGGACGGCGGGCGCTCGGGGCCGACGTGCAGGACCTGGTAGGTGATGGTGCTGGCCGGCGGTTCGAGCTGGGAGGCCGCGTCGGTGATCCGGATGCGGTCGGAGCGGATGATCAGGGCTTTGCCCTGCTGGCCCTCGACGAAGCCCTCGGCCTTAAGTAGCGCTACTGCCCGCTGGGCGGTGTTGGTCGAAGTGTTGTACAGGTCCTTCAGCAGCTTGAACGTCGGAAGCGTGCCGGTGATGTCGCCGGAGAGGATCTTCGCGCGCAGGTCCGCGGCGATCTGTGCGTGCCTCGGACGGTCGTCGATGCGCTTCATGTGTCGCAGGCCCCTACTTCCATCGAATCCCTTCCGTGCGCACCTCAGCGACACAGTAGCAGCACTACGCCGGTATGCGGCGTTCGTGGGTGGGAGGTGGCAAATAACCCGTTATCCTTGTCGCAATACTGGGAAGTCAGTAACCTGAGGTACGCCTGGTGCGATCGGACGTCGACGGCGCGGCGCGCGATCGCACGGCACGTTCCGCCGAAAGGAGACCGAAGGTGCCTCGATTCGAGGTGAGGAGCGCATCAGACCTCGTGGTCGGAGACTGGGCCCGTATCGACGGGATCGCCGTCACCGAGGCCGAGGCGAAGTTCCAGCGTCGGCTGCTGTCCGCCGGCCACTCCAGCAGCTATCTGGCGCTGCTGGGGCTGGCGGCGACGCTGACCTTCGACGCCGGGGAGTACTGCCCCTCCGGTGAGCAGGCCCGCCGCGATCTGAGCGAGTGGCACGGCTATCACCGGGGTCTGCAGACCGCTTTGGCGTGTCTGATCATGCACGAGACCGGCAGTAACCCGCGCCAGGCCGCGGTGCAGGTCGCCGAGCACACCGAGGCGTTGATCCGCTGCCGGTGGAGCAACCAGCCGCCCAAGGGCGGTGGGTGAGTCATGGAGATTCCCCGTCAAGCGATAGCGAAAAGAAGGGTCGGCATGACGAAAGACGACTGGACCCGTTGATGGCGCTGCACGTTGACTACACGGCCGAGCGGGCCTTGGCGCGGATCGTCGGCGGCCTGCGGTCCGCCCGCCTGGACGCCGGGCTCTCCCAGAACGCGCTCGCGGTCGGCATGCCGGTGCGCGGCAGGGCCATCTCCGAATGGGAGACCGGGGCGATAGAACCGACGCTGGGGCACCTGATCCAGTGGTCGCGCGAGCTCGGCCGACGGCTGGTGATCGTCGGCCGGGACGGCGAACTGCGGGTGGGCCCGGTGCGCCAGCGCCCTGGCGAGACCTTCGAGATCTTCGAGCGGCGGCGGTTGGCGGTGCCGCTGCGCAACCGCCGCCTCGCCCTGGGGATGGCTCAGGGGGAACTCGGCGTCCTGGTGGGCGTCAGTCGGGACTCGATCCAGCGCTGGGAATTGGTGCGGGTGCCGCCGCGGCCGATCGCACACGTGGTGTGGGCACAGAAACTCGGCTACTCGCTGGACGTGCTGGCCGTCCCCGACAACACCCGGCGCGCCCGGCGACCCGTTTCCGGTGCTCCGTGCCCGCCTTGCCTGCCGATGATCAAGGCTTCTACGCTCGGCAGTATGGGCCGCACACCAGGCGAGGGCCGCTGATGGGTGGTTCGGTCTTCCTCTCGGGCGGGGGTGGCGTCGAAGACACGGCGCCTCTTGACTCCGCCTTCGCATCGGCGCTCGGTTCCGGGCCGCTGTGGTACTGGCCGATGGCGATCGACCCGGCCGAAACCGCGTATAGCGATTGCCTGGACTGGCTGACTGGTGTTCTCGGCCCGCTCGGCGTCACCGACATCGATATCTGGGACGGCGCCGGCCACGGGCTCGCACGGCGTTTCGCCGACTACCGCGGCGTCTACATCGGCGGCGGCAACACCTTCCGGTTGCTCGATGTCGTGCGGCGCAGCGGTATGGGGCCGGCGTTGCAGGCGTTCATCGACGACGGCGGCGCTGTCTATGGAACCAGCGCCGGCGCGGCGTTGCTGGGCGCGGACATCTCGACCATCGCGCACCTGGACCCGGATCCTTATGGCACCACGGATACCCGGGGTCTCGACCGGATCGCGGGGTACGCCGCGTTCGTCCACCACCGGACGGCAGACGCGCCTCAGGTCCAGGACTGGGTGCATAGAAATCAGAAGCCTGTAATAGCCCTGCACGAGCGTTCCGGGGCGGTGGTCACGGACGGCCGGCTGACCTCGGTCGGCTTCGAACCGGTACAGATTTTTGGGGTAGTGCGGAGTCCTCTGAACGTGCAGCCGGGCGAAAGCATCGAGCTGCCGGGGTGAGAGCACCTCAGTACAGTGGCTTCGCATGACCGACACCGCCGGCGGCATCGAGATCACCGCGGACCTGGTCCGCGACCTGTTGCGAGACCAGCATCCCGACCTCGCGGAGCTGACCATCCGCGAGGTGGCGGGCGGCTGGGGCAACCAGATGTGGCGCCTGGGGGACGAATTGGCCGTGCGCATGCAGCGCATGGACTCGACCCCGGAGCTTCAGCTCAAGGAGCGGCGGTGGCTGCCCGTGCTGGCGCCGCGCCTGCCGCTGCCGGTGCCGACTCCGGTGCGGTTCGGCGAGCCGTCCGAGCGCTTCCCCAAGCACTGGACCGTGATGACGTGGGTCGACGGCGAGCCGCTGGACCACGGATCGATCAGCCGCGGGGCCCATGCGGCCGACACACTGGCCGGCTTTCTCCGGGCGCTCCATGTGGAGGCACCCGCCGACGCGCCGGGCGCCTGGGATCGCGGCGGCCATCTTCGGGACTCCACGGAGGGCTTCGAGCGTTTTCTCCGCTTGGTCGCTCCCGATGACGCCGCCGACGTCTGGACCGTCTGGGACGACGCCGTCGCGGCCGGGGAGTGGGAGGGTCCGCCGGTGTGGGTGCACGGCGACCTTCATCCCGCGAACGTCGTCGTCTCGGACGGAACGCTCTCGGGCATCGTCGACTTCGGCGACCTGGCCGCCGGCGATCCGGCGTGGGACCTCGCGGCCGCGTGGGTGCTGCTGCCCGCGGGCCTGGCCCCGCGGTTCTTCGCCGCGTATGCGCGAGCGGATGAGGCGGCGATCCGGCGGGCCCGCGGGCTGGCCGCGATGAAGAGCCTCTTCCTGATGCTCATGGGGCGGAACGGGGATCGGGGTCGTCCCGGCGGCAAGCCGCATTGGGGGCCGGTGGGCCGGGCGGCACTGGATCGTGTCCTGAAGGGCTGAACAGGGCTGAACAGGGCTGAACAGGGCTGAACGCGCGGACATGCCAGCGCCCCGGAGCCACCATCCGGGGCGCCGGCGTTCGGGGCCGCCTAGCTCATCTGGCCGGCCTCGAGCTTGCCGAGCATGGTCTTCACCTGGTTGATCGGGATGGAGAACCCGAGGCCGACGCTGCCGCCCTGGGCGTTGTAGGAGCTGGTCGGCGAGTAGATCGCCGAGTTGATGCCGATGACCTGTCCCTGCGCGTTCAGCAGCGGGCCGCCGCTGTTGCCGGGGTTGAGGCTGGCGTCGGTCTGGATTGCCTTGTAGGTGACCTGGCTGCCGCCGCCGGAGAACCGGCTGCTGCTGTCGCTGCTGACCGTCACCTGGCGGTTCAGGGCGCTGACGATGCCGCTGGTCACCGTGCTCTGCAGGCCGTCGGGGGAGCCGATGGCGATCACGGTGTCGCCGACCCCGACCTTGTCGCTGTCACCGAGGCTGGCGGTGGGCAGGCCGCTCTCGTTCTGCGCCTTGATCACCGCCAGGTCGCTGCCGGTGTCCGCGCCGACGATGCCGGCCTGGGTGGTCTTGCCGTCGTTGAAGGTGATGGTGATCTGGCCGTTGCCGTTCGTGGCGTCGGAGATCACGTGGTTGTTGGTCAGGATCAGGCCGTCGGAGGACAGGATGACGCCGGAGCCGACGGACTTGCCCTGGTAGGAGTCCACCGAGACCTGGACCACGGTCGGCAGCGCGGCCTTGGCGACCTGGCCGACAGTGGTCGTCGGCGTCCCGGTCTGGTTGCTGACCGGGGTGTTCACGGCGGTGTTGTTCACCTGGGTGCTCGCGGACGCCGAGTTCGAAGAGGTGTTGTGCGAGGCGATGGTTCCGGCGATACCGCCGGCAGCGGCCGAGGCGGCGATGGTGCCGGCGACGATGAGTGCCACTCCCATCCGCCGCTTGCGCCTCGGCCGCTGCGGCGGCTCGGGGGAGAACGCCGGGTGGTACGGCGGGTATCCGGGTCCGCCGGGTCCGCCAGGACCCCCGGCGTCGCCCGGACCGCCGTATCCCGGCGTCGTCGAGGAGATCGGGGTGATCGGGGTGTACGGGGGCACGGCGCCGGAGGGGGCGGACGTGCCGGACGGGTCGGAGGGGGCCGACGAGGAAGTCTGGGCCGGACCGAACACCGGCCCGGAAGACGGGTGGCCCCACGGCTGCGGGGTGCCGGTGCTGGGCTGCTCCGGCTGGTACGGGTCGTGCTCGAATCCGGTCATGGGTTCACGGTGCCCGCGGACGATGAGAGTGCCTTGCCGAGAGCATGAGAATCGGTGAAGAAAGCCGTTAAGCCGGCGGCCCGATTCCTAAGGAAACGAGTTGTCCGGGGCGCCGGACGCGGCGATCATCGGGCGATGGACCGTGATCCGCTCGGCGACGCCCGGGCTCTGGTGCTCGACCGTTATCCACAGGCTGTGTGGGCCGTGCTGGCCGGCAGCGTCCTGACCGCGCACCGGACGGCGGGCTCGGACCTCGACATCGTCGTGGCACTCCCCCTCGATGATCCCCTCGCGCCCCGCCGCGAGTCGCTCGTCTTCCGGGACTGGCCCGTCGAGCTGTTCGTGCACGACGAGCAGACCCTTGACGCGTGGCTCGCCAAGAAGCGCCCGGAGCGCAAGCCGACCCTGTACCGGATGGTCGGCCACGGCACGGCGATCGTCGGCGACCCGGCCGGGCGGCAGGCGCGATGCCGCGCGGTCCTGGAGGCCGGACCCGGGCCGATGGGACCGGCGCAGCTGGAGCGGGCCCGCTACGGCCTCACCGATCTGCTCGACGATCTCGTGTACGCCACCGATCCCGGTGAGCGGCAGGTGATCGCGGCCGCGCTGTGGAAGGACGCGGCACACTGCGCGCTGGTCGCCGCCGAACGCTGGGACGGCACCGGCAAATGGCTGCTGCGCGAACTGCGGGCGGACGATCCGGAGCTCGCCGACCGCTGGCTGGCCGCCCAGCACGATCCCGCCGCGGTCGAGGCCTTCGCCCGCGGCGTCCTGGACCGGCTCGGCGGTCCGCTCTTCGACGGTTACCAGGCCGTCGCGCCGCGTCCGGAGGTCACGAAGCCTGCGTGATGGTCAGCGGGAATTCCGTCAGCATGACGGAGGGCCCCGACGGGTTCGCGATGTCGGTCAGCTCCACCGGAGAGGTCATCAGGTACACCGCGTTCTTCGGCGGGAAGGACGTCAGATTCGTGTTCAGCAAAGGGAAAGCGGTCTTGCTCGTGAACGTCGCGGGCTGATCGCCGCCGCACGGGCTGTGCTGCATGGAGACGGTCAGGTCCTGGGCCAGCGACTCGGCCGCCGGGAACTCCCGGCCGGCGGCCGGGGCCACGAAGTCGCCGACGGCCGGGGTCTTCTCCGACACCGTCACCGTGCCGAGTTCGGCGTCGTACCCGGTCAGCTGCTCGGCGTCGGTCCGCACCGCGACGGTCGGCTGGACGCCGGCGACCCTGTCGCCGACGTGGACCTGCCCGGTGCCCAGTACCTCGAAGCGGTGGACCACGCCGTCGCACTCCAGCACCATGTCGCCGTCCTCGGTGAGCGCGACGGCGGTTCCGGGGGTCGGTAACGACGTCCCGCCCGCGGGCTCCGCGGCGGCGTGAGCGGCGAAACCGTTGTAGGAGAACAGGAAGACGGAGCCGGCGACGGCCAGCGCGGGACGAATTCTCATGGCCGGTCCTTTCGGGAGGATTTGTCGATTAGGTGGACATTATGGTCTCTCATGCCACTGACAATCCCGGCCCCACGCCGTGCGCCGTCTGCCTTATCGCGCGTCGCCTCCCGCCGAAGCCCCTTGCAGCGCAAGCGGATTCGGGAACGGCGGCCAGAACGGCAGCGGTCGCGGCCCGAGGGTCTCGGCGTACGCGTTCTCGACCAGCGCGCGCAGGAAGGCGGCCTGGCTGGCCTGTCTCCGGATCCGTTCGGCGCGCACCGGATCGCTCGGGACCGTCCCGGGCCAGCGGGCCGGCGGGGCGGTGGCCGGGGTTGGAGTCGGCGTCGGGGCCGGGGCCGGGGTCGGATTCGGAACCGCAGTCGGAGCCGGCTGGGCCGGAATCTCAAGCTCCTGATATTGCGGCTCGTCCGCGCCGCCCAGGGCCAGCGCGACGGACTCCAGGGCTTCCATCATCCCGCCCGACATCGCGGCGCCGATCCCGCCGTCGGCCGGCACGGGATAGGGGATCTCGGCCCACACCGACCGGGCGTCGCGGCCGCCCCGCACGCCCCACTTGTGGGAGATGGACGCGACCATGGCCAGCCCGCGCCCGGATTCGGAGTCCCAGTCGGCGTCCTCGCCCACTCCGTCGACCACCACGCGCGGTTCGGTCGCCGATCCCTCGTCGTCGACCCGGACCTGCCAGCGATCCGCGAAAGCCGCGAGGTGCACCACGAACTGTCCGCCGGGCGCGCCGCTGGCGGTGTGCACGATGGCGTTGCCAGCCAGTTCGGAGACGGCCAGGAGCACCAGCTCCGAGCCCGGCGCCTCGCCGAGCACCATCTGGGTGAACTGGCGGACCTCGGTGAGGTGCTCGGCCAGCCCGGGGAAGGAGCGAGACCAATTCGACATCTGGGGCCTCCCGGACGGTGGGGAGGGGGCGGTTCCGCCCTCCCGTCAGCCAGGCTAGCCCCCAATGCGCCCTTATCTAGGGCATTTCAAGGAAGTTCCCTTATTTGGATGACACTTCCTCATCCAGGGCCGGCGGGGGCAGCCGCGCGAGGTCCATCTCCACCCGGTTGATGAGTCCGATCGCCTCTTCACCGTACACAGCCGACTCCTCGAAACGGCGGAACTGCGCCACGTGTGTCGAGACCTTGTCAGGCTGCGCCATCAGCAGCTCGCCGGTGAACATCTCCACGGCGACCTCGCGGTCGTCGTACAGGGTGAAGGTGACCATCGGCAGTCCGCGCATCGCCGAGGTCCACGGCAGGATCCCCACCCGCACCCCGGGATGGACCGCCATCTGCCGGAGCCGGTCGAACTGCGCGGCCATCACCGTCAGCTCGCCTGGCCAGGTGCGCAGCACGCCCTCGGTGATCAGGAAGGTGAACTCCCGGCCGTCCTCGAACAGCACCGACTGCCGTTCGGTGTGGGTCATCGCGGCCTTGCCGACCTCGCGCTCGGACAGCCACGGGGTGAGCCGGTTGGCGTCCCTGGCGTACTCGGCGGTCTGCAGCAGGCGCGGGATGATCGAGTTCGAGAACGTCGACACCGCCGAGCAGACCCGCTCGCGGTCGGCGATCTGGTTCAGCAGGGTCAGGCCCTTGCCGTAGCCGCGGTTGCTGGCGGCGTCGGCGGCGGCCTGGCCGAGCAGGTCGAACAGGCTCTCCTGCTCCTCGGCCGGCAGGTTCAAAGCGGTGACGATCCGGGCGAGCACGTCCCGGCTGGGGACCATCTTGCCGTGCTCGACCTTGGACACCGCCGAGGAGGTGACAGAGGCGGCCGCCGCGAGCTCGCCGCTGGACAGCGCGCGCTCCATCCGGAACTGCCGGATCCGGCCGCCCAGCTTGGCCGCGTAAGGACTTCGCACCGCACTCATACCCATTGGTTCTACACCACTTGTGAGGAATCGGTGACCGATCCGGCAGGATCAGTTGCCGGCGGTCACCTGTATGGATTGTGTTGGACTGGGCCGACGACTCGATGTGCGGCCGTCCCCAGGTCAGCGGCGGCCGGCGCCCCCCGCCGCCGACCGGCGCCCGGCCGGGTCAGCCGGTTCCGGCCCCGGCCGGCGCCGGGATCGCGGCCAGCGGCCGCCGGTCGCTCGTCAGCAGGCCGGTCACCGTCTCCAGGTCGTAGTCGGCGCTGGCCGAGTAGCCGTCGAACACCGCGGCGTGCGCCGCGATCTCGTCGGCGCGGGAGAGCAGCAGTTCGCCGGTGAAGGTCTCCACGGCCACGGCTGCGTCGTCGTGGAGTGTGAAGCCATACAGCGGGAAGACCTCTGACACGGCGGCGGCGTCCGGCACGATGCCGATCCGCACCCCGGGCAGCGCCGAGAGCACGCGCAGCCGGTCGGCCTGGGTCGCGGCCAGCGTGGGCGGGCCCGGGCACAGGCGCAGGGCGCTCTCGGTGAGCAGGAACTCGAAGCTGCGTCCCTGTTCGAAGAGCACCCCCTGGCGCTCCAGATGCAGCGCCGAGGCCCGGCCGAGTTCGCGCTCGGACATCCATGGGGTCAGGCGTGCGGCGTAGCGGGCATAGTCGGCGGTCTGCAGCAGGGGCGGGATCATCGAGGTGGAGAAGGACCGCAGGACCGTGGTGTTGCGCTCGCGTTCGGCGATCGCGTCCAGCAGGGCCAGGCCGCGGCCGTGCCGGCGGCGGTCGGCGGCGTCGTCGACCGCGCGGGTGAGCAGGTCGCGCAGATCGGTCCGGTGCTCGTCCCCGAGGCCCAGGACGCCGAGCACCCGCTCCAGGACCTCCGTCGAGGGGAGCATCATGCCGCGCTCGATCTTCGACACCGAGGGCTGGGTGACACCGGCGCGGGCGGCGACTTCGAGTCCGGACAAGCCGAGGTCCAGTCGGTGCCGACGCAGACGCCGACCGAGTTCTTCAGCTAATACGCTGCGTGCTGGGCTCATCCCCACAGTGTGGCGGCGACCGCGGACCATCTGTGAGGGTTTCCGGGACTTATGCCGTGTCTATCACCCGGTCGAGCTACCATCATTCAATGTGATCTTGGATATCCGGCGTGGATACCGCCGGACGTAGCGCTCATCCATAGATTCGTTCGGGCTTCACAACGGTCCGATTCGCAGTAGTTTGACGCTCGTGAGCGCCGTATGAGTCTGGCCGCCCTCCTCACCACCTTCGGCGTGGTGTTCCTGGCCGAACTGCCGGACAAGACCGCGATCGCGTCCCTGATCCTGGGGGCCAGGTACCGACCGTCCTGGGTGTTCGCCGGGGTGGCGGCCGGTTTCCTGGTGCACGTCTGCCTGGCCGTGGCGGCCGGCTCCCTGCTCGCGCTGGTGCCGCGGCGTCCGCTGGAGGCCGTGGTCGCGGTGCTCTTCCTGGCCGGTGCGGTGGTGATGCTGCGCAGCCACGGCCACGGGGGCAGCGAGGAGGGGCAAGCGATACCGGGGCAGCAGGAGGACACCGCCCCGGACCTCGGGGCCGACGCCGGGTTCGGCAAGGTGGCCGGAACCGCCTTCGGGGTGATCCTGGTCGCCGAGTTCGGGGACCTGACCCAGATCGTGACCGCGAACCTGGCCGCCAAGTTCGCCGATCCGCTGGCCGTCGGGATCGGCGCCGCACTCGGCCTGTGGACGGTCGGCGCGCTGGCGATCGTCGGCGGCCGCGGCCTGCTCAGGGTGCTGCCGCTGCACCTGATCGTGCGGCTGGCCGCGCTGGTGATGATCGTGCTCGCCGGCGTCAGCCTGTGGCAGGCCGTCGCCGGCTGAGCGGCGGGTGCCGGTGACCCGGCCCCGAGCTGCTAGGAGACCGCCGCTGCCTTCTCGCTTCCATCCAGGACGTCCGCGAGCTGGCGCAGCCCCCGCGCCATGTCCGCCCCGGTCGGCGTCCGGTCGGCGTCGGCGAAGCGCTGGATCAGCAGGCCGGCCATCAGGGAGTACAGGACCGCGCCGGCTCCCAGTTCCATGTCCAAGCCCTGGTCTTCTTCCGGGATCCCGAGGATCAGGTTCGCCAGGCCCTTGCGCGCCTCCGGGATCGCGTTCTTGAACATCTCGCGCGCGCCGGGGATGTGGTCGAGCTGCAGGATCAGTTCGAAGCTGGCCATCCACAGCGGCTGGTTCCGGTCGAAGGTCGTGGAGACGTCGTCGTAGACGCGGGCGAAGCGCTCCTGGACCGACAGGTCGGGCCCGGCCTTGGCGAAGGCCTCCTCCAGGTGGTCGCCCCATTCCCCGATGGCCTGGAACATCGCCTCGTTCATCAGCGCGTCCTTGGACCCGAAGTGGTAGCCGATGGCGGCCAGGCTGACGCCCGAGGCCTGGGCGATGTCCCGTGCGGTGGTGCGCGAGTAGCCCTTCTCCAGCAGACACTTCTTGGCCCCCGCCAGGAGGTCGTCACGGTTGCTCATGCGCCGAGCCTAGCGCAGTCTTAGACGCATGTCTCGTACGAGTGTCTTGAACGCAGGTCTTGCACAAACGTCCAAGACGGTTGTACGGTCATCCCATGACGACGACCAAGAGCCCTGAGAACGCACCGGCCCAACGTGCCGGCCGCAAGGAGTGGATCGGGCTGGCCGTGCTGGTCCTGCCGTGCCTGCTCATCTCGATGGACATGTCGGTGCTGCTGTTCGGGCTGCCGTTCATCAGCGCCTCGCTCAAGCCCAGCGCCACCCAGCAGCTGTGGATCATGGACGCCTACGGCTTCGCGCTGGCCGGACTGCTGATCACGATGGGCGCCGTCGGCGACCGCATCGGCCGGCGCCGGCTGCTGCTGATCGGCGCCACCGCGTTCGGCGCGGCCTCGGTCGTCGCCGCCTACTCCGGCAGCGCGGAGATGCTGATCGGCACCCGGGCGCTGCTCGGCGTGGCCGGTGCGACCCTGATGCCCTCGACGATGGCCCTGATCCGGAACATGTTCCACGACCCCAAGCAGCGGCAGACCGCCATCTCGCTGTGGACCGGCGGCCTGATCGGCGGCGTGACGCTCGGCCCGATCGTGGGCGGCGTGCTGCTGAACCACTTCTGGTGGGGCTCGGTGTTCCTGATCAACCTGCCGGCCATGGCGCTGCTGCTGGTCCTGGGCCCGCTGCTGCTGCCCGAGTACAAGGCCGCCGCGTCCGGCCACCGGTTCGACATCCTCGGCTCGGTGCTGTCGATGGCCGCCATCTTCCCGGCGGTGTACGGCGTCAAGCAGCTGGCCGTGGACGGCTTCAGCGTCACCGCCGCCGCGGCGCTGGCGTTCGGCGTCGCCCTGGGCATCGCCTTCGTGATCCGGCAGCACACCGCGAAGAACCCGCTGATCGACATGGAGCTGTTCCGCAAGCCCGGTTTCCGGGCGCCGATGCTGGTGAACCTGTGCGGCAACTTCGTCCTGATGGGCTTCAGTCTCTTCAACACGCAGTACCTGCAGTCGGTCGCCGGGATGCGGCCGTTCACCGCGGCGCTGTGGTCGATGGCGGCGATGCCGTTCATCAGCGTGGGCATGGGGGTCACCGGAGCGCTGACGACCAAGGTCCGGCCGGCCCGGATCATCGGCGTGGCGTTCCTGGTCTCGGCGGCCGGCGCGCTGGTGCTGACCATGGCCCGCCCGGGCAACCCGATCGTGGTGCTGGTGGTCGGCGCGGGCGTCGCGGCCGGCGGCGTGGTGGCGGCGCAGAGCATCGTCGGGAACATGGTGATGGCCGCGGCCCCGGCCGAGCGGGCCGGCTCGGCCTCGGCGCTGAACGAGACCGGCGCGGAGCTCGGCAGCTCGCTGGGCATGGCGCTGCTGGGCAGCATCGGCGCCGCGATCTACCACCACAAGATGCAGACCGTCGGCGCGGCGGGCGCTCCCGAGGCGGCGGTGCGCGCCGGCCACGAGACCGTCAGCGGCGCGGACGCGCTGGCCGCGCAGTTCCCCAGCCCGGCCACGCACGCCCTGCTCACAACGGCTCGCGACGCCTACTCGTCGGGCCTGCACACCACAGCCGTGGTCGGCTCGGGCGTGCTGCTCCTCACCGCGGTGTTCGCCTTCCGGGCGATGCGCAACGAGCCGGTCCTGCCGCCGGCGCCCAAGAAGGAGAAGAAGAGCAAGAAGGCCCCTTCGTTGGAGCCGGCCGCCGACCACGCCGCGACGGCGGTGTGAGCCGGGGTGCCGACGCCGGTCCGCACCGGTCCGAATGAGCACGGGATCCGAATGAACACAAGTCCGCCGGTCTCCGATGGGGAGACCGGCGGACTCGGCGTTTCCTCAGACGGGATCAGGCCTTGAGCGCGTCGGTCACGGCCTCGGCGACCGTGGTGGTAGGCCGGCCGATCAGGGTGCTGAGGGTGTCGGTCACGTCCGCCAGCGCGCCCTCGGCGATCTTCGAGTCGGCGTCGGCCAGGCCCTCGGCCAGGAAGGCCGGCAGGCCGAAGCCGGCCAGCGTCGAGCGGTACTCCTCCGGGTCCAGATTCACCGCCGCCACCTCCTTGCCGGCCTGGCGCGAGACCTCGGCCGCGATCTCGGCGTAGCTGTAGGCCTTGTCGCCGGTGAGCTCGTAGACCTGGCCCTCGTGGCCCTCGGTGGTGGCCACGGCCGCGGCCGCGGCGGCGTAGTCGGCCCGGGAGGCGAAGGCGGTCAGGCCCGCGCCGACCGCGCCGATGATCGCGCCGTGCTCGACGGAGCCGGGCAGGGTCGCGGTCAGGTTCTCCCAGTACCAGTTGTTCCGCAGGAACGTAAAGGACAGGCCGGACTCCTTGATCGCGGCCTCGGTGGCCTTGTGCACCGAGGCGAAGTTGATCGGGTTGGTCTCGGCCTTCGGGATCGAGGTGTAGATCACGTGCCCGACGCCGGCCGCCTCGCCTGCCTGGAGCGCGGACAGGTGGTTGCTGAGGCGGTCCTCGTCGGGGCCGCTGGAGGAGATGAAGATCCACTTGTCGGCGCCGCGCAGCGCCTCGGTCAGGCCCGGAACGTCGGCGTAGTCGCCGCGCACGACCTGCACGCCGCGGTCGGCGAGGTCCTGGACCTTCTCCGGGGTGCGGACTATCGCGCGGATCTGCCCGGCCGGGACGCCGCGCCGCAGCAGGTCTTCGACGACGAGCCGGCCGAGGTGGCCGCCGGCGGCGGTGATGGCGATGGTCATGGGGACTCCTCAGGGTCAGGCGGCGGCCCCGCGGGGCGCTTTCCATTGGTTAGTGCGGTACCGACGATGGCACTAACCTTCAGAAAGCGCAACCCGTGGCACAGCGCTACCGCATGGAAAGCGTGTGAGGTACCGTGGAGCGCATGAGTACGCGCGCCGAGGTGACCGAGGTGACCGATCCGGAAGAGCGCGCCATCGAGATGGCCTACGACGTCCTGCAGGCGAGCTGTCCGACGCGCCGGACGCTGGAGCACGTGACCGGCCGCTGGGGCACGCTCATCATGATGGTGCTGCGCGAGGGACCGGTCCGGTTCAACGAGTTGCGCCGCCGGGTCGACGGGGTCAGCGAGAAGATGTTGTCCCAGGGGCTGCAGGCCCTGGAGCGGGACGGTTTCGTCGCCCGCGAGGTGCAGTCGACGATGCCGCCGCGGGTGGAGTACCAGCTGACGCCGCTGGGCGTGCAGACCTCGGACCGGCTCAAGGAGCTCGTGCGGTTCCTGGAGGCCCGGATGCCGGAGGTCATGGCCGCGCAGGCGCGCTACGACCAGGCCGGCGCCGCATAGCCGCCGGCGGTGATCCAGACTGGGCGCCATGACCCGACACGTGGAATTCCAGCGCCTGCACAACTTCCGTGACCTCGGCGGTTATCCGGCGGCCGAGGGCGGCGCGACGAAGTGGGGCGTGCTGTACCGCTCGGACAACCTCCGGAAGCTGAGCGAGTCCGCCGATGTCGAGCGTTTCCGCGCGCTGGACGTCCACACGGTCATCGATCTGCGGTACCCGTGGGAGATCGAGCAGTCCGGCCGGGTGCCGGAGTTCCCGGGGCTGCGCTACGTCAATCTGAGCATCGAGCACCGGCCGTACGACCAGGGTGCGCTGGGGGACGGCTTCGATCCGTGGCGGTTCCTCGCTGATCGCTATATGGAAGTGGCGCAGGACGGCGTCAAGGAGATCCGCGGGGTTCTGGACGTCATCGCCGACCCGGAGTCTGGGACCACCGTCTTCCACTGTGCTTCCGGCAAGGACCGGACCGGCATCATCGCGATGCTCGTCCTCAGCCTGATCGGTGTGTCCGAGGAGAACGTGCTGGACGACTTCGCGCTGACGGAGTTGGCGACCCAGCGGTTGATCGCGGACTGGAAGGCGTTCTATCCGGGCCGCGAGCTCTCGTGGTCCGCATATGCCCGAGCTCCTAAGGAGCCGATGGAGCTGTTCATCGCTGATCTGAAATCCCAGTACGGCTCAGTGCAGGGATACACAGAGAAGGAACTCGGTGTGGATGACGCTCTGATCGCCGCGTTGAAGGCGAAGCTAGTCGACGTCGGGGCTTAATCCATATCGAGGGTTAGCTCGATCGACAGCGCCGCGAAGCCGAACCGCTGATAGAAGCGGATCGCGGCGCTGTTCGCCGTGTACGCGGAGACGTGAAGGCGTGCCGCTCCGCGGTCGCGTCCCCAGGCGATGAAGTCCTCGACCATGCGGCCGCCAATCCCTTGTCCTCTATAGGAGGGCGCTACATGTGTGCTGACCAGTTCGGCGCGCGCCGCCGTCCACATAGAGGACGACGGACTAAAGGTGCCGATCAGGTGTCCGACAACTGCGCCTTCCTCTAAAGCGACCAGTACCAGGGCATCCGGAGCGGCGATCAGCCCCGCACACCATGCGCGGTTGTTGTCCCGCGGCCAGTCCGGGTCGCGCAGCCGGTCCCGCGTGATGCCGTCCTCGGCGAACAACGCGGCGCTGTCGTGGGTGAGGCCGTCCAGATCGTCCAGAGTCGCCGGGCGGATCTCGATGTCGGTCATGCCCGGGTGATACCCGTCAGCTGTTCTCGACGACCATCCGCACGGCCAGTCCGAGCATGACGGTGCCGGAAACCTGCTCCATGCGGCGGCGGACCTCGCGCCGGCTGAAGAACGCGCGCATCCGCTGGACGCACCAGACATAGAGCGAGTAGTAGAAGACCTCATAGACGGCCCAGACCGCGGCCAGCAGAACCATGGTCGGCAGCTTCGGGGCACCCGCCGGGACGAACTGCGGCAGGAAGGACATCGCGAAGATCGCGGCCTTCGGGTTGGCCAGGTTCGTCAGCAGCCCGGCGCGGTAGGACCACAGCGGTCCCCGGGTCCGAGTGCCGCCGTCGGCCTCATCGGGCTCCTCGGAGCTCTGCTCCCCCTTCATCCGGCGGGCGGAGCGGAAGGACTGGACGGCGAACCACGCCAGCACGCAGGCACCGACGATCCGCATGCCGTCGTAGGCGATCTGGGAGGCCGCGAGCAGTGCGGTGAAGCCGAACGCCGCGGCGCATCCCCAGACGAACACCCCGCTTTCGTTGCCCAGGACGGTCGCGACCCCGGCCCGCTTCCCGCCGCGGATCGACTGGCGGATGATCAGCGCCGTGCTCTGTCCGGGAACCGCGGCGACCGCGGTACAGGCGATGAGGAAGGGCAGCAGGGTGGCCAGCATGGGTTCATCGTCCGGACCCGCGGTGGCCGCGGCAAACAGATTTCCCCTATCCCGCTGTGTGGAAAGCCTCGATCGCCCGCTGCACGCGCAATCCCGCAGCGAAGTCGGCCAGCGTTGAGGGACGGCCGCGGACCGCGCCGACGAACTCGGCGAGGCGAGTGTCCTCGCCTCCGCGCGGCCCGGTCAGCGTGACCGGCTGCCATCCGCCGGCGTCGGCTATAGAGAGGTCGCCCCAGGAGGTGATCCGATAGGAGCGGCGGGAGCCGTAAAGGGTCCAGCAGTAGGTCTCAGGGCCTGCTGCGACGTTTCCGCTTAGCCGTACCGGGGTTCCGCTCGCGGAGAACAGCCCTGTCGCGGTGGTCTCTCCGTCTGCTCCATAGGAGACCTCTGTATGGACTGTAGTGAGGGGACCTAGGACGCGGTCCGTGAGAAACACATAGTGCGAGCCGACTTCGCGCAGAAACCCGCCTTGCTCTCGGCCGGCCACCCAGCGGGTTTCCTTCTGGAAGTCCCGCGGCCACTCTGGAAAGAGGAACTGGATGTCCACGCTGAGGATGTCGCCGGCTTCCCCTGCGCGAACCGCACGCAGGACCTCCACTGCGGCGCTCCGGTCGGACAGCGTGTAGTTGAGTGCGTTGACCAGGCCTGTGGCGGCGGCGACGTCCACCATCTCCTGGCCTTCCGCGAGATCCACCGCCAGGGGCTTCTCACAGAAGACCGCTTTGCCGGATTCCATGGCCGCGATCGCATAGCGCGCGTGCGTTATGGGAGGCGCCGCTATGTAGACGGCATCGATGTCGGTGCGCGCGATGATCGCCATCGGGTCGTTCGTGAACGTCACTGCGGGATTCGCTATACGTGCGCGCTCTATAGCGGGCTCGCTGGGATCGGCCGCGAGTTCCACGGCGACGTCCGGATGCGCCGCGGCGATCGCGAGCATCTCGGCACCCATGGCGCCGAGGCCGATGACGCCGAGGCGGAGCGGGAGGTCGGTCATGATCGCAGGGAACCGTCCCGGCCGGCCTGTTGTTCCGCGTCGTCGGGATCTTTATGCGAACGTGGCCAGTCCGGCGCCCCATGCGGCCGGGATGTCGGCGTCCGGAGGAAACCGGCCGTCGATCTCCAGGCTCACCATGCCATGTGCGAAAGCCCACAGGGCCCGGGCTCTGGCCGCGTCGTCCCCGATGACCTTGAGGAGCGGCAGAGCGGCGCGTTCCTCGAGTCCCTCGGGGAGGAGATCCCTCCGGAGGGGCCTGTAGTTCATGAGCCTGTAGAGGTGCGGGTGCGCGACAGCGTATTCGCGGTAGGTCTTCGCCAGCGCCGCCAAGGGATTGTCGGCGTCGGCGATCGCGGCTTCCAGTGCTTCGGCGTACTCGAGGAATCCCTCCGCGACGACAAGGGCTTCCAGCGCGGTCTTGTCAGGAACGTGCTTATAGAGAGACGGTGCCTTGATACCCAGGGCGTCCGCGACGCGGCGCATCGTGAGGCCTTCAGGGCCTTCGGCGTCCAGCAGCGCACGAGCGGCCTCGGCGATCTGCCGCTGCCGCTCGGTGAGCGCTCCGGTGTGGTGCTCAGCCACGGATGAAGCCTTCCTTGGTGCGCAGGGTGTATCCGGCGACGCGGTCGATCGCGATGTGGAGCATCCAGGCCAGCAGGAAGGTGAACAGCGCGGGCACCTGCAGCGGGGACACTGAGTAGGCGACGGCGAGCGCGAACGGGATCCAGGTGCGGTGCGCGGTGTTGTAGAAGGGGACCGCCTTGCGGGGCAGCTGGCCCTGGCGGACCGGCTCGTGCGCGCCGGCGGCCGCGAAGAAGGTCAGATCCGGGGCGATCAGACCGCCGACCAGGGCCAGCCAGCTGCCGGCGCCGTGGTTCACACCCTCCAGGATCGCGAAGGCGGTGAGGAACACGGCCCAGGCGGCCCAGCCGCCGCGGCGCAGGGCGGAGGGGAGGTGGTGCTCGGTGGTCGCCATGGCGGAGTCGACGGTGGTCATCGTGGTCCCCAGTCTCGTGCGATGGGTCTGCGCGCCGCAATCGCGGCTAACGTCGTTAGCTTCACCGTAGGCTAACGGCATTAGCCTGTCAATCGCGCCGCTTCCGGTCCGGGTTCCCGGTGATGCAACCTGTTCTGGGGAGTCCGTGGTCTGTGGTGCGGAAGGGGGTACCGGATGCGTCCCGAGGACGAAGACGAGTTCCGCCGCTTCACGGCAGCGCGGTGGCCGGGGCTGGTGCGGACGGCGTATCTGCTCACGGGGGACCTCGGCCACGCCGAGGACCTCGCGCAGACCACGCTGATCAAGGCCTACCGGTCGTGGCACCGCGTGCGCGGGGTCGAGGACGTCGACGCCTACGTCCGCAAGATCCTGGTCAACGCCAACCGGAGCCGGTTCCGGTCCAAACGGCCGGTGGAGTACAGCGTCGCCACGGTCCCCGAGCACGCCGCCTGGCCGCCCGACGACGGCTGCGGGGTCGAGGAACGGGGCGTGCTGTTCGCCGCGCTCGCCACGCTGCCGCCGAAGCAGCGCGCGATCGTGGTGCTGCGGTACTGGGAGGACTTGGCGGAGAGCGAGGTCGCCGCGTTGCTCGGCTGCTCCGTCGGCACGGTCAAGAGTCAGGCCTCGCGCGCGCTGGCGAAGTTGCGGAACGACGCGGGGCTGGCGGGACTGTCCGCTTTCCACGGACCCGCGGCGGCGATGAAGGGAGCACGCACATGACGGACGAGGCCTGGGAGTGGGAGAGCGGCCTGCGCGAGGTCATGACGGGCACCGCGACCGCGGCCCGGGTCGCGGCGCCGCCGACCGAGGCGATCCTGCGGCGCGGACGCTCCTCGCTGCGCCGGCGCAACGGCCTGGCCGGGTCGGGGGTCCTCGGGGTGGTGGCGGCCGCGGTGATCGCAGGCACGTCGCTCGGGGCCGGATCCGCCGACGGCCAAGGCCCGCAGGCCGGTGTGGTCGGTGCCGGGGCCGCGGTGGTCACGCTGGGGCCGGCGTCGGCGAAGACGAAGGTCGTGGTCTACGACGACTACCGGTGCCCGCCGTGCCGGCAGGCCGACAGCGGGACAAGCGCCTTCCTCGAACAGGAAGCTGATTCCGGACGGATCCAGGTGGAGTACCGCCCGGTGAACCTGATCGACAGGTCCGGCGTGACGCCCGGGAGCGGCTCCCTGGCCGCGGGCAACGCTGTGCAGTGCGCGGCCGCGCAAGGCGACTTCTCGGCGTATCGCGGGGCGGTCTTCGCCAACCAGCCGCCGGAAACCGTCGACGCCTTCACGGCTTCGACGCTCATCGCGATAGCGCGCAAGATCCCTGGACTGGACACCGCGGCGTTCGAGAAGTGCGTGGACGATCAGCCCTTTGCGGCCGCGATCAACCTCAACTACGACAGCGCCTTCACCACGCTGCATTGCGAAGGCGTGCCCTGCATCACCGTCGACGGCAAGCAGTGGACCGGCGGCGTGCCGGCCGGCGGCGACCTCGGAAAGACCGTCGACGACTGGCTGGTGCGGGAGATCGCACCGCACTGAGGTCGTGCGCGGAAAACCCGTGGTCGCCGCCCCAGTTCGGGACTAGCTTGGCGACTCATGACAACCGACCCGAAAGCGATCATCGAGTCCGGATACGACGCCATGGCCGAGCAGTACCTGTCGGCGTACGGCGAGGGTGTGCCCGACGATCCGCGGGTCCGCTTCGTCGGCGAACTCGGGGGCCACCTCGGTGACGGAGCCCGGGTCCTCGAACTCGGATGCGGCGCCGGAATCCCCGCCACCGCCTTGCTGGCTCAGCGATTCGACGTGCTCGGCGTGGACATCTCCGCCGGCCAGCTGGCGCTCGCCGCGCAGCGGGTGCCGGCGGCGTCCTTCCTCAAGGCGGACATGACGAACCTGGACCTGCCCGAGGACTCCTTCGACGCGGTGACGGCCTTCTACAGCTTCAACCACATCCCCCGTGCGGAGCAGCGGCCGCTCCTGGACCGGATCGCCGGCTGGCTCCGTCCCGGCGGGCTGCTGCTGGCCTCCTTCGGCCGGGGCGGCTCCGCCGACGACGTCGAGCCCTGGCTCGGCGTCCCCATGTTCTTCTCCAGCCACGACCCCGCGACGAACGTCCGCCACCTCGCCGAGGCCGGCTTCACCCCGCTGCTGGACGAACTGGTGAACATGCGGACCGCGATGGGGAGCGAGAGCTGGCAGTGGGTGCTGGCGCGCGTCGCGGGCGACGGGGGCGAGGGTTAAGAACCAATCCCGAGGACCGCCGATGACGGGGCTGGAAGATCACCAGACCGGGCCCGGCTCCGGCGCGATTCGGCCAGACGAGTGGAAAACAGAAAAGACCCGGCTTCCTGATGATGATCACCAGGACCGGGCCTGTCTTCCTGCTCACAAGTGCGCGAGGGGGGAGTTGAACCCCCACGCCCTTTCGGGCACACGGACCTGAACCGTGCGCGTCTGCCTATTCCGCCACTCGCGCTCGCTCTTGCTGCACAAACATTAGCACGCGCCGAAGGTCGCTCCCGCCAATATGGCGACGGCCCCCGAGGTAGCGCTCGTCACATCCCGGTACGTCCGGTGATCGGCCGTTTCGGCGACCGGATTTACGATGGGAACCGGCAGGGGGTGTCGCACGTCCTTGTGACGAGAGGGTGTTCGCCTCCCGACATGCGGGCCGCTTGAGCGGGTCGCTTTCGGTCGGGCCGCTGAGCTGCGTGGGCGCGGCCGTGCGGCTGATCTCGCGGCGATGTGGGTACGCAGCGGGGGACGGGGTGGTTACGATCTCATCCGTAACAGGCACGCGGGCCGGACGTCGCAGGCGGCGGAGGGCGCGAGTGACCGTGGGTCCGACGACGACGGCGTCCCGACGAGGGCGCGCTGACGACAGAATGGTCTGCGAGGCCGGTCAACGCTAGGCTGGCGCGCCGGAAGGGGGTGTCCGTGGGAGTCCTACAGCGGTTCGAGCGACGCATCGAAGGGTTGGTCAACGGCGCCTTCGCCAAGGCATTCAAGTCCGAGGTCCAGCCGGTCGAGATCGCGTCCGCGCTTCAGCGCGAGTGCGATGACCGGGCGGCCATAGTCAGCCAGGGACGGACCATGGTGCCCAACGACTTCACGGTCGAGTTGGGCGGCGTGGACTACGAGAGGCTGGCGACGTACGCCGGCCCCCTGGGCGCTGAACTCGCCGAACTCGTCCGTGAGTACGGTGCGGAACAGCGCTATATGTTCGTCGGACCTGTCGAGGTGAAGTTCGCGCGTGCGGCCGATCTCGACACGGGGATGTTCCGGATCCAAAGTCAGGCGTTGGCAGGAGTGGTGCCCGTGTCTCAGATGCAAGGCGAGCCCCAGGGCTACGACCCCTACGGCCAGCCTCCCCCATACCAGGGCGGCCCGCAGGGCCCGGGTGGACCCCAGGGCCCCGGGGGTCCGCAGGGTCCCGGCGGCCTGCAGCCCGTGCCGCCGCCGAACCCGGTGCCGCAGCCCGCGCCGTGGGGCGCCCCGCAGCCGCCCCCGCAGGGCCAGGGCGGACCGCAGCCCGGCTGGGGCGCGCCGCCGCCCGGCGGCCAGGGCGGATACGACCAGGGCGGGTACGACCAGGGCGGGTACGACCCCTACGGCCAGCCGCCGCCGCAGCAGCCCGGCTGGGGCCCGCCCGGCGGGCAGCAACAGCAGCAGCAGTACGCGCCGCCGCAGCAGTCGCAGACCCAGTGCTGGGTGGAGATCAACGGCGCGCGGCACATGCTGACCAAGCCGGTCACCACGATGGGCCGCGGCACGGACGTCGACCTGCGGGTCGACGACCCGTCGGTGTCGCGCCGGCACGCCGAGATCCGCATCGGGACGCCGTCGTACGTGTCGGACCTGGGCTCCACCAACGGCATCGTGGTGGACAACCAGCACGTCACGCAGGCCCCCCTGCGGGACGGCTCGGTGATCCACCTGGGCACCACCACGATCATCTTCCGTCAGCAGGGCTAGGCCGAGGCGGACCGACGACAGATGTCCCAGCTGACCCTCACGGTGATCCGGCTCGCCTTCCTGGTGCTGCTCTGGCTGTTCGTGTTCTCCGCGGTCGGGGTCATGCGCTCCGACCTCTACGGATCCCGGAACAGCAAGCGCCAGCAGGCCAAGGCAGCCAAGGCCGCCGCCGCGTCGACCCAACAGGTTCCCGCGCGCGGCGGCGCCCGCCAGCCC
The DNA here is from genome assembly GCF_041260665.1 of Catenulispora sp. GP43. Taxonomy (NCBI): domain Bacteria; kingdom Bacillati; phylum Actinomycetota; class Actinomycetes; order Catenulisporales; family Catenulisporaceae; genus Catenulispora; species Catenulispora sp. GP43. The sequence goes on along the minus strand of NZ_JBGCCT010000003.1, from coordinate 328,940 downwards.
TACAACCCCGGTGCCCGGCGCAGCGGCCCCCCGATGCCCACCCGCCTGGTGGTGGTCGGCGGCTCGCTGGCCGGCACCACGGTCAACATCACCAGCGGCCAGCAGGTGACGATGGGCCGCGCGCACGACTCGACCATCGTGCTGGACGACGACTACGCCTCCAGCCGGCACGCGAGGCTCTATCCGGACGCCTCCGGGCAGTGGATAGTCGAAGACCTCGGCTCCACCAACGGCACCTTCCTCGGGCAGACGAAGCTGAACGCGCCGACCGTGGCACAGATCGGTGTCCCGATCCGCATCGGCAAGACCGTGCTCGAGTTGCGCGCTTAGGGATAAGGAGAGGTGCCAGATGGCTCTTGTGCTCAGGTACGCGATCCGCTCCCATGTCGGGCTGATCCGGGAGGGCAACGAGGACTCCGGTTACGCCGGCCCGCGGCTGCTGGCGATCGCCGACGGGATGGGCGGCGCCGCCGCCGGTGAGCTGGCCAGCTCCGTCGTGATGACGACGGTTCTGCGGCTGGACTCGCCCGGCGGCGAGGACCTGCTGTCCGGCACCGGGGAGATGCCCGCGATGGTGCCCGGCGGCCAGGGCCGGCCCGGCCCCGGCGGCCCGGGCGGTCCGGGCGGTCCGCCCGCGCCCGGCCCGGGCGGCGTGTCGGACAACGAGCAGACCCTGCACATCTCCCAGCACGACCTGGCCGCCCGCGAGTCCGGCAACCCGCACTCGGCCCCCGACCCGGCCTTCGGCGAGCCCGACCTGGCGCTGCTGGGCGGCGCGGTGGTGGCGGCCAACGAGCGGCTGCGGGCCATCGTGGCCGAGCGCCCCGAGCTGGAGGGCATGGGCACCACGCTGACCGCGATGCTGTGGTCCGGCGGCCGGTTCGGCATGGTGCACGTCGGCGACTCCCGCGCCTACCGCCTGCGCGACGGCCTGCTGGAGCAGATGACCGCGGACCACACCTGGGTGCAGCGCCTGATCGACGAGGGCCGGATCACCGAGGAGGAGGCCGGGCACCACCCGCAGCGCTCCCTGCTGATGCGGGTCCTGGACGGCCGCACCCAGGTCGAGGCCGACATCGGTACCTTCGACGCCTACGCCGGCGACCGCTACCTGCTGTGCTCCGACGGCCTGTCGGGCTTCGTCTCCCAGGAGACGCTGGCCGAGACGCTGGCCGCCTACGCGGACCCGCAGCAGGCCGTGGACACGCTGATCGAGCTGGCGCTGCGGGCCGGCGGCCCGGACAACATCACCTGCATCGTCGCCGACACCCTCGACGACGGGACGATCCCGGGCGCCAGTCCCAACGAGGCCACGCAGATGCTGGGGTCGCTGACCCCGGTCGTGGTCGGCGCGGCCAGCGAGGGCGTCGAGCAGCTGCCCCGGTTCAGCACCCCGGCCGCCGGCGGCCAGCCCGCATCGGGCGGCCCGCCGCAGGACGACTTCCCGCAGAACCACCCGGCCGGCCGGGCCGCGCGGCTGCGCTCGCGCCGCAACCAGCAGAACCAGCAGATGGCCGAGCACCCGGGCGGACCGGTGGCCACCGCGCCCCAGCAGTTCGACCCGTCGGCGCAGACCACGGAGCTGGAGTCGGTGCCCGGGCAGCGCGGCCTGGTGCCGGAGGCGGAGAACCAGAACCCCCCCGGCGGTCGGCGCAGTGCCGGCGGCTACGGCGGACCGGACGGCGCGCCCGCCGGCCCCGGCGGGCCGG